>NZ_JAMYPU010000049.1:0-29065 GCF_040320535.1 Mesorhizobium sp. M0676
TCATCAACAAGCGATTCGTGTGTCATCGCAGTGTAGAATCACACCCGATTCCGCAGGGCAATACCTATCTTAGCGCCTATGCCCTCGATGGGGAGGTCGCGCCGAAGGCGGGGGTGGGGTGACTGCCGTGACCGCAAAACAAAAAAGGCCGCCCGGAAGCGGCCTTTCGATTGCTTGAAGCCCGATACGCTTAGCGCTTCGAGAACTGGAAGCTGCGGCGGGCTTTCGCCTTGCCGTACTTCTTGCGCTCGACGACGCGGCTGTCGCGGGTCAGGAAGCCGCCCTTCTTGAGCACGGCGCGCAGTGCCGGCTCGTAGTAGGTCAGCGCCTTGGAGATGCCGTGACGAACGGCACCGGCCTGGCCGGACAGGCCGCCGCCGATGACGGTGGCGACGATGTCGTACTGGCCGGCGCGGTTGGAAGCGATGATCGGCTGGTTGAGGATCATCTGCAGGACCGGACGCGCGAAATAGGTCGCGAATTCCTTGTCGTTGACGACGATCTTGCCGGAACCCGGCTTCACCCAGACGCGCGCAATGGCGTTCTTGCGCTTGCCGGTGGCGTAGGCGCGGCCCGACTTGTCGAGCTTCTGGACATGCACGGGTGCTGCCGGCTGGGTGTTGGTGTTGCCGGTGGCGGCGCCCAATTCTGCGAGCGAGGAAAGCTCAGCCATCTTATGCAACCTTCTTGTTCTTGGCGTTCAGCGCGCCGACGTCGAGGGTGACGGGCTGCTGGGCGACATGCGGATGTTCCGTGCCTGCATAGACGCGGAGGTTCTTCATCTGGCGACGGCCGAGCGGCCCGCGCGGGATCATGCGTTCGACGGCCTTCTCGACGACACGCTCGGGGAAACGACCCTCGAGCAGCTGGCGCGCGGTGCGCTCCTTGATGCCGCCGGGGTGACCGGTGTGCCAGTAGTAGACCTTGTCGGTGAACTTCTTGCCGGTGAACACCACCTTGTCGGCATTGATGACGATGACGTTGTCGCCGTCGTCGACATGCGGGGTGAAGGTGGGCTTGTGCTTGCCGCGAAGATGATTGGCGATGACAGTGGCGAGACGGCCGACGACGAGACCCTCGGCGTCGATCAGCACCCACTTCTTCACCACATCCGCAGGCTTCTGCGAAAAGGTTGCCATGGATTTTTCTGCTTTCGGTTAGGACCTTCCGAAGAAGGCGTTTCTTGTTGCTTGGATTGGCGACAAGGCATTTGCCCGCCGCCAATAACAAAACGGCGGCCTTTGCGGGCCGCTGCTTCGTGACGGCTTATAGGCGAGGGGAGTGGGCACGTCAAGGCGCGGGAAAAGCACGTCTGCTCGTAAAGTGCAATAAAAACAAAGGTTTAACCAAAAGGTATTATTTTACCACATCGGCGGCGCGCTTCGGCGGGATCGAGTAGGTGCCGGTCGCATGCGCTACCGTGGGTCCCTTCGGTCCGGCGACGATGTCGATATCGAAGACCATCAGGCTCTTGCCCAGCTTCAGGATGCGGCAATGGCCGTCGATCGGCCCGGCTTCGGCCTTGCGGACGAAATTGATGTTGAGGTTGACCGTAACCGAAAGCGCATCCGGTCCTGCGTGGCTGAGCACGCAGACATAGCCGCCAATGTCGGCCAGCGTGAACAGCGACGGACCCGATACCGTGCCGCCGGGACGCAAATGCCGTTCGTTGGCGTTGAGCCGCACAGTGCAGCCGCCAGGGAAAACATCGAGCGCCTCGTAGGAGGTGAATTCGTCGTTGAGCTGCGGATAGACGCTGGCCATCAGCGCATTGACTTCAGCCGCCGTCAGCACCGGCTTGAGATTATCCTGGGCGGGCATGTCGGTCTCTCGTTCTATGCCGGGCCTGTATGAACGCAATGATGCGCTTCTGGCAACACCTCTGGCGCAAGCGATGGGTGTTGATGAAACTCGATCCGATATTAGATAGTCTGGCGGCGCCCGGCGGAATCGCGGAGACCCTTGTCATGGCCGAAATCCTTTCGATCAAACCTGTTGCCATAGACGGGCCGGTCATCGCCGGGCTGGACAAGGGCGTGCTGCGCCTGACGCTCGCCAATCCGCCCGCCAATGCCTTGTCGCTTTCCGTCATGGCGGCATTGAGCGCCGAGCTCGACCGTGCCAAGGCCAACAAATCGGTCCGCGTCATCGTCTTGGCGGCCGCCGGGAAAGTCTTCTGCGCCGGTCACGATCTCAAGGAAATGACCGCGCGCCGCGCCGACGCCGACAAGGGCAAGGGGTTTTTCGAGCAGACATTTTCGGCTTGCGCGGCGTTGATGCAGCAGATCGTGCGCCATCCGCTCCCGATCATCGCCGAAGTCGATGGCCTAGCCACCGCTGCGGGGCTGCAACTGGTTTGCAGTTGCGACCTCGCCATTGCCTCGCATGAAGCGACCTTCTGCACGCCGGGCGTCAATATCGGCCTGTTTTGTTCGACGCCGATGGTGGCGCTGTCACGCAACGTGTCTCACAAGCACGCCATGGAAATGCTGCTCACCGGCGAGACCATCGATGCCGCAACCGCCAAGGAATTCGGCCTGGTCAACCGCGTCGTGCCGCGCGAATACCTGAATCAGATCGTCACCAAATACGCGCAAACCATTGCCTCCAAATCATCTCTGGTGGTCAAGACCGGCAAGGAAGCCTTTTACGCGCAGGCCGAGATGGGGTTGGCGGACGCGTATGCCTATACCGGCCGCGTCATGGTCGAGAACATGCTGGCCCGCGACGCCGAGGAAGGCATCGGCGCCTTCATCGGCAAGCGCAAACCGGAATGGACGGACGAATAGGTTTTCGATCCATGGAACCACGCATCTCCATCATCACCATCGCCACCGACGATCTCGAGCGCGCCGTGCGCTTTTACGAGGGCATGGGCCTGAAGCGCCACGCCGGCATCACCGATGGCGTCGCCTTCTTCCAGATGGGCGGCGCCATTCTCGGCCTGTTCCCGAGGCCAAGCGCCGAGGAGGATTCAGGCATTGCCTTCGCCGCAGCACCGTCGGCGGTCTACCTCGCCTACAACACCCGCTCCGATGCCGAAGTCGACGACGTGCTGGCGGCCGCCGAGAAGGCCGGCGGCAGGATCGTCAAGACGGCAGGCCGCGCCTTCTGGGGCGGCTGGTATGGATATTTCGCCGATGCCGACGGCCATGTCTGGGAAGTCGCACACAATCCGGCCTTCCCGATCGCGGATGACGGCACCATCTCGCTGCCGGACTGAGCGTCCGCATGGGCTATCGCAAGCAACTGACCCGGCTTAAGGCGCCTTATCTCAAACGCATCCTGATTGACCCCGAGCGCGTGGAAGATTGGGAAAAATATCCATGGAACCTGCCGCTGTTCCGCGGCCGCGAATTCGAGCTCGAATTCACCACGCCGATCACCATCATCGTCGGTGAAAACGGCACCGGCAAATCGACACTGCTGGAAGCCATCGGCGCGCTGGCCGGTTACGACGAGGCCGGCGGCGGCAAGGGCTATCGTCCGGTCGATCATTCCATCGCCATCGACAAGAGCGGTGCGGCACTGGCGAATACATTCCGCGGCCACTGGCTGCCAAAAGTCACCGCCGGCTGGTTCTTTCGTGCCGAATCTTTTTACTCGGTCGCGCGCTATCTCGACCAGGCGGCACTCGAAGACCCGTTCGGACCGCCGCCACCGGACTTTCTATCGTGGTCGCATGGCGAAGGGTTCATCCGCTTCTTCGAGGAGCGCTGCCGCCGGCAAGGCATCTACATCCTCGACGAGCCCGAAAGCGCGCTGTCGCCATCGCGGCAGATTGAGCTGCTAAAGATGCTGCGGCAGATGGACCGGTCCGGCACGGCGCAAGTGATCATGGCGACGCACTCGCCGCTGCTGATGGCTTGTCCGGGCGCGCGGCTGTTTCGCATCAGCCGCTTCGGCCTCGACCCCACAGATTTCACCGATACGGATCATTTTCGCATGATGCGCGACTTCTGCACGGACCCGCAGTCCTTTATGGAGGAAGCACTGAGGGAGACCGACGAGTGAATCACGATAGCTACGACAATGCCTATATCGGCGGCATCCTCAATTCTGTGAAGACCATCGCCATGGTCGGCGCGTCGGCCAACGATGTCAGGCCGAGCTTTTTCGTGCTGAAATATCTGCTGGCCAAGGGCTTTTCGGTGTTTCCGATCAATCCTGGGCAGGCCGGCAAGGAAATCCTCGGCCGCATGACCTATGCCAGCCTTGCCGATCTGCCGGAGCCGGTCGACATGGTCGACATCTTTCGCGCCTCTGCATCGGTGCCCGGCATTGTCGATGAGGTGCTGAAGCTCGACCCCTTGCCGAAGGTGATCTGGATGCAGCTTGGCGTGCGCGACGACGAGGCGGCCGCGCGTGCCGAGGCGGCCGGTATCAAGGTGGTGATGAACCGCTGCCCGAAGATCGAATATGGCAAGCTGTCGGGCGAGATCGGCTGGACCGGCGTCAACTCCGGTGTGCTTTCGTCGAAGAAGCCGCTGATGCGGTCGGGATTCCAGAGTTTCGGTGTGCGCCAGAAGTAAGGCAGTGAATGGTGAATGGTGAATAGAAGGATTTTCCTGGAAGCCGGGTAAAGCCGCATACGAGCGGCTTGCAATCAAGGTGGGACTGGCCGACTTTGCGACCACCATTCATCGCTCACCATTGACCATTGACCATTTCATCATTCACACGTTTACCGCTCAGGGAGGTTTTCGATGACCCGCACGCCCGGTTTCAACACGCTCGCCGTCCATGCCGGCGCCAAGCCCGACCCGGCGACGGGCGCACGCGCCACGCCGATCTACCAGACGACCTCCTTTGTGTTCGACGATGCCGACCATGCCGCTTCGCTGTTCGGGCTGAAGGCCTTCGGCAACATCTACACCCGCATCATGAACCCGACCCAGGCGGTGCTGGAAGAGCGGATCGCGGCGCTCGAAGGCGGCACGGCTGCACTTGCCGTCGCTTCCGGCCATGCCGCACAGGTGATCGTGTTCCACAATCTCATGCGGCCTGGCGATAATTTCGTCGCAGCCACAAGGCTTTACGGTGGTTCGATCAATCAGTTCGGCCATGCCTTCAAGAATTTCGGCTGGGAGGTGCGTTGGGCCGACACCAACGACGTCTCCACTTTCGAAAGCCAGATCGACGACAAGACCAAGGCGATCTTCATCGAGAGCCTGGCCAATCCCGGCGGCGTCTTCGTCGACATCGAGAAGATCGGCGACATCGCCCGCAAGCACGGCTTGCCGCTCATTGTCGACAACACGCTGGCCTCGCCCTATCTGGTGCGGCCGATCGAGCATGGCGCCGACATCGTCGTCCATTCGCTGACCAAGTTCATCGGCGGCCACGGCAATTCGATCGGCGGCGCCATCGTCGATGGCGGCACGTTCGACTGGTCGAAATCCGGCAAATATCCGATGCTGTCGGAGCCGCGCCCCGAATATGGCGGGCTTGTCCTGCACGAAACCTTCGGCAATTTCGCTTTCGCCATCGCCGCGCGCGTGCTCGGCCTGCGCGACATCGGCCCGGCAATTTCGCCGTTCAATGCCTTCCTGATCCTGACCGGGCTGGAGACCTTGCCGCTCAGGATGCAGCGCCATTGCGACAATGCGATCACCGTAGCCGGCTGGCTGTCCAACCACCCCAAGGTCGCCTGGGTCAACTATCCCGGCCTGCCCAGCGACAAGAACAACGCGCTGCAGAAGAAATACTCGCCGCAAGGCGCCGGTGCTGTCTTCACCTTCGGCCTGAAGGGCGGCTACGAGGCCGGCATCAAGTTCGTCGAGGCGCTCGAACTGTTCTCGCACCTCGCCAATGTCGGCGACACCAAGTCGCTGGTCATCCATCCGGCATCGACCACGCATCGCCAGCTTTCCGACGAGCAGAAGGTCAAGGCGGGTGCGGGACCGGACACGGTCCGGCTGTCGGTTGGCATCGAGGATGTCAACGACATCGTCGCCGATCTGGAACAGGCTTTGGCCAAGGTTTGATTTTTTGAGTGAGTAGTGAGTAGTGAGTAGTAGCCGGTATTTGTTAGTAGCAGTGATTAGTGATTAGCCACCCGCTCGAGGGAGCGCTTTCCACTCACTACTCACTACTCACTACTCACTACTCACTACTCACTAACCTGTTGGAGGCAAACCCTGTCCGCGCATTACCTGACAATATCGACCGACAGCGTCGACGCCGAACATGACGCCCCGGCGCCGGATCGTCTGATTGCGGGCGATCCGAAGTTCCGCACCTGGAATGTCGAGGAGCGCGATGGCCGCCTCTATGCCGGCATCTGGGAAGCGACGCCGGGCAAATGGCGCATCGAATATGACGAATGGGAGTTCTGCCACATCCTTTCCGGCGTCTCGGTGGTTGCCGAGGACGGCGGCGAGGCCCGCACGGTGCGCGCCGGCGACAGTTTCGTGCTCAGGCCAGGCTTCAGGGGCAGCTGGGAAGTGCTTGAAACGACCCGCAAGGAGTATGTGATCAAGCTCTGATCACGCGGCGCGCTTGGACTTCACAAAAGCCGATCGATGTCAGTGTCGGAAAAGCCGTATCCGCTCATCATCTCCCTGTGCCAGGGACTGCCAAGCAAATCACTGAGACATAAGTCGACGCGCTGGAGCAGGGTGGCACTGCCTTTGGCGAGAGCGAAAGCGCCGGGCGCTGGCTGTTTTTCGACTGCCGGGACGTCGACGACGTCGAGAGGCGCGTCCGGTCGCCGGCTCAAATAGCCGCGATGCGCGAGCGCTACACTCGCATAGGCATGCACCACGCCGGCCGCGACGGCGTTAGCTGCTTCGGCCTGGGTGGCAAATATCCTTAGCCGTTCGGGCTGAATAGCGTTTTGCAGGGCCGTCCGGTGCTGGATCTGGCCCGAAATGACGCCGATCAGCGCCGTCCGATCATTGGCGATGGACCGATAGCCATCAAAGGCGCGGGGATTGTCTTTCGCGACCAGCAATCCATCCGCCAGCATCCAGATCGGCCTTGTGAAGTCGACCAGCTTCCGGCGGTCGTCGGAAATGAACAGGCCGGTGGTTATGTCCCACCGATCTTCGGCAAGCCCAGGCAGCAGCTCGGCAAACTCGGTCTCGATGGGCAAAAGTTCCAGCCCGAGCGTCAGGCAGACCCTCTTGGCCAGGCAGGCATCGCTGCCGCCCAGACGTCCCGATCCGTCGATAAAGCAGAAGGGTGGTTCCTGTAGAAAGGCGAATCTCATTTTCTTGGGCATGCGTCGGCTCCGCCGTCCTCACGAGCTCACAATGAGCTTTTCCAGCCCATGGAAATGATAGGTGTCGCGGAAGCGCGGCTCCTCCGCAAGATGGAGTTGCGGCTGCCGCTCGAACAGGGTTTTCAGCGACACCTGCAACTCCAGCCGCGCCAGCGGCGCACCGATGCAGAAATGGATACCGGCGCCGAACGAGACATTCTTCTGGTCTAGTCGGCCGGGCCGGAAGGCGCCAGGTTCGGCAAAGGCAAGCGGATCATGATTGGCCATGCCGAGCAGCAGGCCGACCGTCTCGCCCGGTTGTACGACAACCCCCGATGTCACCTCGACCTCCTGATAGGCGTAGCGGGTGAACATGTGCAGCGGCGCGTCGAAGCGCAGGCACTCCTCGACCGTTGCAGCGGTTGCTTCCGGCGAGGTGAAGAAACGGCCGGGGTCGCCGCCTTGCGCCAGCAACGTGCGCACGGCGTTGCCGGTTTGATGGACGGTCGCCTCGTGGCCTGCATTGAGCAGCAGGATGGCCGAGGACACCAGTTCATCCTCGGACAGCTTCTGGCCATCCTCTTGTGCCGCGATCAGCAGCGATAGCAGGTCGTCGCCAGGCTTCTTGCGCCGCTCAGCGACATAGCCACGCAAAAAGTCGGAAAAATCGCGCGCGGCGCGATTGGCCGCTTCCTCGGTCTCGCGCGTCCGGCCATGCATGTACATGGCCACCATCCGGTGCGACCAGTCGAGCAGTTGCGGCCCCATTTCGACCGGCACACCGAGCATTTCGGCAATGATGGTGATCGGCAAAGGTGCGGCGAAGCTGGGCAATAGATCGACCTGGCGCGGTTCGAAACGGTCGATCAGCTCATTGGCCAGCGCCTCCACGCGCGGCCGCAGCCGCTCGACCTGGCGCGAGACGAAGGCGCGGTTGACCAGGGTTCTGAGCCTGGTGTGCACCGGCGGCTCCAGCTCCAGCATCGAATTGCTCTCGATGCCGTCGAAAGCGGCCAAATGCGAGCGATCCTCGCCGATGCCGCGGCTGTCGGGAATGCCGGCCGGGTTCTGGCGGCCGAAGCGGCGGTCGCGCAACAGCCGGTTGACGTCGTCGAAGCCGCCAAAGCACCAGAAGCCGAATTCCTCCCAGAAGAAGGCATTCGATGCGCCATGCAGGACGGCATAGGCGTCGTAGGGGTTCTGGAAAAACGCCGGTTCGTGCGGATCGAGCCGCAGGCGGCGCGTGGCTGGATCAAAGGCGAGGTAGGGCGGCATGGATGTGGTCATGCCAGACCATTACCGCGGCTTGCCGGCTTGGTGCCAGACCGGATGTTGGCACCCGACGGCCCTATGGATTGAGCCAACCGAGGCGGACCTCGGCGAAGTACCGAAGTCTAATCATCGCAATGCCTGGCAATATGCACGCGGCGCCAGCTGGTCGAGCCTTCCTGCACCACCACCCGGCGCGCCATCCTCTGGTATGACGGCGCTATCTGGGTGACGTGCCGCCGCTCGGGCCGCACCAGCACTTCATGGGCGACGCTCTCATATTCGGCCGGCAGCACAACCCGGCGGGTGCGCTCCGGTTCAACCACCACCGTTTCGGCGACGCGCGCATAGCGCGCCTTGCGCCACACCTTGCACAGCACCTTGCGGCCGTGGATGACGCGCCATTCCCAGGCATAGCCGCCATCGTCGACCTGGACCGTGCGGTAAACGGTGCGGGTTCTCGCCGGTACGATGTCATAGGTGACTCGGGGCGGCGCGATCTGCTCGACGCGCTCGAGCGTGCCGTAGATCGGCGGGTCGTAGTGGACCAACTGCCCGCCGGGACTGACCATGACGTCTTCATAGACGGTGTCATAGAGCGCCGGCCTGTGCACCGGCTCATAGCATTCGGCGGCCCGGCCGCCGGCGACCGCATCGGACACCATGCCGAGACCGGCAAGGCCGGAAATGGCGAGGCAAACAGTTTTCCTGATCATGGCACTCCCCCTGTTTGAACGCGAGAAGGTGAGGTTCAACGTTGAACTGTAGGGGATGGTTCTCCGGGGGAAAGCGGTTTCGCCGCGTTTCGTTAAGCGACGCGGTTAAGGAATTGCTACACCGCAAAAACGCCGCTGGCCGTGTTCGGGCTTCCCTTGCGCGGAAACCTTGATTCGACTTAACCAGATGGCTAGGAGAGGCGGCCTTGCGCTAGGGTGAGCCGGCATCCTATTTACATTCTAACCGTCAAGAACCGATTCTGCCCGATGTTCCGGCGCCGGAATCCCATCTCCAAAAAGGGTAGTCCATGAAGAACCCCGTCGAAACCTACATGAACCTCGTTCCGATGGTGGTCGAGCAGACCAATCGCGGCGAGCGGGCCTACGACATTTTCTCGCGCCTGCTGAAAGAGCGCATCATTTTCATCACCGGCCCGGTCGAAGACGGTATGGCGACGCTGGTTTGTGCACAGCTTTTGTTCCTCGAGGCCGAGAACCCGAAGAAAGAGATCAATCTCTACATCAACTCGCCGGGCGGCGTGGTGACCTCGGGCATGGCGATCTACGACACCATGCAGTTCATCAAGCCGGCAGTGTCGACGCTGTGCATCGGCCAGGCGGCGTCGATGGGCTCGCTGCTTCTGACCGCCGGCCACAAGGACATGCGTTTTGCCACGCCGAACGCCCGTATCATGGTTCACCAGCCTTCCGGCGGCTTCCAGGGCCAGGCCTCCGACATCGAGCGGCACGCGCAGGACATCATCAAGCTGAAGCGCCGCCTCAACGAGGTCTACGTCAAACACACCGGCAAGAGCTACGAAGACATTGAAAAGACGCTTGACCGCGACCATTTCATGACAGCCGACGAAGCCAAGGATTTCGGCCTCATCGACAAGGTCATTTCGTCGCGCGAGCCGGTCGAAGGCGCTGCGGCATAATCGCTGCATGGCAGTTGGGTGGCGGGATAACGCGCTTTTGCTGGGATTTGCGGCATTTCGGCCACAATTGGCTGTTCCCTCGGTGGATGGGATTGCCTACGTTAAGGCTATGTTGATTTTCGACGGCTTAGCTTTGTGCAGGGTTGGCGCGAATCATTGCGACGTTTTCTGATTTGTGTTTCGTACGGAATGCGTTGCGGGAGCCGGGACACTGGCGGCGGCGAATTCCCGCGATAGATAGGATATGCGCGCCCTTTCAGCCAGACCATCGGCGGGCGGCCATGAAAGGACAGGAAAATGAGCAAAGTCGGCAACAACAGCGGTGATTCGAAGAACACGCTTTATTGCTCGTTTTGCGGCAAAAGCCAGCACGAGGTGCGCAAGCTGATCGCCGGCCCAACGGTGTTCATCTGCGACGAGTGCGTAGAGCTGTGCATGGACATCATCCGCGAGGAGAACAAGACCTCGATGGTGAAGTCGCGCGAGGGCGTGCCGACCCCGCAGGAGATCCTGAAGGTTCTCGACGACTATGTCATCGGCCAGCCCTACGCCAAGCGCGTGCTGTCGGTGGCGGTCCACAACCACTACAAGCGCCTCGCGCATGCCGGCAAGAACAACGACGTCGAATTGGCGAAATCCAACATCCTGCTGATCGGCCCGACCGGCTGCGGCAAGACGCTGCTTGCCCAGACGCTGGCCCGCATCATCGACGTGCCCTTCACCATGGCCGACGCGACGACGCTCACCGAAGCCGGTTACGTCGGCGAGGACGTCGAAAACATCATCCTGAAGCTGCTGCAGTCGGCCGACTACAATGTCGAGCGCGCCCAGCGCGGCATCGTCTACATCGATGAAATCGACAAGATCTCGCGCAAGTCCGACAACCCATCGATCACCCGCGACGTGTCGGGCGAGGGCGTGCAGCAGGCGCTTCTGAAGATCATGGAAGGCACCGTTGCCTCCGTGCCGCCGCAGGGCGGCCGCAAGCATCCGCAGCAGGAGTTCCTGCAGGTCGACACCGCCAACATCCTGTTCATCTGCGGCGGCGCCTTCGCCGGGCTGGACAAGATCATCTCGGATCGCGGCAGGAAGACTTCCATCGGCTTCGGCGCCATCGTGGCTTCGCCCGAGGATCGTCGCACCGGCGACGTGTTCCGCCTGGTCGAGCCCGAGGATCTCTTGAAGTTCGGCCTCATCCCCGAGTTTGTCGGCCGTCTGCCGGTCCTGGCGACGCTTGAAGACCTTGACGAGCCGGCGCTGATCCAGATCCTGACCGAGCCGAAGAACGCGCTGGTCAAGCAGTATCAGCGGCTGTTCGAGATGGAGAGTGTCGACCTGACCTTCCATGAGAATGCGTTGTCGGCGATCGCCAAGCGCGCCATTGAGCGCAAGACCGGCGCCCGTGGCCTGCGCTCGATCATGGAAGCAATCCTGCTCGACACCATGTTCGAACTGCCCGCTCTGGAAGGCGTGCGCGAAGTGGTGATTTCGGAAGAAGTGGTGACCGGCAGCGCCCGGCCGCTCTACATCTATTCCGAGCAGAAGGAAAAGAAGGGCAACGTCAGCGCCTGATCTGGCATCTGGCCTAACCTTTTTATGGAACGGCGCCCGCGGGGCGCCGTTTTGCTGTGGTGAGGTACCGATCCTTGTGACGGAGTGGATGAACGAACGTGTCGACCCTTGATCTTTGCCCCTCGTGCATCCAACTAACATCGGAAGGCCGTGGTGCCGAATTCTGTGCTGTAAAACTCCCGTCACAAACGGTGGTAGGCGGAACGATCCCCGGTCGTTAATATGAGATTCGCGGTTGGCTCAATTAGCGGCCGCGACATGAAAGGTTGGACAATGGCCAAAATATCCAAGGCTCCCAGCGACGGCGTCTTCGCAGTCCTCCCACTGCGCGACATCGTGGTGTTCCCGCACATGATCGTTCCGCTCTTTGTCGGGCGTGAAAAGTCGATCAAGGCGCTGGAAGAGGTTATGGGTCAGGAAAAGCAGATCCTGCTTGCCACCCAGATGAATGCCGCCGATGACGATCCCGAGCCCGATGCGATCTTCGACATCGGCACGCTCGCCAGTGTGCTGCAATTGCTGAAGCTGCCCGACGGCACCGTCAAGGTGCTGGTCGAAGGCGCTTCGCGTGCCAAGATCGTCTCGTTCACCGACCGTCCGGACTTCCACGAAGCTACCGCCACGGCGCTGGTCGAGCCGGAGGAGGAAGAGGTCGAGGTCGAGGCGCTCGCCCGTTCGGTCGTCACCGACTTCGAAAACTACGTCAAGCTGAACAAGAAGATCTCGCCTGAAGTGGTGGGCGCCGCCAGCCAGATCGACGACTATTCCAAGCTCGCCGATACGGTTGCCTCGCACCTCGCCATCAAGATCCCCGAGAAGCAGGAGATGCTGGCCACGCTGTCCGTCAAGGAACGGCTGGAAAAGGCGATGGGTTTCATGGAAGCCGAAATCTCCGTCCTGCAGGTGGAGAAGCGCATCCGCTCGCGCGTCAAGCGCCAGATGGAGAAGACGCAGCGCGAATATTACCTCAACGAGCAGATGAAGGCGATCCAGAAGGAGCTCGGCGAAGGCGAGGACGGCCGCGACGAGGCCGCCGAGATCGAGGCGCGCATCAAGAAGACCAAGCTCTCCAAGGAGGCCCGCGAAAAGGCGGAAGCCGAGTTGAAGAAGCTGCGGACGATGTCGCCGATGTCGGCGGAATCGACCGTCGTGCGCAATTATCTCGACTGGATCCTGTCGATCCCGTGGGGCAAGAACTCCAAGGTCAAGCAGGACCTGGCGTTTGCGCAGAACGTGCTCGACACCGATCATTTCGGCCTCGACAAGGTCAAGGACCGCATCGTCGAGTATCTCGCCGTGCAAAGCCGCCAGAAGAAGCTGAAGGGGCCGATCCTGTGCCTCGTCGGCCCTCCCGGCGTCGGCAAGACCTCACTCGGCAAGTCGATCGCCAAGGCGACCGGCCGCGAGTTCATCCGCATGGCGCTTGGCGGCGTGCGTGACGAGGCCGAGATCCGTGGCCACCGCCGCACCTATATCGGCTCGATGCCCGGCAAGGTCATCCAGTCGATGAAGAAGGCCAAGAAGTCCAACCCGCTCTTCCTGCTCGACGAGATCGACAAGATGGGCCAGGACTTCCGCGGCGATCCGTCATCGGCTTTGCTCGAGGTGCTCGATCCCGAGCAGAACTCGACGTTCATGGACCATTACCTCGAGGTCGAATACGACCTGTCGAGCGTGATGTTCGTGACGACGGCGAACACGCTGAACATCCCTGCGCCCCTGATGGACCGCATGGAGATCATCCGTATCGCCGGCTACACCGAGGACGAGAAGATCGAGATCGCCAAGCGTCACCTGATGCCCAAGGTGATCCGCGATCATGCCCTGCAGCCGAAGGAATTCTCCGTCGGCGAGGACGCGATCCGCGGCATCATCCAGACCTACACCCGTGAAGCGGGCGTCAGAAGCCTGGAGCGCGAGCTGATGAAGCTCGGGCGCAAGGCGGTGACCGAGATCCTGAAGACGAAGAAGAAGACGGTGAGCATCACGGCGGCGAACCTCGCCGATTACCTCGGTGTTCCGCGCTTCCGCTTCGGCCAGGTCGAGGCTGACGATCAGGTCGGTGTCGTCACCGGTCTTGCCTGGACAGAAGTCGGCGGCGAGCTGCTGACGGTCGAAGGCGTCATGATGCCCGGCAAGGGCCGCATGACGGTGACCGGCAATCTGCGCGACGTGATGAAGGAATCGATCTCGGCGGCGGCCTCTTATGTCCGCTCGCGGGCCATCGATTTCGGCATCGAGCCGCCGCTGTTCGACAAGCGTGACATCCACGTCCACTTGCCCGAAGGCGCCACGCCGAAGGACGGTCCGTCTGCAGGTGCTGCCATGGCGACAGCCATCGTGTCTGTCATGACTGGTATTCCGGTCCGGGCCGATGTGGCGATGACTGGCGAGATAACGCTTCGCGGCCGCATTTTGCCGATCGGCGGCCTCAAGGAGAAGCTGCTCGCCGCATTGCGCGGCGGCATCAAGAAGGTGCTGATCCCGGAAGACAACGCCAAGGATCTGGCGGAGATACCGGACAATGTGAAGAACGGTATGGAGATCATTCCGGTCTCACGTGTCGGCGAGGTTCTGAGGCACGCGTTGGTGCGCATGCCGGAGCCGATCGAGTGGGTCGAGCCGGTCAATCCGCCGGCTTCCACCGATACCGTTGACGATGCTGGAAAGTCGCTTGCACATTAGAAACTACTAAAGTTGCAGTGCACAAAGAGAGAGCCGGGCCTTGAGCCCGGCTTTTTCATGTGAAAAACCCACCTTTTCCGGGCTTTTTTCAACTTATTTCCGGCTTTTTGACTTGGGTTTGCGAGCGCTTCTTTCTAAAGTCCCTCTCCTGCCGGATGAGTCGAAAGTTCCGGTTTTCTCATGGAAGGGAATTTTTATGAACAAGAACGAACTGGTTTCCGCTGTCGCTGAATCCGCGAGCATTTCGAAGGGTGACGCACAGTCGGCGGTTGAGGCGGTGTTCTCCGTCATCACTGGCGAACTGAAGAAGGGCGGCGATGTACGGCTCGTCGGCTTCGGAAATTTCACCGTCTCCAAGCGTGCGGCATCGACTGGCCGCAACCCGCAGACTGGCGCGGAAGTGAAGATTCCGGCGCGTACCGTGCCGAAGTTCTCGGCCGGCAAAGGCCTCAAGGACGCGGTCAACTAAAAATTTTTTCAGAGAATGTTGAAAAGCCGGGTTCGCCCGGCTTTTCTTTTGCCTCGATGGCGGCAGGCCGTCAGCCCGCTGAGGCGAGCCTTCAGCCCACCGGCGCATCCGCACGCATCAGGCCTTCCTGCTTGAGGTCGGCCCACAGCGCCGCGGGCAGCTTGGCATCGAGCAGGGCGCGGTTGCTTTCGACTTCACTCGGCCGCTGGCCGCCGGGGATGACCGACACCACGGAAGGGTGCAGCAGCGGAAACTGCAGCGCCGCCTCAATCAGCCTGACGCCATGGCGCTCGCAGACGGCCTCGATGCGCCCGACGCGTTCCATGATGTCACTTGGCGCCTCGGAGTAATTGTAATAGGCGCCTGGCTTCGGCCCAGTCGCCAGGATGCCGGAATTGTAGGGACCGCCGAGAACGATGCCGATGCCGCGTTGCTCACAGAGCGGCAGGAAGGTGGCAAGCGCTTCCTGTTCCAGCAGCGTGTAGCGCCCGGCCAGCAGGAACAGGTCGAAGTCGCCACGCTCCGCCAGGGTCTGGCAAACCTCCCACTCGTTGATGCCGCCGCCGAAGGCCTTGATCACGCCCTGGTCGCGCAGCGCAACCAGTCCGTTGTAGCCCGAGGCCATGAATTCCTCGATGCGCTGGTCTGACGCTTCCTTGCTGCCATGGGTGAAGATGTCGAGGTCATGGACGAAAAGGATATCGATGCGGTCGACGCCAAGCCGTTCCAGCGACGCCTCGAACGAGCGCATGACGCCGTCGTAGCTGTAGTCGTAGACCTCCTTGCGCGTCGGTGTGTCGAAGAACTTGCCGATGCCGGTTCGTTCCTCCGGCGGGCAGGCGCGCAACAGGCGACCGACCTTGCTCGACAGCACATAATCGTCGCGCTTCCTGCCGCGCAGGAAGGCATTGAGCCGTGTTTCGGCAAGGCCCAGGCCATAGAGCGGCGCGGTGTCGTAGTAACGGCAGCCGGTCGCCCATGCCGCCTCCAGCGTGGCGTTGGCATCCGCGTCGGGGACGGCGCGGTAAAGGTTGCCGAGCGGCGCGCTGCCGAAGCCAAGCTCGGTGAAGTCGAGGCCGCCATTACCGATGCGGTCGAAATGCCGTGTCTTCATGTCGTGCTGATTTCCTGGATTGATTGTCTGACATGACACTATCACGCCGCTGGCTCAGCAAAAGCCGCCATGGCCGTTGGACAGGCATTTTCGCGGTGATAGCATGAACAAAAACAAGCCTTTTTGCGAAAGCGCGCAACCCGAAATCACCGGCCACAAACCCAGCCGGACAGATGGGACTCTCATGACGAATGCCGGCTCGGATATGTTTTCGACCGCCCTGCAAGAGCTGGGCGCCGTACTGGCGCGCGTCGACGAAGCCGGCATCGACACCGCCTGCGAAACGCTGGCCCGCGCGCAAAAGATCGTCGTCTATGGCTGCGGCCGCGAAGCGTTGCAGCTCAAGGGTTTCGCCATGCGCCTCTATCACCTTGGCCTTGAGGTGTCGGTGGTCGGCGACATGAACACGCCACCGCTTGGCCCAGCCGATGTCTTCCTGGTCAGTTCCGGCCCGGGCGAGACGACGACGGTGCTTACCTTGATGCAAGTCGCCCGCCAGGCCGGCGCCACCGTGCTTTTGCTCACCGCCGAGGCAGGCAGCAGTGCGGTCGCGCTTGCCGACTTCACCTTGCTGATCCCGGCGCAGACCATGGCGCGCGACCAGGGGCCGCAAAAGACATCGCTGCTGCCGATGGGCTCGGTCTTCGAAGGGGCGCTGTTCCTGCTGTTCGAGGTGATGGTGCTGAAGCTCAAGGCGCTGACCGGCCAGTCGTCCGAGACCATGCGCGCCCGCCACACCAACATGGAATAGATCATGCGCTACGAACTGATGTTGCCGCACCAGATCCGCAAGGCGATCGCCGAGAACTGGCCGGTCGCTCTCCCGCTCGGCGTGCTCGAATATCACGGCGAGCACATGGCCGTCGGCATGGACACGCTGGCCGTCGTCAAGACGCTGGAGCTCTACGAGAAGGAGGCCGACATCGTCATCCTGCCGGCTTTCTACTACGGTGCGGCGAGCTATGTGGTGGCAGCACCCGAAGGCAACGGCTCGGTGCAGGTCGGCGGCAACCAGCTGGCGCCGTTCGCCGAAGAATTGTTCTACAGCCTGCTGCGCATCGGCTTTCGTAACATCAACGCCATCATCCACCACCAGACCGAGAACTTTGCCGCCGGCATGCCGACCGATCTCGCCTTCAAGGCCGCCGGCCGCCAGGCGATCTTCCGCTTCCTCGAGAAGCAGCGCGGCGAGGGCTGGTGGGGCTCAGACGGGATGGCCGATTATTATGCCGGGCACGCCGCCGGCGAGAATTTCTTCAACTGGGTGCAGGTGCACCCGCTAATGTCGGCTGCCATGAACGGGAAGTATCCGTTCGATCATGCCGGCATCGGCGAGACGTCGCTGATGCTGGCGCTGTGTCCGGAAGCGGTCGATGCCGGGCGTTTTGCGGACAATACAAGCTGGTACACGGCGAGTGCCAAGGACGCCTCGGCGGAGCTGGGGCGAAAGGGTGTGGCGATGATCATGGATCACCTGAGGGCGATATTGGGGCGCTAGCAGACAAAGTCGCTCTGTAGCGATCCTTCACACCCCCCTCTGTCCTGCCGGACATCTCCCCCGCAAGGGGGGAGATCAGATGTCATTTCCGCTTTCGCCAATCACCTACGTCGCAAGAAAAGCGATGCAGCCAAAGCTGCCGATCTCCCTCCTTGCGGGGGAGATGGCCGGCAGGCCAGAGGGGGGTGCTGTCCCGCCGAGGTCAACAGTAGAGGGGCACGCCGCCTCTCGCCTACTTCACCGCGCCAGCCGTCATGCCCATGATGAGATAGCGTTCAAGCGCAATCCCGATGACCGCCAGCGGTGCGATCGCGGCGGTGGCAAGAGCCGCCATCGACCACCAGTTGATGCCTTGCGAGCCGGTCTGGCTCGCCACCATGACCGGGATGGTCTTGGCGTCGGTCGAGGTCAGCAACGCGGCGAAAAAATACTCGTTCCAGCACAGCACCATCGCCAGGATGAAAGCGGCGACCATGCCCGGCAGCGCAATCGGCATGACGATGCGGAAAAAAGCGCCCCAGATCGACAGGCCGTCGACCAGCGCTGCCTCCTCGAGCTCGACCGGGATCGAGTTGAACTGGTCGCGCATGATCCAGATGACGATCGGCAGCACCATCAGCGTGTAGAGCAGGATCAGGCCGATGCGTGTGTCGAGCAGGCCGACCTCGCGGTAGAGCACCAGGAAGGGCAGGGCCAGCACCACCGGCGGTAGGATCAGCTGCGACAGGAAGAAGAAGGAGATGTCCTCGTTCTTGAACCAGGCGAACTGATAGCGGTAGCGGGTCAGCCCATAGGCGGCGAGGCTGCCGATGACGATGGCGAGGCTCGACGCACCGACCGAGGTGATGACCGAATTCATGAAGCGCTTGAAAAACTCCTCCCGCACCGTCGAGGTCTGGAAGATCGAATCCGGCGACAGGCCGAGCGAGCGCCAGCCCTTCCAGTCCGGCTGGAAGTCGACGAACGGGATGAGGTGTCCTTGCGTGACGTCGACCGCGGTCTTGAACGAGGTGGTGATGGTCCAGTAGATCGGGAACAGGCAGATGAAGGCCCAGAACGCCAGCGCGCCATAGATGAAGATGCGATTGGCCAGAAAACCCAGCGGTGAGCGGATTTCCGAGGCAGCATAGTCGGTGGTCTGGACGCTCATTGTGCCTCGTCAGTTCACGTTGCGCACGAAGCGATTGGCGAATTTCAACAGCCAGGTCACGAACACGACGATGATGACGAGATAGGCCATCGCCAGCATGGTGCCGTAGCCGACATTCGAACGGTCGCGGTATTCGCGGTAGATGAAGCTCGACACTGAATCCGTGGCGCCGCCGGGGCCGCCGGAGGTGACGGTAATGATGATGTCGGCAAGCTTCAGCTTGAAGATGATGCGCAGGATCACCGCCGTGACCGACACCGGCAGCATCAGCGGGAAGGTGACCTGCCAGAAAGTCTGCCAGGGCGTGGCGCCATCGACGCGCGCCGCTTCCAGCACGTCGCGCGACATCGCCTGCAGGCCGGCAAGCAGCATGATCATCATGAACGGGATGAAGGTCCAGGCGTCGAGCACCATGATCGAGATGCGGGCGGTGATCGGGTTGGAGAAGAAGGCGGGGTTTTCCCAGCCGAAATGGCGCGCCAGCGTCGCCGCCGGCCCGAAACGGTACTCCATCAGCGATTTGCCGATCATCCACGACACCGCGACCGGCGACAGCATCAGCGGCATCAGGAAGACGACTCGGAAGAATTTGCGCGCCCGGATCTGCGCGTTGAGCAGCAGCGCCAGGCCGAAGGCAATCACATACTCAACCAGCACGGCGAGCACATAAAGCACCATGTTGAACAGCGCGTTGCGGTAGTAGGGATCGGCCAGCATCTGCCAGAAATTGTCGAGCCCGTTGAACTTGCGGCCGGAAAAGGACGACAGGTTCCAGTCGGTCAGCGCGATATAGAAGCCGAACAGCGTCGGGAAGATCACCATGGCGATGGTGAACAGCAGCGCCGGCAGCAGGAACAGCGCGCGCTGGCCGTCCTCGCCGCGCGTCAGCACCTGGCCGATGCCAAGCGCCACCCCCCACAGAACATAGGCATAGACGATGGGACGCCAGGTCTCGAAGCCGAGCGTGGTGATCTCGTTCTTGTAGAGGATCTCAAACGCGATCACCGCCAGCAGGCCAAGCGTGGCGGCCGCCATCAGGGCAAAACCCGCCCGCTTGCGGGCCGGCGAGATCAGATCGGCTGGGCCGGCGTTGGCCGGCCATGCATTGGTGGTCTGGTCAGCCACGCGTCCCCGTCCGTTTAAAAAATCAAGCCTGCGACCGGCCCGAGCCGGTCAGGTCCGGCGGCTTGCACCGCCGGACGTGTTGTCACGATAGGATCAGCCTACACGCCGAGCGAGGCCTTGTAGAGCTTGATCTGGTTTTCGCGGCCGATCTGGTCGGTCAGCTTCTCCCAGGCCGCGGCAATGGCGTCGGCGCCTTCCTGCGCCTTCATCTTGCCGGCGAATGTGTTGGCCAGAATGTCCTCGGCAGCCGAATAGTACTGGAAGATGCCGGGGATGCGCGGTTCGATCGCCGCGTTCGGATGGTTGTAGCTGTCGGCTTCCGACTTCAGATACGAGGTGATGAAGGCCTCGTCGTAGCCTGCCGCCACCCATTCGGGAATGTCGAAATGCGAGTTGCGGTAGGGCTGGAAGCCGGACGGATACATCGCCGTCCAGATCGACAGGTCCTTGCCGCCGAGATGGGCGGCGGCCGACCATGCCGCTTTCTTCTTCTTTTCGTCAGTATCGACGCGGGCC
Organism: Mesorhizobium sp. M0676; assembly: GCF_040320535.1. Lineage (NCBI taxonomy): Bacteria > Pseudomonadati > Pseudomonadota > Alphaproteobacteria > Hyphomicrobiales > Phyllobacteriaceae > Mesorhizobium > Mesorhizobium sp. M0676. Next base: position 20,257 of record NZ_JAMYPU010000049.1, read on the forward strand.
ATGACGTAGACGCCCCAGCCGAGATAGGCGCAGTTCGGCGCATAGTTCGGGCCGCTGGCGAGTTTGTCCCAGGCGCCGGTCTTGGCATTGTAGACGTCGTCGGACCCCGGCAGGATCGAGAAGCCGGTGACGTCGCCGATGACCGAGCTATCATTGGTCTTGACGTTGGAGCCGACGTCGCCCCACCAGGTGACCATCGAACCGGTGCCGGCCAGGAACTGCTGGAAGGCTGTCGTGTTCGGGTCGGCGTTGATCTGGTCGGCGGGCTCCGACGGCAGCGCGTCGATGACGTCCTGGATGGCGCGCACCCAGGCCGGATTGTTGATGCGCGGCTTCATCGTCTCGGCATCGAACAGCCAGGCCTTGTCGTCGGGATGCTTGGCATAGGCGGTGGCGCGGCTGCCGAGGAAGTAGAAGCCGAAACCGCCCCAGGCCTTGGGCGCATCGAGATAGCCGAAGACGTCCTGGTCCTTGAACTTCTTGCCCTTGAGGAATTTTGTGACGGCCTGGACTTCCTGCCAGGTCTTCGGCACACCCCATTCGGTGGTCGCGCCGCCGTCCTTCCACGCCTTGGCGAGGTCGGCATCGGCAAAAACGTCGGTGCGGTAATTGAAGTTGTGCGCATCGCCATCGACGGTGATCCGGTACTGCTTGCCGTCCCAGGTGCCGACCGGCGGCTGCAGGTAGGCCACGACATCCTTCATGTCGATCTGCTCTTTGACCCAGTCGGGCATCTCGGAGGTCAGGCCCTTGCCGCAGACATCGCCTTCGAAGGGCGCGCCCATCTCGATGATGTCGAAGTCGACGGTGCCGGTGGCGATCGACTGCTGCAGGCGGGCATTGTAGTCGGCCTGCGCCAGGTCGATCCAGCTGATCTTGGCGCCGGTATAGGCCTCCCACGGCTTCAGGAAGCCGCGGAACAGCACATTGTGCAGGTTCTGGTTGTTAAGGCCCATGAAGGTGAGCTCGACGCCGGCGAATTCGCCTTCCTTGACATTGGCCTTGGTGGCTTCCAGGCAGAGTTCGCCTACCTTCTGGAAGTCGGCATCCGTCGGCTGGCCTTTGCCGACGCCGGGGATCTGCAGAATTTTGGAGCGTAGCTCGCTGGCGGCTTCAGCCGGGCGGGTGAAAGCGCCGAGCCCAGCGCCCGATGCGGCGGCAATCGCGGCCATCGAGGCCGCGCCTTTGAGTATGTCACGCCGGGTGGCACCCGCGCGGACGAGTTTTTCGTACAGACCGACTCTCATCTATTCCTCCCAGAACAACAGTCGTGAATTAAAATGCCAATCCCTCCGACGCCGAAACGTCGGCGGTTCTCCTTTATCATACGGGGACGTGGGACCCCACCCTGCGTCGCCTGGAGCTCCGATTTTCGGATAAAAATCCGACTGCCGGATTGGCAACAGCTAATATTTGCGTAATCGATTACCTTGTCAACACGAATGGCTTTTTATCGATAACATACCGACTTGCCCTTGCCGTTGGCAATGGCTAGCTTCACCGCGAGAAAAGGGGGGACGATGGCTCAAGTCGCGATCAGCAATGTGGCCAAGGCGTTCGGAACCGTCAAGGTCCTGCACGAGGTCAGCGTCGATATCGCCGATGGCCAGTTCGTGGTGTTGGTCGGCCCGTCGGGCTGCGGCAAGTCCACGCTGCTCAGGATGGTGGCCGGGCTGGAAACCGTCTCCGGCGGCACGATCGCCATTGGCGAGCGCATCGTCAACAATCTGCCACCGGCCAAGCGCGACATCGCCATGGTGTTCCAGAACTACGCGCTCTATCCGCACAAGACGGTGGAGCAGAACATGGCGTTCGCGCTGAAGCTGCGCAAGACCGATCCAGCCGTGGTCGCCGAGCGGGTCAAGCGCGCCGCCGACATTCTCGACCTCAATCCGTACCTGAAACGTTATCCGCGCCAGCTCTCCGGTGGCCAGCGCCAGCGCGTCGCCATGGGCCGCGCCATCGTGCGCAATCCGCAAGTCTTCCTGTTCGACGAGCCGCTCTCCAATCTCGACGCCAAGCTGCGCGTGCAAATGCGCACCGAGATCAAGGAACTGCACCAGCGGCTGAAGACCACCACCATCTACGTCACCCACGACCAGATCGAGGCCATGACCATGGCCGACAAGATCGTCGTCATGCGCGATGGCCGTATCGAGCAGGTCGGCGCGCCATTGGAATTGTTCGACCGGCCGGCCAATCTGTTTGTCGCCGGCTTCATCGGCTCGCCGTCGATGAACCTGCTCAAAGGCGTGGTGCGCAAGGGCGACAAGGTCGAGATAGCAGGCACGCTGTTCCCGATCGCGGCCGGCAGCGCCGCCAAGGAGGGCCAGGCCGTGGTCTATGGCGTGCGGCCCGAGCATCTCGAAATCCATCCCGACGGCGTGCCGGCAAAAATCTCGGTGGTCGAACCGACCGGTTCCGAAACGCTGGTCTTCGTGCGCTTCGGCGACGGCGAGATGGTGGCGCTGTTTCGCGAGCGCCACGACTTCAAACCCGGCGACACGCTCAATCTCAAGCCGCGCCTCGACCAGGTCCATCTCTTCGACGCCGAGACCGGCAACCGGCTCTGATTTCCAATCGACTTTGACCAAACCTGTTTGACGAGGACTGCCATGCTCAAAGGGATCAACCCATTGCTCAATGCCGATGTGCTCCAGGCGCTCAGGGCAATGGGACACGGCGACGATCTGGTCATCGCCGACACCAATTTCCCCGCCGATTCGGTGGCAAAGCAGACCGTGCTCGGCAAGCTGCTGCACATCGACGCCTCGGCGGCCGATGTGGTCAAGGCGGTGCTGTCGCTCTATCCGCTGGACACTTTCGTCGACGATGCGGCCGCGCGCATGGAGGTCGTCGGCAAGCCGGACGAGATCCCGCCGGTGCAAAAAGAGGTGCAGAAGGAGATCGACAAGGCGGAAGGCAAGGCCTGGCCGATGATCTCGGTCGAGCGCTATGCCTTCTACGAGCGCGCCAAGAAAGCCTATTGCGTCATCCAGACCGGCGAGCGCCGCTTCTATGGCTGCTTCGCCTTTCGCAAGGGCGTCGTGCCGCCGGACGCCGAGTAGGGCCATGGCGTCGGGCAAACCTGTCGTTATTCTGGGCGTTTTCGTCGCCGACACCGCCTACCGCGCCGATCGACAGCCGCGCATGGGTGAAACCATTCTTGGTAATTCCTTCAAGCTGGGACCGGGCGGCAAGGGCTCGAACCAGGCGGTGGCGGCAGGCAAGCTCGGCGCGGACGTCACCTTCCTGACCCGGCTTGGCGTCGATGCTTTCGCCGACATGGCCAAGGCGACCTGGGCAGAGGCGAGCGTCAAATCCGCCGTCATCGAGACGCCGCAAAGCTATACCGGCGCGGCCTATATCTTCATCGAGGAGACAACCGGCAACAACGCCATCATCGTCAGCCCGGGTGCGGCGATGCTGATCTCGCCTGAAGACATCGAGGCCAACGCCGGCCTGATCGGCGGCGCCGGCGTCTTCGTCACCCAGCTCGAATTGCCGATCGACGCGGCACTGCGCGCACTCGAAATCGCGCGCGGTGCAGGGGTGACCACCATCCTCAATCCGGCGCCGGCGGCCAAGCTGCCGGACCGCATCTATACGCTTTGCGACTATGTCACCCCCAACGAGACCGAGGCCGAAGAGCTGACCGGCATCAAGGTTTCTTCGATCGACGAGGCTCGCCGCGCCGCCGACAGCCTGCTCAAAAAGGGCGTCGGCTCGGTCATCATCACGCTCGGCGAAAAAGGCGCGCTGCTGCACACGGCCGCTCGGTCCGACCATGTTCCCGTGGTCAGTGCCGGTCCGGCGGTCGAAACCACCGGCGCGGGCGATGCCTTCAATGGCGGCCTGGCCGCCGCACTCGCCAAAGGCGTGGAGCCGCTGCAAGCCGTCCGCTTCGCCTGCGCCGTCGCCGGCATTTCGGTGACAAGGCCGGGTACGGCGCCCTCCATGCCGACGCTGCAGGAAGTCGAGGCGCTGCTGGCCGAGGGGTGAGGTCGTTGCGGGAGAGATCGAGTTCAGATCCGACCGGATCTGAATTGCCTCATGCAAGACCACGATTCTAGACGATTATGTCACATTTCTCCTGAGGAGAAATGGCGCGAGTGACGGGGCGCGAACCCGCGACCTCCGGCGTGACAGGCCGGCGAAAACCCCTGATTAATCAACGAATGGTTTCAATTCCTCACGCTCTCGAATTTTCGGGAAAAAGCGCGAAATTGAAACTTGCCTATCAGAACTCCTCGTCAACTCCGCGAGGTATTCACTTTGATCGACGCCTCCGCTGCTGCCAGCCTAGCGGCTGGACCGGGACAGACTGCTCCCGGCGACTTCTGGATCGGCTGGAGACGGCAGATCGATGCGCTCGCTTCCGCCGGATTCCGGGTCATCGTTCCCGACCAGAGGGGCTAGAACACCAGTGACAAGCCGAAAGCCATCCGTGAATACACGCTCCCCAAGCTCGTCGGCGATGTCGTTGCCATCGCCGACGCGCTCGGCATCGGAAGGTTTCACCTCGTCGGTCATGACTGGGTCGGTATCGTCGCCTGGGCCCCAGGCGCAAAGCTGCCGCACCGCCTGGAAAGGCTCGTCATCCTGAACGCGCCCCATCCCGAGGTGCTGCTTGCCCATTCCTTGCGATCTCCGACCCAGTTCCTGCGGAGCAGCTATGCCGCCTTCTTCCAGTTCCCCTTGCTGCCGGAGGGTGTTCTGGGAGCAGGGCACTCGGCTCTGCTGGCACGGGCGCTCATCAAATCCAGCCGAACAGATGCCTTCACGGCGGAGGAAATCGCAGAGTATCGGCAGGCCTGGGAACGGCCGGGGGCGCTGACCGGCATGCTCAACTGGTATCGGGCGCTGCGCTTCCGCCCAAGCCTGAAGCAGCGGATCACGACACCGACCCTTGTACTGTGGGGGATGCAGGACCAAGCTCTGGAATATGGCCTGGCCGAGCGCAGTCTGGCCCTTTGCAACGATCGGGGCCTGCAGACGTTCGAGAGGCGACGCATTGGGTACAGCGCGAAGAGGCCAGCGCGGTGAATGCCGCGCTTCTGGCGTTCCTGGACGGCTGAGATGCCGTTCCGTTCTGTAGGTGGCCTGACTCGCCGTGATCTCCTGACCGTGCTCGCTGCCGCGGTCACAACCCACCACCTTACCTCGTCTGCTGATGCAGCATTGGCAGAGGCCTCAACGGAGCATCCGATGCCACACGTCGTCCTTCTCGGGGATTCGATCTTTGACAACGCTGCCTATGTCGCGCACGGGCCCGACGTAGTGCGGCAGCTGCGGGAGCGGTTGCCGGAGGGGTGGCGTGCAACGCTAAACGCCGTCGACGGCGCCGTCACAAGCGGCGTCGAGCGGCAGCTTGAACGGCTCCCCCAGGATGCTAGCCATCTTGTCGTCAGCGTCGGTGGCAATGATGCTCTTCGTCATGCAGGGATTCTGGAGCAGGGGGCCTGTTCGGTGGCCGAGGTTCTGGACAGGATCAGCGATATCCGGGAGGAATTCGAGCACGACTACTGTACGATGCTCGAGGGGGCGCTGGGCCAAAACCTACCCACCGCTGTCTGTACGATCTACGAGGCGCGCTTTCCCGACCCACGCGTCGTAGACTTGCCGCAACTGCCCTGACGGTCCTCAACGACGTCATCACCCGGGCGGCGTTCTCGCGCGGTTTGCCGCTCGTCGACCTGCGCTTGGTATCGAATGAGGACGCGGACTTCGCCAATCCTATCGAACCGTCAGTGCAAGGCGGCGCGAAGATCGCGGCAGCCATCGCGGCACTTGTAGTCGAGCACGATTCAGCCGGACGTCGGTTGGTGGTCTTCGTCGGCTGAACGGCGTAATCCCGCCCGATCGTCTGCACTCCCGATGGTCGGTCGGACTGAAAGCAACAATTCAGACGGCCAGCACGATCTTGCCTTGAATACTGCCGTCGGCGGCACGCTCATGTGCGCGCGATGCCTCGGCCAGCGGGAATGTGCTGTCGATGACGACACGCACAAGGCCGTCGTCGAGCAGGCGGGCGGCTTTTGCCAACTGCGCGCCATTGGATCGAACCTGTGTGGATGAGACCGTGATCCCCAGCCTCTCTGTCTCTTCGTGACCAGCGAAGCCCAGTGGGTTGACCAGGAACAGCGCGCCGCCCGGCTTCAGAACATGGAAGAAGCGCTCCATGTCCGCGCCGCCTACCGCGTCGAGGACAAGGTCGACGTCTCGGACGACATCTTCCGCCGCGGTTGTCTTGTAGTCGATGAATTGATCCACGCCGAGATCGCGCATCAGCGCCTCGTTCTTGGCCGATGTCACCGCGATGACGCGCGCGCCCCGCCATTTCGCCAACTGGACGGCCAGATGCCCGACACCGCCTCCGGCACCATTGATGAGCACCGTCTTGCCGTCGAGGGGCACCGGCTCATGCGGTAAGGGCTGGAACGGATTCGGCTCGTCGTGGCCAAGTTCGATCAAGAACTGCCATGCCGTCAGAAGCGACATCGGCGCACCAGCCGCATGAATATGGTCGATGCCGGCTGGTTTCAACGCAACATGCGATGCCGGCACACTGACATAATGCGCGTAGGCATTGCTACCCGTCATCAAGTTATCGGGGAAGCGAACCATTGCGTAGACCTCGTCACCGATGCTGAACTCAGCGACGTCAGCGCCAACCGCTTCAATGACGCCCGACACGTCCGTGCCGAGAATCAGTGGGAAGGACGCGTTGGGTCGCCATTCTGGCGGCAGTGCGCGATAGCCATCCCGCAGATACCAGTCGGGCGGATTAAGCCCGGCCGCCTGGACTCGGACAAGCACCTCGCCGGGCTTCACACCCGGCCTAGGCGCGTCTTCGTACACCAGCATCTCGGGACCACCGAATGCGTGCAGACGGACTGCCTTCATCTTATCGCTCATTGGTGAAATCTCCGCTCATCCATGTCATTGGAGCGAATCTAGCGGCATGACCGCCGGTTGATAATCGGTGCCGATGGCGGTTAAGTAATGCCATGGCGGAACATATCACTTTGGATCGGCTCACTGGCATCATCGCCTTCGCGCGTGCGGGATCGCTGGGCAGCTACACGGCAGCGGCGCGCGCGCTGTCGATTTCCCCGTCGGCGGTCAGCAAGAGCGTCCAGCGGCTCGAGCGGCATTTAGGAGTGTCGCTGTTTACCCGTACAACGCGCTCGCTCACCTTCACGCCCGAAGGGCGCGACCTGCATGAGCGCGCGCTGCGTCTGCTACGCGAGGCGGAGGAAATAGAGCAGGCGGCAATGACCGCGCGCTCCGAACCATCGGGCACGTTGCGCGTGGCCGCGTCGCTGCCGATCGGACTGCATCTGATCGCTCCGGCTTTACCGGCTTTCCGTCGGCTCCATCCGAACCTGATCGTCGATCTCAGGCTGGGTGACCAGGTGGTGGACATGATCGAGGAAGGGATCGATGTCGCCATACGCATCGGTGATCTGGCTGACACCCGGCTACTATCACGCAAGCTCGCACCCCATCGGCTTTGCTGCTTCGCCTCGCCAGCCTATCTCGAGGAACGCGGCACACCGACCCATCCCGATCACCTGGAAGGGCACGACACCGTCAACCTTCGATATCAGAGCACAGGCCAGGCCTTTCGCTGGCCCTTCCGGATTGGCGACCGTGAAATCGAGATCGTGCCCAATTCCGGTGTGGTCGCCGATGCCAGCGATGCCGTGCTCATCATGCTGGCAGCCGGCGGTGGGATAGGCATAGGCGCCTCCTTCATGGCGGCTCCCTATGTGAAGCGCGGCGAACTGGTCCCAGTGCTGTCCACGTTCGCGGTCGAGCGAAACAATGTCACCGTGCTCTGGCCGGCAAGCCGACGCGCCAACCCCGCCGTGCGCGCCTTTCTGACCATGCTCGACGCCGCTTTCACTCTGCGAATGGCAGCTTCAAGCATCGACTGATCTGGCGCGGAAGGGTCGCTAAAGGGCGAAAGCGGTCAATCACTGCTGATTGGCTGAACGGCAGCTATTCTGGGCACAACGTCCAAAAGCTGCTATTCCGTTTCGGCCCCACTACAGGCCGCCCCTCCTCGTCGAATAGCATTAGACTAGTTGATCGGCTACAACGACCTAGAGTGCTAGCACGGGGAGGGCACATGTCGGCGAGTGCTTACGCATTGACTGGCTTCATCTCGTGGGCGCTGGCCCTGCTGATCGTGATGGAAGTTATCCGGAGCTACCTGGTGATCTCTGGGCAAGTCCCGGCAAACGGCTTTACGCCAGATAACGGAGCCCTCTCCCCGTTTATGCGGAGGTTAGCCCGTGCCCACGCCAACTGCATTGAAGGGCTTCCAATCTTCGGAGGTCTGCTCGGAGTCGCGATCATCATTTCAAAGACAGATGTCACGGATCCCTTGGCCTCCACGATGTTAGGCGCACGTATAGTGCAGTCGGTGATCCACCTCGTCTCAACCAGCCAACTCGCGGTCAGTCTCAGGTTCACCGCGTTCGCTGTGCAAATGGTGATTGGTGCGTATTGGTGCTGGTTGCTGTTGATCTGAAGAGTGGCGGAGCCCCGACGCAAAAGTGGGCCACCTCGGGAGCCTTGGCAAACCCACTCCGGATCGTGACTCGAAAGACTGTCCCTTTTGACAGGCGAGCGAACCGCAAAACTGGCAGTGGCAAAACCGCCGTTGAGGCATGATATTGCTGTTGGATTTTGGGGCTACTCCCCAGCTTCGGAGGTTGTGTGCGTCAAGTTCTGCAAAATGGGCGATCATGAAACTGGTCATGCGGCTTGGCGTAGAGCGAGCTTCTTGTGCTCGCGC
>NZ_JAMYPU010000050.1:0-27493 GCF_040320535.1 Mesorhizobium sp. M0676
TTCGCCGTCGTCGTCACCGACCAGGACGGCGATCACAACGACAAGACGCTGGTCATCAACATCACCGACGACGTGCCGACGGCGCACAACGACACATGGGCTCCGACCATCACCGCGCCAACAGTTCTAACCGGCCTCCTCACCAACGACGTCTTCGGCGCCGATGGCGTCGCCACAACCACCCCCGGCGTCATAACAACCACCAACGGTGCTCACGGCACCGTCACCTACAACAACGACGGCACGTTCACCTATACGCCGACAGGCATCTATGTCGGGTCGGACACCTTCACCTACACCATCAAGGATGGTGACGGCGACACCTCGACCGCCACAGTGACAGTGAACGTGCAGACCAATACCGTTCCGGGAGGCGGCGGGACCGCATCTCTTACATTGAACGAAGCAGCCCTCGACACCACGCTCGATCTCACACTGCCTGCGGATCTGCAGGCTGGGGCCGTGACCGGCACCAACCCGGGCAGCCGTGGCGAAACGGCGCAAGCAATCAGCGGGATCACCTTCACCACAACGGGCGAGGCGATCACCGTTGCCTTTGCCGACCCAGCCGGTGGCGCGCCGCCCTGGGTGGCGCCAACGGTTAACGGGCTTGCGGCCGGATATTCGATCACTTGGGCGCTCAGCGGCGGCCAGCTCGTAGGCACACTGATGCAAGGTCCCACCAATCTCGGGCCGGCAATCTATCTGTCTCTGTTGAACACCAGTGCCGGCGCCAACAGCTCGTTGACACCAGTCGTTACCGCGACGCTGACCGACCAGCTCCAGCATCTTGCCGGCTCGGGCAACGTCACCATCAACGGACTTCAGGTGGTTGCGACCGACACCAGCGGTGATCATGTTTCCGGCTCGGTCAATCTGACGGTTCTGGACGACGCTCCGCTGCCGTTCACTCCGGATTCGATCTTCGTCGATAACGCAACCCATACGGCTCTCAGCGAACAGATCAACTTCGCAGCCCGCGCTGGCGCAGACGGCGTAGGCAACGTGGTGTTCAATGTGACCGAAGGTACCGCAGTTACGGATACAACCGGTACCAACATCTTCCTCAACGGCGAGCAGGTCTTCTTCCACGTCGTCGATTCGCACACCGTCGAGGGACGGACCTCGGCAGCCAACGGCAACGACCTTGCCTTCACGGCAACCCTCAATCCGGCAACCGACACCTGGACCTACTCGCAAGCCGGATCACTGTTTGCGGGCAATCAATTCAACAGTGGCGGCTTTACCAATCCGGGCGGCAGCAACAACGCAGCGATCGTTTTGAATGGGCCAGATGCCACCCAGAATGACCTTCTGGCGACCGCCAACGACGGCAACACCGTCAATACCAATAATTCCGAGTTTGGCGTTGATGGCGGCAACAGCATCGAAAGTGGCGAAACGCTCCGCTTCGACTTCGTCCAGAACGCGACGACAAACGGTACGGTTGCAGGGAGCGCTTACACAAACCATTACGAGGTCAGCAGTTTCTCAAGCACCGTCGACACGGGCGGCGGTGGCGCTGCCACTCTCATGATACGAGGTGTCAACGCCGACAACGACCTCATATTCGTCGGCGACGCTTCCGGAGAAGGCACTGCTCAGTTCCTCACAGTGACCGTGGCAAACAATTCCGGGGGGACACTGCCTGTTGTAACTTACAACGCCGACGGCACCATCACCCTGACAAATCTCGGAAACGGCGACACCTTTACCGTCACGGCAAGCAGCGACGCATTCAGTGCCATGGAGATTTTAGGTCTTCCAGGCACGAACACATTCAAGTTGACCGCGCCCCTGTTCACAACCGCCAATGCGGCGACGCCATTCGACATCTCTATCCCGGTGACGGCAACCGACGGTGATGGCGACGCCATCGCGGGATCGGTGACGGCGACACTTTCGCCGGATGCAAGCACCTGGCATGGGACCTCTGGCGTCGATACACACACCACGACGGCGACGGAAACCACGCTGTTCGGTGAAGACGGCAACGACGTTCTAAGTGGCCTCAACTCCCAGGCGGTTGTTCTGTCCGGCGGACGCGGCGACGACAACTTGTCCGGCAACTCGGGAGACGACAAGCTCTACGGTGGTTCCGGCAATGATACACTCAACGGCGGAGCCGGCGCGGACAGGATGACAGGCGGTTCCGGCGCCGACACGCTGACAGGCGGCACGGGCGCCGACACTTTCGTGATCGGAACTGGCGACTCGACGCCGGTCATCGGTGGGTCGGGTAATGCTGGCACGATCTCAGGCTATGACACCGTCACCGATTGGGGGAATGGCGGAACGGCGGACAAGCTCGACTTCGGTGTCGCCCCGATTGCAGCCAGCGCGATCAGCGGCTTCGACGGTACCGACTCGGCCTTGACGTTCGGCGGACAAACGATCAAGTCGGACGCAATCAGCGCAAATGGCATCGTCACCTTCGATAGCGCAGACACCTATGCAGCTCCGCTGAACCTCAACACAGCCGGCGGCGTAGCAGCAGCAGTTCAATATCTGATGGCGAACGACATTGGTGGCGCTGGCACGACCGTGGCCTTCGTTGGAAACGGGAATACCTATGTCTATGAGCAGACCACCACCAATGCCGGTGGCACATTGGTTCAGTTGACGGGCATCACCAACATTACCAACCTCAATACGCTCATCACGAATGGTGCCGTGGATCCCATCATCCTCGACCTCAACCATGACGGCTTCGCCTTCTCCGACCTCAACCACGGTGTCCAGTTCGACATCAATGGCGACGGGACGAAGGACCAGGTCGCCTGGAACACCTCGAACGACGGCATGCTGGCGGTGGACCTCAACGATGACGGCAAGATCGACGACGGCACCGAACTGTTCACGCCGAGCTTCGGCGGTGGCAATTTCGCCAGCGGGGCGGCAGCACTTGCCTCGCTCGACAGCAACCATGACGGCCTCATCGACCACAACGACGCGGCATTCGACAGCCTGCTGATCTGGAAGGACGCCAACGCCAACGGCATAAGCGACGCCGGGGAGTTGTCGAACCTCGCTCATAGCGATATTACTTCGATAAGCACGACAACGACCTCCGCTGTCGGCGAAATCGATGGGCAAGCCGTGACCGGCAGTGGAACCTTCCAGATGGCCGATGGAACGACCGGCAACTATGTTGAGGTCGAACTCGACACCTCGCTCGTTGCACCGGCAGAGCCGACCGTCGCTTCCGATGGGACAAAGACCTTCGCCATCGGCTCGCTCGAGGTTGCAGACCTGATCGCCGACTTCCACAACGGCGACCAGCTTGATCTTTCCTCGTTGCTCAAGGGCTTGGCTGGCGTCACCGATCTCGTCGGCGGCGGCTTCGTGGAGATCGCGCAGTCCTCGGCCAATGCGGCCAATGCCGAGGTCAAGGTCGATACCAACGGCGGCGGCGACAACTATCATACGGTCGCCGTGCTGGAGAACTACACATTCCACAGCGCCGCCGATGCGGTGAAGATACTTTACGATGACAGCCACGGCACCAAGACGGACGTGGCCTAAGGGGCGAAAGGGACGGGGTGAGGAGCATGACCAGAATTTTGCGAGTGACTTTCGGGGCCGGGCTGCTGTCGTTATGCGCGACAGGACTGCAGGCTGCCGATATTATCGAAGGGCCGGTGGCCGACTATTGCCGGACCGTCGGCACATCCAACCTGGTGCTGAACGACAACATCGTCGATCTAAAGTCCGAGGTGGTGAAGCTGATGGACGAGTCGGTGGCCGTCGCCAACAGCTCGGAATGGATCAATTCTTCGCGCCCCGCCTTCATCTGGGCGTCGGAAGCCAAGGTCGCCTGCGGCATGGCCTATGGCTACCTCAAGACGAACTACAAGGACGAAGACACCCTCAACAAGTGCGAATGCTTCCACGACCGCATGGTCGAGTACATGAACTGACCGGAAGGGATCCGGCAGTGCCGGTTGGCTGACCCGATGGTCGGCGGACGATTGACGAGGGCGATCGCCGGAGCGATCGCATTGACCGGTTTTGGCCAGCTTGCCACGCAAGCCCGCGCCAACTGGCTGGAACGACCTAGCCTGGCGAGACCAGCACCGTTCGGCTTGAGGCGGCCGGTTCGCTGCGACGCCGCCTCCGAATGGACTCGCGCGACATTCAAGGCGTTTGCGACATGCCAGGCATCGCTCTACGGCTTGGAACCGGTGCTGGCGCACGCGGTGATGGAGATCGAAAGCGGGTTCGATCCCGATGTGCACGGCGCCGATGGTGAGGTCGGGTTGATGCAGGTAATGCCCGCGACGGCCCGAATGCTGGGCTTTCGTGGCTCGCTCGACGAGCTTGGCGCGCCGGCGACCAACATCGCGCTCGGCGTCAGATATCTGGCGCAGGCAAACAGCCTTGCCGCAGGCGATCTCTGCACCACCGTCATGAAGTATCGTGCCGGGCACGGTGAAACCCGGTTCTCCGAACTTTCGGTCCGCTACTGCCGGCGTGCGCGTGCAATCCTGGCGAGAGAAGGTTTTGCGGTGGCCGGGCCATTGCCGGTGGCGACGTTCGGATTCTCCGCATTCCCGACAGCAGGAGACGATGGTGCCCCTGCCCCGGCGAGGCGGATTTGTGTGCGCCGACTGTTCGTGCCGGGCCCGCGATACATGAAATGCGCGGACTATCGAAGCGCCGGGCAAGCCAGAATGATCAAGGCGCTCCGGGCAAGACTTTTCGACGGCTGAGCCATAATCCAGCAATTGCAAAGACGGCGAGGCAAGTCTGCCGTAAGATGAACGGATGAGACCGGGACAAATACCCGGCGGGATATGAGGGAGGCATCATGGATTCTGGCCGGCAGCGACACGGTTTGTGGACGTGGGCGATCGTCTTTGCGTTCGCGGGCATGGTGTCGGGCTGCCAGTCGAAAGGCAGCGTCTCGGACGCGCTCGATCCGGCGGCGATCGCCGCACCCGGAGCGCCGGCCGCCGGCACCGCTGCCAGCCCGGCCCAAGCCACGCGATCGCTCGGCACCGGGTCGACGAAGGTCACGATGCTGCTGCCTTTGTCGGCCCCGGGCAACGCCGGCGAAAACGGCCGGAAGATGCTCGATGCGACCAAGCTGGCGATGGCCGACCTTGGAAATGTCCTGCTCACGATTACGGTCGAGGACACCAAGGGCGACAGCGCGCACGCCAGCGAATTGGCTGTGAAGGCGATCACCACTGGAACCAAGATCGTCATCGGCCCGGTCGAACTCGCGGCCGCGCAGCACATAGCCAAGCTGTCGGGATCGAAGCGACCGCCGGTGCTGGCGTTGGCCGACAATTTCGCTGGCGGCCCGGGCGTCTATGCGGTGCGCCTCAACGAGGCCGACAGCGCGGCCGCGGGCGCAGCCGGCCTGGCGGCCAAAGGCAGCAAGAAGTTCGTGTTGCTCGTTGCGGCGGGCGCGAATGCCAGCGTGGTTGAAAAGCGGGTCGCCAACAGTCTCAGCATCTATGGCGCGACGCTCGCCGTCACCGTTCCGTATCCGGCCGGCGATGGCGGCACCAAAGTGGTCAATGATGTGGGCTCGCTGGTCGAGGCTCCCGATGCCATCATCATCGCCAGCGGCGACGACAATCCGGCGCCGATCCTTGCGGCGCTCAAAACGAAAGGCATTCCTGGAAAAGCAATTGCCGTCGTTGGAACCAACCGCTGGCTGGAACATCCGATGGAGCCGCTGTTTGAAGGCTCCTACATCGCCACGCTCGACCCAACGGAAACCGGCCCGATCGCCGACCGCTTCAAGACGACCTACAATTATCCAGCCGACGCCAATGTCGCCTACGCCTATGATATGGTCGCCCTGACAGCAGGAATTGCAAGTTCGGCCGGGCCTGACGGCTTCAGCAAGCAGGTGCTCGAAAATCGGAGCGGATTTCGCGGATCGACCGGCCTGTTCCGGTTTCGGGCGGATGGCTCCAGTGAGCGATCCATGCCCTTCTATCAGGTTCAAAAAGGTGCACTCAAGCTGGTCGCCAAATCGACATCGGGGTATTGAGGGGCAAGGAACCTTGCTTGAGTTGATGGGCTGGCTGAGGCACAATCGCTTGATAGCGCTCGGAAGCCTGCTCCTCCTGGCCGGGGTCTTGTTGATCATCCGGGCCGCAGATCTGCTTCCGAACAATCGGCCAGCGCCACGTCAATCCATCGATCATAGCCAGGCAATGCGACCACCTCCGAGCGCCGCCAATACGCCATGGCGAGGACGGGCACGCAAGATTGCTCAGGACCTTATCGCGCCGCCACAGCTTGATCCGGCGCAAATCGAACGGGTCGAGCCGCGCCCGCCGCTCAGCGACCTTGGTCTGGCCGCGCCTGCAGGGATGCGAATGCCAAAGGATTGGCCAGAGGTCTTGCTTTTCCAACCGGTTGCCACCTCGTCGGCAACCTTCGAATCCATGGGGCGCAAGGTAGTCGTCAGCGGGATCCAAGGCATTGACCTGGACGAGACCTGTTCCTTTCGCGGCGTCGCCTGGCCTTGCGGCCAGCGTGCGCGCGCGACGTTCAATTCCTGGCTGCGCGGCCGGGCGCTGAAATGCGTCGTGCCGCCGGAAATCGATCGTTTTGTCATTGGGGCACCGTGCAGCTTGGGCAGGCAGGATGTCGGCGCCTGGCTTGTTTCCAATGGCTGGGCGACGGCCTTGGCGAGTGGCATCTATGGCAAGGCGGAGGCAGTGGCCAGAGACGCGGAGATGGGGATATTCGGCCCGCCACAATAGCCGACAATTCAGTGTCTTTGCTTTTGCCGCCGTAGCCTTGCTTTTGAAGGCCTGATTTCGGGCCAATGGTAGGTGATTGCGCCATTACTAAAATTGTATGTTTCCTCGAAACTGAAAGTGCAGCACCTTGGCCTTATGACAGCCGATCAGGCGGGAGATTGGCTAATGATGACACCAATGGCGAATAGCTCGCCCCGGCAATGGAAAGATATCGCATGGCTGACTGCCCTGGGTTCGGCGGGAATTCTGCTCCTCTCGGTTGGCCTCAACTATCTGCTTCTGTTTTCGGAAGTCTTGACGCCGTTTGGCCGCAGCATGGTCACAGCGATCCTGTTGCCGGTCATGGTCGGTGGCCCGCTTTTGCTGTTCATTGGCCTGCAGCGGACCGAGCTCGTCCGTTATCGAAGAGAACTCAACAAGTCGGCGACCTTTGACAGCCTGACAGGCTGCCTCAACCGGACGGTCTTCACTTCGATGGTCGAAAGGAGAGCAACCAGGCCAAAATCGTCTGGTCCAAGATCTGGCGCCTTCCTGGTCATTCATCCCGAACACATCAGGTCCATCAATCTGCGCTTCGGCCTTGGCTGGGGTGACGAAGCCTTGCGGCTCATAGCCTCGACCATCCAGTCATCGGTACGCAAGGAAGATCTGGTGGGCCGGATCGGAACCTCCATGTTCGGGGTCTTTCTGCCCGGTGCGACAGAAGACGACGCCAGGGAGATCGGCGAGCGTATCCGGGCGCGCGTGGCCCAAGCCTATTTCGCGCCAAAAGGAACCGCGGATACGCTGACCATCAGCGTCGGCGGCGTGGTGTTTGAAAACGAGTTGGAATTCGAGGACATGTTCCGATCGGCGGAATCGCTGTTATCCGGCGTCGAACGCCAGCCTGGATTTCAATTGTCGCACCTCCACAACTAGAGCCTGTCGCGATTTAAGGGATTCAGGATTCCCTTTGGTTTGAGTTCGTGATTCATTGCGGTTGAAAGGAGACCGCGATGGGCAAGCCGCTACCGCTTGAGTTGCGTCAGCGTGTTGTTGCGTATGTCGATGAGGGGCATGGTCACCGCGAGGCAGCGCGCCATTTCCGCGTTTCGCCTCACTTTGTGAACAATCTGATCAACTTGCGGCGGCAGACCGGTTCGCTTGAAGCGCGCCGGCAGGGCCATGTGGGCGGCGGCAAGCTTGAGCCGCATGCCGAGACCGGCGAACTGACGCTGGATGAGCTTTGCGTCGAACTGGAGGTGCGTGGTGTGAGCGTGCACCGCTCCAATGTCGGGCGCCTGCTCCATCGCCTTGGGCTCAGTCATAAAAAAACTCTACTGGCCAGCGAGCAGCAACGGGCCGACGTGCGCCAGGCGCGTGAGCTGTGGACCGGGCGGCGAAAGCGCTTCTTCAACAAGGCTTTGGCGCGGCTGATCTTCATCGATGAGACGTCGACCAACACCAAACTGACCAAACGCACCGGCTGGGCGCCGACGGGCGAGCGCTTCAGGACGCATGCGCCCTTCGGCAAATGGCAGACGCAGACCTTCATCGCCGGGCTACGATGCCACGGTCTTGTCGCGCCGTGGATCGTCAACGCGCCGATGAATGGCGCCATCTTCGAACACTACATCGAAACACAGCTTGCTCCCCAACTGTCGCCCGGCGATATCGTCATTCTCGACAATGTCGGCTTCCACAAGAACGAGCGCGCCGCACAACTGGTTCGCCAAAGGGGCGCTTGGCTCCTGTTCCTGCCGCCATACTCACCCGATCTCAATCCGATCGAGATGGCCTACTCAAAACTCAAGGCGCGGCTGCGAAAGAAAGCGGCCAGAACCTTCGACGCACTCTGCCAAGCTCTCGGCGACATCTGCCACCTGTTCGAGCCAGCCGAATGCAGAAACTTCTTCAAGGCTGCCGGCGGCGATCGCGTAGAGCTCGTAGAAATTGCCGTGCGAGCTTGGCAGGATCGAGCGTGTGTACATTGCGAGAAAGATGGATGACAGCGCCGTCAGCCCGGCGCAGATCACATAGGCGCAGATGATCACCCGGCCGGTACGGATTCCCGAAAACCGCGCGGCCTCTTCATTTTTGCCGACGGCGTAGAGATATCGTCCGAAGGCGGTACGGTGCAGAACGACCAACATCACCGCCGCCAGCACGAGCAGGAAGACAAAAGAATGAGGAATGGGAATGGAAGTGTAGGCATTGTTGGTAAGAACCGAAACCAGATCGGTGCGACCGGTGGTGAGATATTCCAGATCCTCGAAGCGGGTTTCGTAGGGCAGGCGGTGATCGCCGAGGAGCTGTCGCCGGGCGGGGCCGCCGACCTTTCCGATCAGTCCATAACAGACCACATCCTCGAACACGCCAAGACGGTTTATCACCCCTGCGGCACCTGCCGGATGGGCACCGATGACCACCCGCAATTGCGCGTGCGCGGCGTGCCGCGCCTACGCATCTGCGACGCCTCGATCATGCCGCGTCTCATCAGCGGCAACACCAACGCGCCGGTGATCATGATCGCCGATCGGTGCGCCGATTTCATCTTCGGCAGCGCTTAGCGAGAAACGGGCAGCCCAGAGAAATCCAGGCTGTTTTGAGACGGTGTATCTGTCCAGCGCATGCAGCGACTTTGTCGCGACCAAAACCGGACAGCTTGACGCCGCCGGGCGGCACGGTGATGTCGGCGCCGCCATACATTGCATAGGTCCTATCAAATCGAGACTGGGATAGCGATGCCAACGCGCTGCTGTTGGCCGCCAGAAAGCTGGTGCGGATACGCCTGGAGAAATTCAGGCGATGCAGGCAGCTTCACCCGACGCAGCAGTTCCAGCAGCATCCATGACGGCGCCGAAGTCGCGCCCGGCTTCCAGATCATCGCTGCGCCGGCCACACGCCCGGCCACTCGGTCTACCTCGCAAACTACGGCAAGGAACAGCGCATGATTTCGGCCGACACGATGTATGTGCCAGCGCTGCTGGCGCCGCATCCGGAGTGGCAAGGCAGCTACGACCAGGACGGGCCGATGGCGATCACCACGCGGCACAAGCTGATCGATCGCGTGATCGCCGACAACATCCGGATCTCGGGCGGGGGCTCTCAGAGAGGTTCCTGCTATTGCTGCTGCAGGCCGGTGATCATGGCAATGATCTCGTTCTTATCGGTCTTCGCGGTCTCGCGAATTCCAATCTGCTTGCCACGCCTGAGAACACAGATGCGGTCGGAGAGCTTGAAGACCTGGTCGAGGCTGTGGCTGATGATCAGGATGCCGACATTGCGCTGCTTCAGCGACTGGACGATAGCCTCCACCCGGGCGGTTTCGGCAACGCCCAGCGCCGCCGTCGGCTCATCCAGCAGGATCAGCTTGCTTGCCCAATGAGTGGCGCGCGCGATCGCAACGCCCTGGCGCTGGCCGCCGGAGAGATCGCGGATAGTGGCGTGGGCGGAGGGGATGCGCACGTCCAGTTCCTTCACCAGTTTCTCGGTCTCGTCGATCATGCGGCGGCGGTCGAGCAAACCGAGGCGGTTCAGCGGCTCGCGGCCGAGGAACATGTTCATGTAGACCGTCTGCTGGTCGGCCAGCGCCAGGTCCTGGTAGACGACCTCGATGCCGTGCGCGCGCCCCATGGTGGCATTCGACATCGTCACCGGTTTTCCTTCGATGACGATGGTGCCGGACGAGGGCGGGTGGACGCCCGAGACGATCTTGACCAGCGTCGACTTTCCGGCGCCGTTGTCGCCGACGAGTGCAACGATCTCGCCCGGGAAAACCTCGAGCGAAAAACTCTCGATCGCGGTGATGCCGCCGAAATTCTTGCGAATGTCGTGCAGCTGAAGGATGGGCGCGCTCACCGTCATGTGTTTCTCCTAGACTGGCCAGGCATAGGGTTCACCGAAGCCGTTCTCGATGGTTTCCACTTTCGGATTGTCCGTCGAAATGCCCGACACGCCGACAATATGGGCGCGGGTGACGAAGGCCTGGCCACGGAAGCCGAACACGGCGCTGTCGCCAGGCTTCGGCGCGTTCGCGCCGGCGGCATCGATCATGGCGTAATAGTCGATCGCAGAGGGCGGCGGCACCTCGACGCTGCGCAGTGCCGAGCCTGCCGTCGTCGGTTCAGCCGAGACGATCGCCTTGACGTCGTAGTCGGGGAAGATCGGATCGATGTAGAAGCCGCCGCCAAGGCAATAAGCCTTGCCGCCGGAGAGATGCGAGACCTCGGTGAGATAGAGCACCGCCGGCAGCTCCGGCAAATCTTCCATGACATGCAGCGCGGTGGTGCCATGCAGTCCATTGCCGGGCTCGCACTGCGTCGCGCCAGCCTCGGCGAGTGCCGCCAGCATGACACTCGACGTGGTGCCCGGCGCGTTGATCTCAATGTCCTTGCGGCCTGCCTTGGCCAACGCTTCCGCAGCTTTCGCGAGCGTCGCCAGATTGGGGGTCGGCAGCACTTTCCGCGAAGCATGGTCGAACAGCAGAGCAGGGAAAGTGGTGATGCCGGCGAAACGGCCGCCTTCGACGGCATCCAGCCGGTCGGCGACATCGTTAATGTCGGCGGCATTGAAACCGCCTTCATGGCCGCGATAGAAGATATCGCCTTCGGCGGCGATGCGGGCCAGCAAATCCTGCACATAGCCCGCCGCCTTGGCGCCTGCCGCCGCTTCCCCAGCCTTGGTATCGTTGAACACGGTCCAGTAGTCCGGCTTGAAGGTTTTCGCCGCAGCCGCCGCTTCGAATTTTGCGACCTGCTGGAGATGGCCGAGATGGCCAAGCTTCATGCCTGCCTTGTGGGTGGCGCGGGCGCAAGCCATGTCGACGGCGACCGCGCGGTCAATGCCGCCGCGCATCACAGCCCGGCAGAACGACGAGGAGCGGCCGACCTGCTTGGTCATGGCGAAGATCTTCAGGCCGTTGCGGTTGGCTTCGCTCTTGAGAACCCGCGCATTGGCCTCAACCGTGTCGAGATCGAGCACATAAGCATTGGCCGGCAGCTTACCTTTCTGGTGCAACCGGATAGCTGATTCGATGAAGGCGGGGTTGCGGCGGCGCAAAATGTCGAGAAACATGGATGGCTTCCTTCAGCGGTTCTTTTCGCGCAGCGACACGGCGACTGCGGTCAGGATGATGAGGCCACGCACGATCATCTGGTCGGAGACCGACAGGCCCATCAGGATCAGGCCGTTGTTGAGCATGCCCATCATCAACGAGCCGACCAGCGCGCCGACCACGGAGCCCTTGCCGCCATTGAGCAGCGTGCCGCCGACGATGACGGCGGCGATGACCGTCATCAAGTCGGTTTCGCCGAGAGTATATTTCGCCGCCTGCAGGCGACCGGCATAGAGCAAGCCGGCAAGACCGGCGAGCCCGCCGCTGATGGTCAGCACGGCGAGCCTGATCCTGGGCACGCTGATGCCCGATACGCTTGCGGCGCGGGCATTGTCGCCGGTCGCCAGCACATGCGCGCCGAAACGGGTCTCGCGGAACACCAGGTGGCCGATGGCCACGGCAATCACCGACCACCAGACGAGTGAGGGGACACCGAGCAGCGAGCCGGAACCGAAGAAGCCGGTGAACGCTTCGTTGGTCACCGAGATCGAGCGAAGGTCTGTCATGGAACGCGAAACGCCGGCGAACAGGCCGAGCGTCGCCAGCGTCACCAGGAAGGAGGGCAGCCTGACATACGCCACCAGCACGCCGTTGATGACGCCGATCAGCAGGCCGGCGCCGAGGCCGGCGACTATCCCTGCCGGCATGCCGTACGCGTTGATGGTGACGGCGGCTGCAAGGGCCGCCACCGCCACGATCGAGCCGATCGACAAATCTATTTCGCCGGCCGACATGACGAAGACCAGGCCGATGGCCATGATCGTCACCGGCGTCGTCTGCAACACGATGTTCGATAAGTTCCGGACGGTGAGGAAGCCGCTGTCCCTCAGCACAATGGCGAAGAACAGGAAGATCGCCATGAAACCGAGGTAGACGACATATTGCTGTAGATTGAAACGGCTGGCGAAGCTGCTACCGGCACTGGTGTTGGCACTGGACATTTTATTCCTCCGGTGGTGAGCGCTTCGCCTCGAGCCTATTTCACCGCGTCCGCGATGGCCGCCGGTACGTCCCTGTTGAGAGACTTCTTCCAACCGTCCTTCACCGTGTCCTTGGTGACGGCGATGGAATCTACGGCATAGAATGGTTCGGCCTTCTTGCCGACCAGCGAACCTGCCGACGCGCGCGCCAGCGTCACGCCAATGCTGTAGGCCTCGTCGGCCACGAGGGCCGCGATGTTGCCGCCCTTGACCATGTCGAGCGCGGCAGGCTCGTTGAGGTCGAGCGTGACAATCTTGGTGTGCGTGTTGCCGGCACCGCGCAAGGCCGAAAGCACGCTCAGCGCCGGTTCGGCCCAGGTGACATAGATGCCGTCCAGGTCCGGATGCTGGGTGATCATCGCCTGGGCGATGTCTTCGCTGCGCGCCGGGTCGGCCATGCCGGCCTCGGCCTCGATCTTCATATCGGGATAGTCCTGCTCGATGGTCTTCTTGAAGGCCTGGTCGCGCTGGTTGGTGACGTAGAAGTCGGCATCGTGGAAGATGTAGCCAACCTTGCCTTTCTTGCCGAGCGCCTCGGCCATGGCGATGCCGGCCTTGTTGCCCATCTGAAAGAGATCGTCGGAGACGATGGTGACATAGTCCCTGCCCTGCTTGTAGCCGGCCGGGGAATTGTCGACGAAGCCGAGCTTGACGCCGGCCTGGCGTGCCGGATCGTAGACCGAAGCTGCGGTCGCCGGATCGACGGGAAGCGACAGGATGATCGACGGCTTTTTGGCCATCACCGTCTCGATATCGGCCTTCTGTCGCGCGGCGTCGAAACCGGCATCGGTCTGCGCCACCACCTCGATGCCGAGGCGCTTGAATTCGTCATGGGCGCCGGCGTTGACGGCGTTGGTGTATTCGCTCATCTCGTGCCAGACGAGGGCGGCGGTGAACTTGCCGTCCTTGATCTGCTGCTCTTCGGCTGGCGTCAGCGTAAGACTGCTCGCCGGCACCGGCTTTTCACCATTCGGTCCTGTGGTGACGCCTTCAGCGGCGAAGGCGTGCATGGCTAGCAGGCTCGCCACTGTCGTTATGATTACAGATGCTTTGCGCATGTCCCGGTTCCCTTTTTGTTGTGTCGAAGAAAAGCTCCGGTGCGGCGGGCCGCGCCGGAGCGAGAGCCTTACTTGGCCGCGTCGAGCACCGGCTGCGGCGCGTCGCGGTTGAGCGAGTCCTTCCAGCCCTGCGCGACATTCTCCTTGGTGACGGTCAGGGCCGGGGCGACGACGAAGGCTGGTGTCGGCTGGCCAAGCAGCGACTTCATGCCGGAGGCAGCCATGGCGCGGCCGAGTTCATAGGCCTTGTCGGCGACGAGGGCTGCGACATTGCCGCCCTTGACCATGTCGAGCGCGACCGGCTCGGCGAGGTCGAGCGTGACGATCTTGGTCCTGGCGTTGCCGGCGCCGCGTAGCGCCGACAGCACGCCGTCGGCCGGCTCGGCCCAGGTCACGTAGATGCCGTCGAGATCGGGATGTTGCAAAAGCATCGCGTTGGCCAGTTCCTCGGCGCGGGCCGGGTCGGATATGCCCTGTTCGGCGACGATCTTGATGTCGGGATAGACCTTCTCGATGGTGGTCTTGAAGGCTTGGTCGCGCTGGTTGGTGACGTAGTAGGCAGCGTCGTGGAAAATGTAGCCGACCTTGCCCTTGCCGCCGATCGCCTTGGCCATCGCGTCCGCAGCCTGCTTGCCCATCTGGAATAGATCGTCAGTCACGATCGAAGCGTAGTCGGTGCCCTGCTTGTAGTCCTTGGGCAAGTTGGACAGGAACACCAGCTTGGTGCCGTCCTTGACCGCCTGGCGGAAGGCTTCTGCCGAGGTGACCGGGTCGAGCGGCAGCGCCAAGATGACGTTGGGCTTGGCGGCCAACGCCGTCTCGATGTCGCTGCGCTGGCGGGCGGAGTCGAACTGGGCATCCGTTTTGACCGCAATGGTGATGCCGGCGCGGGCGAATTCGTCGGTGGCGCCGGCGGTTACCGCATTGGTGAAATCGGACGAGGTGTGCCAGAGCAAGGCAGCCTTGTAGCCCTTGTCCTTGAGCGCGGCGATGTCGGCATCGCTTAGGATCACGTCGGCGCTCGGCGTGGCGCTCTCGCCCTGCGGGCCGACCGTCTGTGCGAAAGCTGGGTTGGCGGCAAGCATCAATCCGCCGGCAAAGGCGGCGGCGATCAGTGTCTTCATCGGCATGTCAGTTCTCCCATTTTGCTTCGTTGGTGGTTCAGTCGGCCACGCCGCAGTAGCGGGCCATGAAGGCGGCGAAGCCGACTATGCCGGCGAAATATTCCTCGACATCGACGTGCTCCTCGAATGTGTGGCAATTCCTGATGTCGCCGGGCGCGCAATAGACGGCAGGAATACCGAGCTGATTGATGAAGAAGGGGGACTCCGACCAGAACGGTGCGCCCTCGATGACGCCGCGTCCGCTCATTGCGCCAGCCATCGCGTCGGACAGCATGGCGACTTCCGCCCGCGTTTCGCCGATCTCGGCAGCGGTGCCGCCCAGCCTGTGGTCGCGGCCGGCGGGGTAGGCGAACTCTACCGAAATATCCGGATCGGCGATCGCGCCGCGCACGGCAGCCTCGATCTCGGCGGCGGCGGTGTCGAGGTCTTCGCCAGGCAACAGCTTGCGGATCAGCGAGAGCGTGCAGCGCTCGGGAACGGCAATGTAGCCGCCGCCGGCAAGCCCGGTGATAAGCAGGAAGCCGCGCCCGACCAGTTTGTGCTCGGCGCGCGCGGCGACCTCATCCGAATGCTTCCAAAGCGCCGTCATCGCGGCATGGCTTGCACGGAGCGCATCCTTGCCGAGTTCTGGCACACCGAAATAGGCGGATTTGCCGGTAATCGAGATATCGGTGATGAAGAAGCCGATCTGCGCCGCATAGACGGCCAGGCGGGTCGGCTCGACATAGACGCTGAAATCGGGTGCTGTCACCTCGCCGGTCTCAATGCGTCCGACGAAGTGCTTGATCCCGGCGGAAACGCCGGTGCCGGGCTGGCCGCTCTCCTCGTCGCCGACGAAAGCAAAGGCGACGTCGCCCTTGAGGCGAATGCCGGCCTTGTCGAGTAGCGCGAGTGCCGCAAGCGAAGCAGTGATGCCGGCCTTGAGGTCGCCGGAGCCTCGGCCCCAGACAGCACCATCAATGATCGGGGCGGCGAACGGATCCTCACGCTCGGTGCCTGCCCAATGCTCGCGCCAGCCGTCGACATGGACGGTGTCGGTATGGCCGATGAACAGCAGGCGCTTTCCCTGGTCGGCCCCCTTGCGCTCGCCCCAGATGTTGGGCCGCCCGGGAAGGAATTCCGTCCTGGTCAGGCCGCTGAGGTCAAGGTCGCGCATCCTGGCTTCGAGGAAGTCGACGAAGTTGGCTTCGTTGCCGGTGATGCTCTCGCGGTCGATGGCGCCGCGAAACAGCGTTAGTGCGTCGCCACGGTCGAGCGCTGCCTGCAGGCGGGCGGTAATATCGTGAGTCATATCGCGGCCTCCTTCAGGGCGGCGGCCTGGGCAGGCGGCAGCGAAATCCGGCCATCAGGCGCGTCGACGCCGAACAGCGTGTTGTGCAACTGGCCAAGGCCGATTGCCGCCGCGCCGATGAGGGCTGCGCGTGCGCCAAGTTCGCTCGCCTCGACCCTGACCGGATATGGGAAGCATAGCGGCAGAAGCGCCTGCACCCTGGACAGGATTTCGGGCCGCAACCCAATCGAGCCGCCGAGGATAAACTTTTCTGGATTGGCAATTGCCGCGATTGCCGCAACGCCTTGCGCCAGATGGCGGGCAGTTTCGTCGAGCACGGTGAGCGCGTCCTTGTCGCCAAGCGCGGCATTCTCGAATATTGCCGGCACCGAGACCTGCCTGCCGGTGAGGGCGTGGTAGCGATCGGTCATGGCGTGGGTGGCCACCGCGCGTTCGAATGCGCCGGTGCGCAGTGATTCCTCGGTGAAGGGATCGGCCCCGATCGGCATGAAACCGATCTCGCCGGCGGCGTGCCCAGCACCCCGCACCAGATGGCCGCCCAGCATCAGCCCGCTGCCGATGCCGGTGCCGAGCGCGATGTAGGCGAGATTGTCGATGCCCTGGCCTTGGCCCAGCCAGTTCTCGCCAAGCACCGCGAGATTGACGTCGTTCTCGATCATCACCGCGACGCCGAGCGCTTCTTCGAAGGCATCCAGCACATTCATTGTGTCGAAGCCGGCAATGTTCGGCGCCATTAAAATGCGGCCGGTGGCCGGGTCAGGAGCGCCAGGCGCGCCGATGACGGCCAGGCGTATCTTCTTGCGCGCGACGTGCTGTCTGGCCGCGGCATCGAAGGCCAGCGCTGCAATCTGATCGACGACGAACTGGCCGCCGCGCGGGTCGGTCGGTGTGGCGGCTTCGGCAAAGATCTGGCAGGCAAGGTCGGTCAGCGCGACCCGCACCTTGGTGCCGCCAAGGTCGACGGCGATGATATAGGCTGCGTCGTGGACCAGTTCGTAGGTGACGGCGGTGCGCCCGACATGGCCGCTGGTGCGGCCGGTTTCCTGGACCCAGCCCTCCTGCTCGAGCCCGCGCATGATTTCGGAGATGGTCTGCTTCGACAAGCCCGTCAGCTTGGCGATTGAGGCGCGGGAGATCGGCCCGCCCTGGACGATCGCTTCCATCACGGAGCGCTGTGAGAACTGACGGGATATGCGCGGCAGGTCAGTCACATTGAACTCCCGTTAATTCGTTCTATGACCGAACTTATTATTCGGAACTGGACCTGTCAATGTATGTTCGCGAGCGGCCGTTTTGCGCACGCGAACATTGATCCGGAGGCAGAATTCAGGCGCGGTGCTGCCGTTCGGCAGAAGATAAATGCGGTCAGGGAGTGGCTGGATCAGCTTCTTGAATCAATTGGGCGAACAGCTTCGCAGCGCATTGACAAATAACGATCATGCTAGTCTCTGAGGGTCACTGTTTTCTACAGGAGATCAATACAGCGGATGGTTCGCCGGTCCATATCTCTCGTATTCTCTCGTATGGGTCTGTCGAACCATGGGACGATGAACGAGACTAACTATTGGCTTCGAGAATATCGGTGATGTACCGCGGGTCTGCCTCCCAGTGAATGGCGGCAGCGGAACGTCCGTTTGCAGTTTGCAAACGTGGATAACTGCCATACCGCCTTAACTCGCAAAGACCCGTTTGACGCCAACTGGGCTGGCCCGAAGCCGACCTCTCCGTCCAGCATAGTCCGATCATATTCGGCGCAAACTGCTCGCTTGAACCGTGCGATAGAATTCCGCCAATCTCGACCCGCCTATGCCTGGGGTGGCCCTGCTCACGATCACGAGCGTAGCGCCATCTTCCGAATGGCCGGGTGAGGCTGGAGAAATCGCCGCCGAACCTTCTCGACCAGCCATTCTCCGGCTTTGGCAAAAAGCCGGTTCGAAGGCTTTCCCGCCATGTGGCGTTGCCTTTCGCAAAGACCGGTCAACCGACTTTGAATAGCACTTGCAGGCACGTGGTTGTCAGGCGCCTACCGAACTTGACAAGCAGTCTTGCAGGAACTGCGTCGAGCACTGAACGTTTGACCAAGCGCGGGCATCTCCGCCTTGGCTAAGGACCATCAATGTTCACGTTCATGTTTGCCACCGGCATCGAGAACAGCACCCCGACCATTCGACAAGGCCGGGAGCGCGTCGACGAAATGGAAAAATGCCGCTTCTACGAACGATGGCGCACCGACTTCGAACTGGTCCAGGATCTCGGGGTGCATTTCCTCCGCTACGGACCTCCGATCCACAAAACATGGCTGGGTGACGGACGTTATGATTGGGCATTCGCCGATGAGACCTTCGCGGACCTGAAGGCGAAAGACATTCTTCCGATCGTCGACCTTTGCCATTTTGGCGTGCCGGACTGGGTTGGCAACTTCCAGAACGCGGACTTTCCGACACTATTCGAGCACTACGCCAGGGATTTTGCGACACGCTATCCGTGGATCCAGCTCTTCACCCCAATAAATGAGATGTTCATCTGCGCCACCTTTTCGGCTCGCTGGGGATGGTGGAACGAACAACTGAGCAGCGACACTGCTTTCGTTACCGCCCTCAAGCACATCGTGAAGGCGAACGTGCTTGCCATGCGGGCGATCCTCGAAGTGCGGCCGGACGCCATCTTCATACAGAGCGAATCCTCGGAATACTTCCACGCCGATTCTCCCGAGGCGGTCGGCAGAGCGGAACGGTTCAACAGCGAGCGTTTCCTGTCGCTTGACCTCAACTACGGTCATGACGTGGACGCGCACACCTATCGCTATCTTCTCGAAAACGGGATGACGGCCGAAGAATACAGTTTCTTCCTGGAGAGCCATCTGCGCAGGCATTGCGTGATGGGCACCGACTATTATCAGACCAACGAACATAGGGTTTGGGCAGACGGAACGACGTCCGGGTCCGGCGAGGTGTTTGGCTATGACGAGATCACGCGGCAGTACTTCAACCGCTACCGGCTTCCCGTAATGCATACGGAGACCAACATCAGCGAAGGCCCCAATGGAGACGAAGCCGTCTATTGGCTGTGGAAAGAGTGGGCCAACGTGCTGCGGATCCGCAACGATGGCATCCCCATCGTAGGCTTCACCTGGTACTCGCTGACGGATCAGGTGGACTGGGACAGTGCGCTTCGGGAGAACAACGGACGGATCAATCCGCTCGGCCTCTATGACCTCGACCGAAATCCGAGGGCGGTGGGGCGCGCTTTCAAGGCGCTGATCGCGAACTGGAACAAGCTGCTGGCCACACAAAGTGTCTGCCTTGCTTTGCCGGTCTTTCTTCCCTCACAGCAGGACGATGCCATTGTTCGCGCGCAACAGAATTATGCGCGCAGCCTGCTGAGCGTGGATCGGGTCGCTGAAGGCTGGACTGAACCACTTGCTGCTCCCCAGAAAGAGGTCGAACCTGATGCGCCTGGATAACAAGACTGCAATCGTAACCGGTGCTGCAAGCGGGATTGGACTGGCCATCGCCATGCGGTTGGGCACCGAAGGTGCACGGGTGAGCCGACGTGGGTGGAGGCAAGGTCCAGAAGGCGCGCATGCGGTTCGACAAGGGGCGCTCCGGGAGACCGCTATCACGGTGCTGTCGACTTGCGCTCACGCGTTCGGCAGGTTGGTAATAATCGTCAACAACGCGCCGGCCTGGTAATCTTTAAACCCTTGAGGCTCACTAGCGCGGTTCTGGCTGAAGGTGCTGAGCGTCGACCTGCTGGGCGCAATTTATTTCGCCCGAAAGGCATTCGCTCATATGACATCTGGCGGCGTCATCGTAAACGTATTGAGTGTGCGCGGTCGAGACGAGCTCCGCATGTCGAGCTATACGCCGCGGCAAAGGCCACCCTCCTGTCTCTAACCGAGACCCGACGCAGTTCGCACCTTGGCCGACTGGGCATGAATCCGGACGATTACCGAACCAAATGGAACCTGCCTCGCAATTACCCGATGGTGGCACCCAACCATTCGGGAAGCGCTCTGCATATCGCCTATAACACCCCAGTGGGCGGACAGCTCTCGCCTGAGGCGTCAGTCGTCCTTGAGGCGCTCCGGCATCGCATTGGAGACCCAAGGCTGGTGCACAAGGATCATGACATTGAATTCCACTCTTTACAGGAACAAGTGCCTTTCCTCGGGGTTAGGATTCGACGCCGCAACGGCGTCGAACCCCAAAGGAGACTCACATGAAACGTAAGATTTTGACAGCTACAGCGATCTCTCTCTGTCTCGCCACCGCGGCCTTGGCGCAGTCGTCGGGAACATCCAGCGGCACGAACGGAACGTCCGGCTCATCGGCCGGGTCGGGTATGAGCTCTACGTCCGGCTCCGGCCAAAGCGGTATCCCGAGCGGCTGGGACAGCAAGCTCTCCGGCTCATTCTTCAGCGACGCCAATTCGGGAAGACTTCTGTCGCAGGATGAGATCCGCAAGAACTGGTCGTCCCTGAGCTCTGCACAACAGGCACAGGTTCGCTCCGACTGTTCGAGAATGACGGCCAGCAACGGCACCGGCTCTGGCGCAACGACCGGCACATCAGCCAACTCGGGTTCGATCGACAGTAATACCACGGCCAGCAACAGCACCGGCTCTGGCGCAACCACCGGAACCTCAGGCAGCACGGGTTCGACCGGCAGTAACACCACGGCGAGCAACAGCACTGGTTCGGGTACAACCACCGGCACGTCGGGATCCTCGAATACAGCTGGCGATACGACCGCCAGCACCAGCACGGGTTCGGGCGCAAACTCGGCTGCTCAAATGGCTTCGATGCGGCAACTCTGCACTCAGGTTCAAGGGATGTGAGTGAATGCGGCGCTCCGGGCCGGCTTGGCCGGAATAGATGAGGCCTTGAAGGCCCGGACATCGCTTTGGTTTGGTAGCCATTTCGGCGCTGAAGTCGGCCGGAGATCGGGGTCACAACTCGGCGCTTCTATCGCCGTCGACCGTCCCTCGCCAATAGCGCGCTTCGCGTCGAGACACTTCTCCCGGCTGAGGCAAGCGAGATTCCGTCCCGTCCATACCTGCCAAGATAGACCGTCTCGCGGCCTCCGTTGAGCCTGTAGTCCAGCCGAAAGGAGATCGCGCCACTGGGCATGACGCGAACATACATGCCGTCACGGTCCGCAATCTTGCAGATTTCTCTTTTGGTTCAGGGCTTTAAGGGCGACGTCCGTCAGCATTCCCCGGTACCTCCTGAAAAGTACCGTCAGTACAATTTCGAGGCTCTTCGGCAGAACATTCGTTTTATCTCCAGTGCCTTAAGGCATCAAAAAACACCGTCAGAGCCTCATTGGATCTGACGGTACTTCGAAAAATCTGAGCTAGCAATTTGCGGAAGGTCCGTCAGCCGGTCCGTCAAATCCAATCTCCGCACCGATTGTCGCTGATTGTCTGCGAATGGATTATACGTGTTATCAAATGGTTGTGGCGTACAATGGCGTGTTTTCGGCGGCGTTTGAGTGGGCCTGAATCACTCCCACTCGATGGTGCCTGGCGGCTTTGACGTCACGTCGTAGACGACGCGGTTGATGCCGCGGACTTCGTTGATGATGCGGGTGGCCGCCGCGCCGAGGAAAGCCATGTCGTAGTGGTAGAAGTCGGCGGTCATGCCGTCGACGGACGTCACGGCGCGCAGGGCGCAGACGAATTCGTAGGTGCGGCCGTCGCCCATCACACCGACGGTCTGCACCGGAAGCAGCACGGCGAAAGCCTGCCAGATGGCGTCGTAAAGGCCGGCCTTGCGGATCTCGTCGAGATAGATGGCGTCGGCCTCGCGCAGGATTTCGAGCTTTTCGCGGGTGATACCGCCGGGGCAGCGGATGGCAAGGCCTGGTCCAGGGAACGGATGGCGGCCGATAAAACTTTCGGGCAGGCCGAGTTCCTTGCCCAGTGCCCTCACCTCGTCCTTGAACAGTTCGCGCAGCGGCTCGACCAGTTGCATGTTCATGCGCGCAGGCAGGCCGCCGACATTGTGGTGCGACTTGATGGTCACCGACGGGCCGCCGGTGAAGGAGACGCTTTCGATGACGTCGGGATAGAGCGTACCCTGGGCCAGGAAATCGGCGCCGCCGAGTTTCTTGGCCTCTTCCTCGAACACCTCGATGAACAGCCGGCCGATGGTCTTGCGCTTCGTCTCGGGGTCGGACTCGCCTTCCAGCGCGGAGATGAATTTTTCCGACGCGTCGACAAGGACCAGCGGCAGATTATAGTGCTGGCGGAACATCGCCACCACGCCGGCGGCCTCGTCCTTGCGCATAAGGCCATGGTCGACAAGAATGCAGGTCAGCTGGTCGCCTACCGCTTCGTGGATCAGCAAGGCAGCGACCGATGAATCCACGCCGCCCGACAGCGCGCAGATCACCTTGCCCTTGCCGACCTGTTTGCGAATTGTCTCGACCGCATGCTCGCGATAGGCGCGCATCGTCCAGTCGCCTTCGAGGCCGGCGATGTTGTGCACGAAGTTTCTCAGCAGCCTGGCGCCATCCGGCGTATGCACAACTTCCGGGTGGAACATGATGCCGTACATCTTGCGCGCGACGTTGCCGAAGATGGCGAAAGGCGAGCCTTCCGACTTGCCGAAGACTTCGAACCCCTTGGGCAGCGAGATGACGCGGTCGCCATGGCTCATCCACACCTGGTGACGCTGGCCGGGCGCCCACAGGCCTTCGAACAGCGGGCTGTCCTTTTGGATCTCGACGAAGGCGCGGCCGAATTCGCGATGGTTAGAGCTTTCGGCGACGCCGCCCATCTGCACGCACATGGCCATCTGGCCGTAGCAGATACCGAGCACCGGCACGCCGGCATCGAAGACGATCTGCGGCGCGCGCGGGCTGCCGATGTCCGATGTCGAGGCGGGACCGCCCGACAGGATCACGGCTTTCGGATTGATGCGCTTGAAGGCAGCTTCGGCCGATTGGAACGGCACGATCTCGGAAAACACGCCGGCCTCGCGGATGCGGCGGGCGATGAGCTGCGTAAACTGGCTGCCGAAATCGATGATGAGAACGGTGTCGGCCAGGACTGTATCGGGATGATTGGCTGTCGTCATGGCGAGCCTTTAGAGAAAGAAACGAGTCGGCGCAATGGGGTGCGTAGCCCGACTTTCAGAGCGCTGCCGGCTCTTGCCCAGGCTGCTCCTTGTGTAGCGTGCCGGAGCCGATGGCCTGTTCGAGGCGCATGACCGCATCGGCCAGCTTCTCGTCGATGACATGGAGGTATTCGGTCCAGTCGCCGACATGCCTGAGGTCGGCAGCGCCGTCGGATATGCCGCGCAGGCCGATCAGAGGGACGGCGAACAGTTGGCAGGCGCGCAGGCAGGCGAAGGTTTCCATGTCGACCATATCGGCGGCGATGGCGTCGTAGGCGGCGCCGGTGATGATGGCGCCGCCGGTCGACAGGCTGGCTTCTTTAATGCCCGGTATCCTGAATGATAGCGGGACGGTCACCGGCAGGTCGAGGAACGGCGTCGCGCCTTTTTCGAAGCCTAGTGGCGAAGCGTCGATGTCGCGATAGCTGACCGAGACCGCCTGGTAGATTTCCGTCTGCTCCAGTGTGCGGCTGCCGGCGGAGCCAAGCGAGACGACGAGATCGGGCAACGCCTTCTCGGATTTCAGCCATGACAGTTCGGCGCCGAGCCGCACACCTGCCTCTACCGGGCCGACGCCCGTCATCAGCGGCGTGAACAGTTTTTGCAGATGCGGACCGTACTCGGCCTGCGCCGCCATGACGAAGAGGACGTCCTTGCCACCAATTCGCGTAATTTTGGCCATCAGCCTGCTATCCCGTCACGGCCAACCACCGTCATCATCGTGCCGGTCATGGTCGCGATCAGCTTGGCCTCGCCATCGGCGGCAAAGGCGTAGGCCTGGCCGTCGGCGACGATGATGGTGCGGCCGGGCTTGGTCACCGAGCCGCGGAACAGGAAGCGTTCGCCCCGGCCGGGCGCCAGGAGGTTGACCTTGAACTCAATGGTCAGCACACCGGAATTTTTCGGCATCAGCGAAAATGCGGCATAGCCGCAGGCCGAATCCAGCGCCGTCGAAATCACCCCGGCATGAAGGAAACCGTGCTGCTGGGTCAGTGCCTGGGAATAGGGCATTTCGATCTCGATGATGCCCGGCGTCACAAGGGTCAGCTCGGCGCCAATGGTCGCCATCGCCTGCTGGCGCGCGAACGACGCCCTGACGCGGTCCTCATAATCGGGTGCGGGTACGATCTTTGCTGCCATGGCCATCGCCCTGATTTATCTGCAAAGCTTATCGCAGACGCCTGAACGCCACGCAAATGCTTTTGCTGCACTGCAGCAAAGCACTCAGTTCAACAGGAGCAGCGACGCGTTGAGCAAGGTGGCGAAGGCTACCCACGCGGCATAGGGCGCAAACAGCCAGCCGGAAACCCGGTCGCGGTTCCACACCGTGGCTATGAACAGCGCAATGCTGGCGAGAAGAGCCAGGATCACTACCAGTGCCGGCCCCATCTGTTTGGCGCCGAAGAAAGTCGGCGACCACGCGAAGTTCAGAACAAGCTGGAGGGCCCAGATCTTCATCGCGGCGCCTGCTCGTTCCCGCTCCCATGTCCGCCAGCCGGCTACGGCGATCAGGACATAAAGGAGCGTCCAGGCCGGCGCGAAGACCCAGTTGGGCGGGTTGAAGGGCGGCTTGGCGAGCGAGGCATACCATTCACCCGGCAACGTCGCATAGCCGATCAACAGGCCGCCGCCGAGCACCAGAAGGAGGAAAAGCAGAAGCGACACATATCTTTGCAAGAATTCTACCCCGTCTGGCGGGCGACGCCGCGCATCTGCAACTGGAGCGCTATGTCAGTCTGTCAATCGCAGCGTCAATTCGCCCGACGCAGCGCACAGAAATAGAAGCCGTCGGTGCCGCTCAGAGCCGGCGACAGCGAGATATCGCTTGTCTTGCCGATCCGGGCGGCCGCTGCGTGACCGGGGAAGCTGGCATCCCAAAGCGCGCGATGATCGACCGGAACGAAGCCCTTGTGCCGTTCGCGAAAGGCGGCGACCTGCTCGCCATTCTCCTCGTCGAACACCGAACAGGTGATGTAAACTAGCAGGCCGCCCGGTTTGACATAGGCCTTCGCCGCATCGAGGATCGCCGACTGCTCGCCCTTGCGGGCATCGAGCTGTCTTTGCATCAGCCGCCATTTGGCGTCTGGACGGCGCCGCCAGGTGCCGCTGCCGGTGCAGGGCGCATCGACCAGCACGATGTCCATGTGGCCTGCGAGGGGGCTGAGCTCAGCCGGCTTGGTGACAACCTGGACGTTGCGGTTTTCCGAACGGCGGAGGCGGTCGAAGATCGGCGCCAGCCGTGCTTTTTCGGCATCATGGGCGAAGACCTGGCCTTTGTTGGCCATCGCCGCCGACAACGCCAGCGTCTTGCCGCCGGCGCCGGCGCAGAAATCGAGCACCTGCATCCCGGCTTGCGCGCCGGCAAGGGCGGCAACGATCTGCGAGCCTTCGTCCTGGACCTCGAACCAGCCTTTCTGGAAGGCCGGCTCGGCCTGTACGTTCGGGTGCCTGCCGTCGCCGTCGATGGGCGGGATGCGAATGCCTTGTGGCGCGATAGCGGCTGCCTTGGCGCCGGTTTCGGCGAGTTCCGCCAGCACTTTGGCGCGGTCGGACTGCAGCGTATTGACCCTGATGTCGAGCGGCGGGCGGGTCGCCAAAGCCGCCCCTTCCGCAACCCAGTCTGCGCCAAAGGATCGTTCGAAGAGCGGCGCGCACCAGTCGGGTATGTCCGCCCGCACCGCCTCCGGCGCGTCTTCAGGCCGGCGCTCGGCCAGCGCCTGCAACTCGGCGGCGCTGAGCAGCGGCGGCGCGAACTTGTCACCCTGGAGCGCATCGTTAAGCGATTGCGGCGTCTGGCCCCATTCGATGAGCAGCGCGCCGAAGCCGATGGCGCGGGGCGTGTCTTCACCCAAAAGCCAGCCGGCGGAACGTTTGTGGCGCAGCGCGTCGTAGACGATGTTGCCGATCGCCGCGCGGTCGCCGCCGCCCGCAAAGCGATGCGACAGGCCCCAATCTTTCAGCGCATCGGCCACCGGCCGGTGGCGCCGGCCAATGTCGTCCAGCACTTCAATGGCTGCCGCCAGCCGTCCGCCCAGTCGCATTCGTCATTCCATCTATCGAGCACAGTATCTTTCGGCCTGCTCTTAGAGCGTTTCGCGTCGAGATTGAACCCCGCTTGAATTTCGCGGCGACGAGGCCTTCCGCTCGCGGCCGACGATTTTCCCCGCCGGCAAATGTCCGCCCGCCGGCGATAACAAATCTCAAATATATGCAAGGTCTCTAATGTTGGTAACTGGCCGCCGTAAGCACGATCTGTGGCGCAATTGCTCAGCTTTCCAAGCTTTTGCGTTGGGAATACTCTTTGCGCCATGATTCGCGGCGCGGAAAAGCGGACCGACGGATCGATACGAGGAGAGGGCAATGAAAACGTATCTTGCGGAAGTTCTAGGGACATTTCTATTGGTGTTTATCGGCACGGCGTCGGTGGCGACGGGTGGCTTTCTCGCCGACTTGCCGCTGGGCCAGGAAGCCATCGGCCTGGCGTTCGGCATCGGCCTGATTGCGGCGGCTTACGCGGTGGGTCCCATCTCAGGCGCACATCTCAACCCAGCCGTCACGCTCGGCGTCTTCCTTGCCGGCCGGCTGCCGGCCAAGGATGTCATTCCTTACTGGATCGCGCAGATCATCGGCGCCATTCTGGCCTCGCTGGCGCTGTGGATCATCGTCTCCGGCCAGACCGGCGGGCACACCACCGGTTTCGGCGCCAATGGCTGGGACGTGGCGAAATGGGGGACGAGTTCGGCCTTCCTGTGGGAGCTGATCGGCACCTTCACCTTCGTCACCGTCATCCTCGGCGTCACCGCCGAGAAGCACTCGACGGCGTTCGCCGGCCTGGTCATCGGCCTGACGCTGGCCGGACTGCACTTCGCAATGATCCCGGTGACCGGCACCTCGCTCAATCCGGCGCGTTCGATCGGCCCGGCGCTGTTTACCGGCGGCGCAGCCCTCAGCCAGCTCTGGCTGTTCATCGTTGCGCCGCTGATCGGCGGCGCAATCGCTGGCGTCGTCGCCAAGGCACGCATCTTCGAAAAGGAGTGATTTCGAAGCCTGCGAAAACGAAGGGGGGGGGGGGGGGGCGCGCGGCGCAGGGT
>NZ_JAMYPU010000051.1:0-22626 GCF_040320535.1 Mesorhizobium sp. M0676
GCCATGGAAGAGAAGCTGCGCTTCGCCATCCGTGAAGGCGGCCGCACCGTCGGTGCCGGCATCGTCGTCACCATCAAAGAGTAATCGAGCCCGGCATCGCCGGATCGAAACGGATAGGGGCGGCCCTCGGGCCGCCCTTTTTCGTTGGCCAGATGTGCCTGTTTGGGGTCCCAATCTCTGTTGCAAGTCTGTGAGCCTCTACAGTATAGATTGCGTTGAGGGCTTGGTCGGATGGTTCCACAGCACCGTTTGCATAGTCGGCCATGGTTGGCACTGGGGCTGATCTGCCTGGTGTCGATGCTTGCCGTGGGCAGCGCCGCCTTCGCGGCCGAGACAAAAAATTCAGAGCCGGATCCGGATCCGCCGATGCGGTTCGTCGTCGTGCGCAGCGACGCGGCGGGCTGTGAGCCGACCTGTCCGGAATGGATATCGGCCGAGGGTGCGATATCGGCCAAGTCGCCGGCGCTGCTCAAGGCTGCCCTGAAAACGCTCGGCGGCCGCAAATTGCCGATCGTCATCAACTCTCCCGGCGGCGATGTCGATGCAGCCATCGCCATGGGCCGGATGATACGCAAGAACAAGCTCGACATCGCGGTCGGCAGGACCTGGTTCGTCGGCTGCGAGCCAGGGGTGAAAAACTGCAAGGAGAACGACGCCAGAGGCGCGCACTATATCGGCAGCCCCTATGTGCTCGGCAGCTATTGCGCATCCGCTTGTCCAATGATGCTGGCCGGCGGCACCAGGCGCCTGGTCGGGCCGCTGGCCTATCTCGGCGTCCACCAGATCACCACCACGATCGTGCAGATGAACGTGCAATATCAGGTCCGCTACCGGATCGTGAAAGGCAAGAAGCGGGTCATCAGCAAGAAGGTCGTCAGCCGCAAGAACACCGGGAGCTACAAGACCTACGAGATGAGCAAGGGGGTGGAGCGCAAGCTGTCCGCCTATTTCAAGGAGATGGGTGTCGACCTCAGCATCATCGAGACGATGAAGAGCACGCCGGCCAGCGACATCCAGCAGATCGACCTCAGCGACATGCTGACAATGAAGCTGGTCACCAGCGACGACGCTGCAGATTTGCTGACCAGCGCAAGCCTGTGCAGGCTGGACCTTCCGGCTCCGAATTGCCGGGAAATACCGGCGAACAAGCCAGCCGGCGGCCTGCCGGACGTGGCAAAGGCTGCGCCGCTGCCGCTGAAGCCGGAGAGCGCGCCGCACGATGACGGCATGCGCTTTGTCGTGGTTCGCGGCAGCAACCCGCTCTGCAATCCCGACTGCCCGGAATGGATTGCAGCGCAAGGCGCGATTACGCCCCAGACGCCGCAGAAACTCAGCCAATTGCTCGCCACG
This sequence comes from Mesorhizobium sp. M0676, assembly GCF_040320535.1. Lineage (NCBI taxonomy): Bacteria > Pseudomonadati > Pseudomonadota > Alphaproteobacteria > Hyphomicrobiales > Phyllobacteriaceae > Mesorhizobium > Mesorhizobium sp. M0676. Next base: position 1,351 of record NZ_JAMYPU010000051.1, read on the forward strand.
CTTGGCAACCGGCGGCTGCCGATGGTGATCAGCTCGCGAGGCGGCGACCTCTCCGGCGCCCTGGCGGCGGGCCGGATCATCCATGAAAAGAAGCTCGACGTTGCCGTTGCCCGCACCGATTTCGTCGGCTGCGACCCGGCAGAGTGGAATTGCCTGGCCAGGGAAGGCGCCTATGCCGGGCTGAGCGTCGATGGCGACGGCGACTGCGATTCGGCCTGCGCGCTCATGCTGGCCGGTGGCGCCAGGCGGCTTGTCGGTACCCAGGCGCGGCTCAGCCTCTATCTGATGGGGCAGAAGCAGGCGGTCAAGTCCTACCTCGACGAGATGGCGATCAGCCCCGCTTTGTTCAGGGCGCTCCAGGGCAGTTCGGTCGAGCGCCAGCTCGAACCCGACATGATGCTGAAGGTTGGCCTGACGACCGGGCGCCAGTCGGTGGATGCGCTGACGGGTTCCAGCATCTGCAAGTCGGCGCCGAAACCTGAGAATTGCCGCGTGGTGCCGTCGTCCAATGGCTGATCGCGCCTATCGTCATGGAAGAGAAAGGGGTCGGATGGGCGTGCTGGAGCCGAGGAAGGCGACGCCGGCAAGCGACATCACGCCGAAGCGCCGGCCAAATTGTAGCGCGGCGGGTTCACACTCGCCATCGAGGCAGGTTGAGCAGGGCGCGATTTCCGCTATCGTCGTGCCGGCGCCGGGCTGGCGGAGGATCGACAATGAGCCAGGACATCCCGACACTCTACGAATGGGCCGGCGGCATCGAAGCCCTCAACCGGCTGACGGAAACCTTTTACGACAAGGTGTCGCGCGACCCGGTGGTCGGCCCAGTGTTCAAACACATGTCGCCGGATCATCCCGCGCATGTCGCGGCCTTCATCGGCGAGGTTTTTGGCGGACCCAAGACCTACAGCGAACAGCATGGCGGCCATCGCGAGATGGTCATGCATCACTTGGGCAAGCATCTGACGGAGGAACAGCGCCGCCGCTGGATCAGCCTGCTTGCCGATGCCGCCGATGCGGTCGGGCTGCCGGACGATCCCGAATTCCGTTCCGCCTTCATGGGCTATGTCGAATGGGGGGCACGGCTTGCCAAGATGAATTCCACCCTCGGCGAGACCTGCGACCCGCAGACCGAACCGATGCCGGCCTGGGGCTGGGGCGTGCCGGGTGGGCCGTACAAGCCGCCGGCCGGGGGCTGAGCGCCGGCATGCGGCTTCAGGCAGGCGAAAAATCGAGATAGGCAGGGACGGGCTGGTCATCACCTATTCGGATTTTGGCAAAGGATCTGAAAGCGCGTCAGACAACTCTTTACAGCGCGCCCGGAAGCTTTTAGGAAGCGCCTGCGCTGAAACGCGCGTACGGGCATAGCTCAGTTGGTAGAGCGGCGGTCTCCAAAACCGCAGGTCGTAGGTTCGAGCCCTGCTGCCCGTGCCATTTTCCTCGTTGGAATCCGGCATTTTAGAAACGCCTTGTTTTGGCTCCTCGTTTGGTTGGGCTGAAGCCGCGTACTCGACGAGCGACGTTCCGAAGGCATGCGCAGAGCGAGAGCGCTGATGCGCAATGCCGAAGTCGGCGTATTTCCACGAACCGATTTCCTTGATTCAACTGCCATTGGCGAGCCAATGGCCATTTGCGTTCACAATTCAGAATAGGCCTATTTTGCTGCCGCCAGCTGCTTTTCAGCGGCTGCGAATTATTGGAAGCGGGATGCTGGCCTGGCTTCTGAAATTTTCTGAACAGGGCTCTTGAACCCGTTTTCGGGCCTTCCTAATTCGTTTCCCGCCGAGGCCGATTGGCTTGGCAAGAGGCGGCGCTGCTGGGCGGCGCCCTTGTACCCATGTTGCTTCAAGGAGGATGTGGCTATGAGAACCTTTGATACTCTCTATCGGACCACCGTCGGTTTCGACCGGCTTTTTGACATGCTCGACAGCGGCACGCGTCCGGACTGGCCGCCCTATAACATCGAGAAGGTCGACGAGAACGATTACCGTATCTCGATGGCCATCGCAGGCTTCAGCCAGGATGAGGTTGAGCTGACCCAGCATGGACCCGAACTGGTCGTAGTAGGCCAGAAGGCTGATGATCAGAGCGGACGCCAGCTGCTGCACCAGGGCATCGCCTACCGCAGTTTCAGGCAGACGTTCAAGCTTGCCGACCACATGAAGATCAAGGCAGCAAACCTTGAGAACGGTCTCCTGACCATCGACATCGTCCGTGAGATTCCCGAAGAGCTGAAGCCGCGCCGCATCAGCATCGGGGCCGGCGACGCCCAGGTGGGCGGCAAGCAGATCGCCCAGGATACGGAACGCACCCGCAAAGCGGCCTGATCGTATCGATTCAGTTATCCCTGCGGTCCGCCTCCCGGCTTCGGCCGGGAGGCCCAGATTGCGGAGAATGGAGATGGACAACTTCTACGAGACACCGACACTTTCTGCGGCACGCTCGGGCAAAATTGAAACTTCTTTGTGCCTGCTCGACAATCCAGACGACGTCATCAACCATCCACGCCTCAGCCGTGGAGAAAAGCGGGCACTGCTTTCCTCGTGGGCGTCCGATGCCTGCGCGGTGGAAAACCAGCCTGCCTTGCGCCGCCTGGACAACGGCACGGTAATCCCTGTCGACCAGATTCTGAGGGCGTTGAAGGCTCTGGATGAGAAACCCACGCTGGGGAAAGAGACTTCAGGCCGGGTGCTGCCTTGGCGACCCTCCACGCGCCGCAGCGGTCTCAAAGCTTGGCGGCGTCGTGGCCGTTCTTTCGGCCCCGACGATGACGACGACCCGCCCCCGTGCCCGGCAGTGATCGCGCCGCGCCCACGCCCACCATGCGGAATCGGCGCAGTGGCCGGGGTCGAACTCGCCTGTGCCTAACTAACCCTGGGTTGATCCAGCTGCCTCGCCAGGGGCAGATGGATTCCAACCTTGGGTGCTTCATTTGCTTTCCAAAACAGCAGGTCGCAGGTTCGTCCGCAACGCCATTTCCTCGAACTTGTAATCGCGTGCCTGATTTCCGGATCCACCTCCTGGAATTGGGGTCCGGCATTGAAAAAGGGCAGGTGGCTTGCCATATTGGGCGAACTGAGGCATAAGGCCTCGATAGCCGGGACGGGACGACTGGATGGTTCCGAGGCGGCGTTTGGTCATAAAGCGGACACTTGCCACTTGCGTGGATCAAGAATCGGTTTTATGTAGACACAACAGACACGCGACGCGTGGAGCTGGGAAGCCGGCTTTACGCGTCCGATTTGCATGGGCGAAATGGCGCTGATTCGGCGCCGACTTGAACCCAGGCGGCACGTCCCGGCCAGCGGGATCATCCAGGAGACCCGGCCAACGGGTCTTGAAGACAGAGCGGCATATGGCTTCGAAAACCACAAATCCTTTCGTCTTTCTCCAGCAGGTCCGCGCGGAAACTGCCAAGGTGACTTGGCCGTCGCGCCGGGAGACGATGATCTCGACGGTGATGGTGCTCGTATTCGCGGTCATCGCGATGATCTTTTTCTTCACCGCCGACGTGGCCATGGGCTACGCGATCGAGCGGTTACTGAGCCTCGGCCATTAAGTCCGGCGATTACGGAGAAGTCTTGAAATGACCGCGCGCTGGTACATCGTCCACGCCTATTCGAACTTCGAAAAGAAGGTCGCCGAGGACATTGAGAACAAGGCCAAGCAGAAGGGCCTGTCCGCCGATATCGAGCAGATCGTGGTGCCGACCGAGAAGGTCGTCGAAATCCGCCGCGGCCGCAAGGTCGATGCCGAGCGCAAGTTCTTTCCGGGCTATGTGCTGCTCAAGGCCAATCTGACCGATGCGGTGTTCTCGCTGGTCAAGAACACGCCGAAGGTCACCGGCTTCCTCGGTGACTCCAAGCCGGTGCCGATCACCGAAGCCGAGGCGCAGCGCATCCTGAACCAGGTTCAGGAAGGCGTCGAGCGGCCGAAGCCCTCGGTCACTTTCGAGATCGGCGAGGCGATCCGCGTTTCGGATGGTCCGTTCGCCTCGTTCAACGGTTTCGTCCAGGAAGTGGACGAGGAGCGGGCGCGGCTCAAGGTGGAAGTTTCGATCTTCGGGCGCGCCGTGCCGGTCGATCTGGAATTCGGACAGGTCGAAAAGGGCTGATCCGAAAACCCTGCGCCGGTTCGCCGGCAAGGGGAGGCGGCGCGGAAAGCGCGCGGCCATGAACGGGTGGGAGGCGAATGCGGCTTTAGCCGGCCGCGCGGACCGCACCACCAGACTGCAACCGCCGGTGTTCCCGATACTGGGGCCGGCATGAGATAAAGGCAGGAAAGAGATGGCTAAGAAAATTGCAGGCCAGCTCAAGCTCCAGGTCAAAGCGGGATCGGCTACGCCGTCTCCGCCGATCGGCCCGGCACTTGGTCAGCGCGGCATCAACATCATGGAATTCTGCAAGGCGTTCAACGCGCAGACCCAGGAAATGGAAAAGGGATCGCCGATCCCGGTCGTCATCACCTATTACCAGGACAAGTCCTTCACCTTCGTCATGAAGACGCCGCCGGTGAGCTACTTCCTGAAAAAGGCGGCGAACTTGACTTCGGGTTCGAAAGAGCCGGGCAAGATCAAGGCCGGCACGATCGGCCGCGACAAGGTGCGCGCCATCGCCGAACAGAAGATGAAGGATCTGAACGCAAACGACGTCGAGGCGGCCATGCGCATGGTCGAGGGCTCCGCCCGCTCGATGGGTCTGGAAGTGGTGGGCTGAGATCATGGCAAAGATTGCAAAGCGTGTATCGAAGTCCCGCGACGGCATCGACCCCAACAAGGCCTATGCCCTTGGTGAGGCGCTGAAGCTGCTCAAGGACCGTTCGACGGTGAAGTTCGACGAGACCATCGAAGTTGCGATGAACCTCGGCGTCGACCCGCGCCATGCCGACCAGATGGTCCGCGGCGTGGTCAACCTGCCGAACGGCACCGGCCGCTCTGTCCGCGTCGCCGTGTTCGCACGTGGCGGCAAGGCCGATGAGGCTCGCGCCGCCGGCGCCGACATCGTCGGTGCCGAGGATCTGGTCGACATCGTCCAGAAGGGCACGATCGACTTCGATCGCTGCATCGCCACGCCGGACATGATGCCGCTGGTCGGCCGTCTGGGCAAGGTGCTGGGCCCGCGCGGCATGATGCCGAACCCGAAGGTCGGCACCGTCACCACCGACGTCGCCGCCGCCGTCAAGGCATCGAAGGGCGGCGCTGTCGAGTTCCGCGTCGAGAAGGCCGGCATCGTTCATGCCGGCGTCGGCAAGGTCTCGTTCGACGTCAAGGCGCTGGAAGAAAACGTCCGCGCCTTCGCCGATGCCGTGACCAAGGCAAAGCCGGCTGGCGCCAAGGGCAACTACGTCAAGAAGGTGTCGGTCACCTCGACGATGGGCCCGGGCCTCAAGCTCGACGTCTCGACGCTCGCAGCGTCTTGATACGAACATCTGGATCGGCTGCCAAGGCGCTGATCCGCAAGTGAATTCCGGGCCTCCGACTTGTCGGCGGCCCGGTACCGGAAGTCGAGAGGCTTCCGGACATCCTGTCCGAGATTGCAGGCGGCCCAGAAGCCTTAATTGAATTGGGCCTGCATGAGACGGGTGAAAACCGGACAACGGAGCGACAAGCTCCAATGAAAGGTTCGAACCGTGTTTGCCTTTTGTCTGCGCATCTCCGGCTTGCCGTCGATGTGGCGAAAGGGGGCAGGATCCTCGAGCGTCGTTCGGGAGATCTGTAATGGATGGCCCGGCCGGCAAAAAGGCAACCCGACGCCTGTCCCACTAGCGGGGCAGGGGTCAACTGGAGATAGGCAGTGGACAGAGCGGAAAAACGCGAACTCGTCACGGGCCTGAATGGTGCTTTTGCAGGCGCTGGTTCAGTCGTCGTGGCCCACTACGCCGGTATCACCGTCGCGCAAATGAACGACCTTCGGTCGAAAATGCGCGCTGCCGGTGGCACCGTCAAAGTCGCGAAGAACCGTCTCGCCAAAATCGCTCTTCAGGGCACGGACTCCGCATCGATCATCGACCTGTTCAAGGGACAGACGCTGATCGCTTATTCGGAGGATCCGATTGCGGCGCCGAAGGTCGCGTCCGATTTCGCCAAGGGAAATGACAAGTTGGTCATTCTCGGCGGCGCAATGGGCACCACCTCGCTCAACGCCGACGGTGTGAAGGCACTCGCCACACTTCCGTCGCTCGATGAGCTGCGCGCCAGGCTGGTTGGCATGATCGCCACGCCGGCAACCCGGATCGCCCAGATCGTCAATGCGCCAGCGGCTTCGGTCGCGCGCGTCATCGGCGCTTACGCCCGGAAGGACGAGGCGGCATGAGGCCGTTCCTCGCTATCACAAACACACGTTCGAACCTGATGAAGGAATACAACAATGGCTGATCTGGCAAAGATCGTAGACGACCTTTCGAAGCTGACCGTCCTCGAGGCGGCCGAACTGTCGAAGCTTCTGGAAGAAAAGTGGGGCGTTTCGGCTGCTGCTCCGGTGGCGGTTGCCGCTGCCGGCGGCGCTGCCGCTGCTGCTGCTCCGGCTGAGGAAAAGACGGAATTCGACGTCGTCCTCACCGAGGCAGGCGCTCAGAAGATCAACGTCATCAAGGAAGTCCGCGCCATCACCGGCCTGGGCCTCAAGGAAGCCAAGGATCTGGTCGAAGCAGCTCCGAAGCCGGTCAAGGAAGCCGTTTCCAAGGCTGACGCTGAGAAGTTCAAGGCCCAGCTGGAAGCAGCCGGCGCCAAGGTCGACCTGAAGTAAGCGTAAAAGCGGCGGGCGGCCTCGCGCCGTCCGCCACTCCCTTCACCAGAGGGGAGGATGCGTAGCGCGAGATGTACGAGAACCTCTTTCCTGAGGGCCGAAACCGGCCTTCAGGAAACGGGTTTTCTCCCGTTTTAGCCGTCGCCGCCAGGCGGCGGGAAACAGATCAGGGGCCGCCGCCGAGGTGGCCGCGCATGCAAGGTGAGCCGCGGCGAGGCTCGCCCCGAGTTTATAGCTAAGGAGCGACGATGGCCCAGACCCAGACTTTCAATGGCCGCAGACGCGTACGCAAGTTCTTCGGAAAGATTCCGGAAGTTGCGGAGATGCCGAACCTGATCGAGGTTCAAAAAGCATCCTATGACCAGTTCCTGATGGTGGCGGAGCCCAAGGGTGGGCGTCCGGACGAGGGACTGCAGGCCGTTTTCAAGTCGGTTTTCCCGATCTCCGATTTCTCCGGCTCCTCGATGCTGGAGTTCGTGAAGTACGAGTTCGAAGGACCGAAATTCGACGTTGACGAATGCCGTCAGCGCGACCTGACCTATGCCGCGCCACTCAAGGTGACGCTGCGCCTCATCGTGTTCGATATCGACGAGGATACCGGCGCAAAGTCGATCAAGGACATCAAGGAGCAGGACGTCTATATGGGCGACATGCCGCTCATGACGCTCAACGGCACCTTCATCGTCAATGGCACGGAGCGCGTCATCGTCTCGCAGATGCACCGTTCGCCGGGCGTCTTCTTCGACCATGACAAGGGCAAGTCGCACTCCTCGGGCAAGCTTTTGTTTGCGGCGCGCGTCATTCCCTATCGCGGTTCGTGGCTCGACATCGAGTTCGATTCCAAGGACGTCGTGCACGCCCGCATCGACCGCCGCCGCAAGATTCCGGTGACGTCGCTCTTGATGGCGCTCGGCATGGACGGCGAAGAAATCCTGTCGACCTTCTACAACAAGATCACCTACAAGCGCGCCGGCGACCACTGGCGCATCCCGTTCAACGTCGAGCGTTTCCGCGGCCTGAAGGCCGTTGGCGACCTCGTCGATGCCGATACCGGCGAAGTTGTCGTCGAGGCCGGCAAGAAGATCACCGCCCGCCAGGCAAGAGCGCTTGGCGAAAAGGGTCTGAAGGCGATCAAGGCGACCGACGAGGATCTGCTCGGCAATTACCTGGCCGAGGACATCGTCAACTACGGCACCGGTGAGATTTTCCTCGAAGCCGGCGACGAGATCGACGAAAAGACGCTGAAGGTGCTGCTCGGCACGGGCGAAAGCGAGATCAAGGTTCTCGACATCGACCACGTCAATGTCGGCGCCTACATCCGCAATACGCTCAACGTCGACAAGAACGAGAGCCGCCAGGACGCACTGTTCGACATCTACCGTGTCATGCGCCCGGGCGAGCCGCCGACGCTTGAAACCGCCGAAGCCATGTTCAACTCGCTGTTCTTCGACTCGGAGCGCTACGACCTGTCGGCCGTCGGCCGCGTCAAGATGAACATGCGCCTCGAGCTCAAGGCTGAGGACACCGTGCGCGTGCTGCGCAAGGACGACATCCTGGCGGTGGTCAAGACGCTGGTCGAACTACGCGACGGCAAGGGCGAGATCGACGACATCGACAATCTCGGCAACCGCCGCGTGCGTTCCGTCGGCGAGCTGATGGAGAACCAATACCGCGTCGGCCTGCTGCGCATGGAGCGCGCGATCAAGGAACGTATGTCCTCGATCGAGATCGACACGGTGATGCCGCAGGACCTGATCAACGCCAAGCCGGCGGCTGCCGCCGTGCGCGAGTTCTTCGGTTCCTCGCAGCTGTCGCAGTTCATGGATCAGACCAACCCGCTGTCGGAGATCACCCACAAGCGCCGCTTGTCGGCACTTGGACCGGGCGGTCTGACCCGCGAGCGCGCCGGCTTCGAAGTGCGTGACGTGCACCCGACGCATTACGGCCGCATCTGCCCGATCGAGACGCCGGAAGGCCCGAACATCGGTCTGATCAACTCGCTGGCGACCTTCGCGCGGGTCAACAAGTACGGCTTCATCGAAAGCCCGTACCGCAAGATCGTCAACGGCAAGCTGACCAATGAGGTCGTCTATCTCTCCGCTATGGAAGAGTCCAAGCACCACGTCGCGCAGGCCAATGCCGAGCTCGACAAGAATGGTGGTTTCGTCGACGAATTCGTCATTTGCCGCAGCGCCGGCGAAGTGATGATGGCGCCGCGCGAAAACGTCGATCTGATGGACGTGTCGCCCAAGCAGATGGTGTCCGTGGCCGCGGCGCTGATCCCGTTCCTCGAGAACGACGACGCCAACCGCGCGCTGATGGGCTCCAACATGCAGCGCCAGGCCGTGCCGCTGGTGCGCGCCGAAGCGCCGTTCGTCGGCACCGGCATGGAGCCGATCGTTGCCCGTGACTCGGGCGCCGCCATCGGCGCCCGCCGCGGCGGCATCGTCGACCAGGTGGACGCGACGCGTATCGTCATCCGCGCCACGGAAGATCTCGATCCCGGCAAGTCGGGCGTCGACATCTACCGGCTGATGAAGTTCCAGCGTTCGAACCAGAACACCTGCATCAACCAGCGTCCGCTGGTGCGCATGGGCGACCGCGTCAACAAGGGCGACATCATCGCCGACGGTCCGTCGACCGAGCTCGGCGATCTGGCGCTCGGCCGCAACGTGCTGGTCGCGTTCATGCCGTGGAACGGCTACAACTACGAGGACTCGATCCTGCTCTCTGAGCGCATCGTGGCCGACGACGTCTTCACCTCGATCCACATCGAGGAATTCGAGGTCATGGCCCGCGACACCAAGCTTGGACCGGAGGAAATCACACGCGACATTCCGAACGTTTCGGAAGAAGCGCTGAAGAACCTCGACGAAGCCGGCATCGTCTATATCGGCGCGGAAGTGCAGCCGGGCGACATCCTGGTTGGCAAGATCACGCCGAAGGGCGAAAGCCCGATGACGCCGGAAGAAAAGCTCCTGCGCGCCATCTTCGGGGAAAAGGCGTCGGACGTTCGCGACACCTCGATGCGCATGCCTCCGGGCACCTTCGGCACCGTCGTCGAAGTGCGCGTCTTCAACCGCCACGGCGTCGAGAAGGACGAGCGCGCTATGGCGATCGAACGCGAGGAGATCGAACGCCTCGCCAAGGACCGCGACGACGAGCAGGCGATCCTCGACCGCAACGTCTATTCGCGTCTTTCCGACGTTCTCGTCGGCAAGGAAGCGATTGCCGGGCCGAAGGGCTTCAAGAAGGGCTCGAAGCTGTCGAAGGACACGCTTGACGAGTATCCACGTTCGCAGTGGTGGCAGTTTGCGGTGGAGAACGAAAAGCTCCAGAGCGAACTGGAAGCCCTGCGTGGCCAGTACGACGATTCCAAGAAGGCGCTCGAGCAGCGCTTCATGGACAAGGTCGAGAAGGTGCAGCGCGGCGACGAAATGCCTCCGGGCGTCATGAAGATGGTCAAGGTCTTCGTGGCCGTGAAGCGTAAGATGCAGCCGGGCGACAAGATGGCGGGACGTCACGGCAACAAGGGTGTCGTGTCGCGGATCGTTCCGGTCGAGGACATGCCTTTCCTCGAGGACGGCACGCATGCCGATATCGTGCTCAACCCGCTGGGTGTGCCGAGCCGCATGAATGTCGGCCAGATCCTGGAAACCCATCTGGGCTGGGCATGCGCGGGCATGGGCAAGAAGATCGGCGAGCTGATCGACGCGTACAAGACGGCTGGAGACATCAAGCCGTTGCGCAAGACGCTTGAGAGCTTCATCCCGGCCAACGACCGCAACGAGCCGGTCCGCGAATATGACGACGAGAGCATCGTTCGCCTCAGCGAGCAGATGCGCCGCGGCGTCTCCATCGCGACACCGGTGTTCGACGGCGCGCATGAAGTCGACATCAACATCATGCTGGAGCAGGCAGGCCTGCACACCAGCGGTCAGTCGCAGCTCTATGACGGACGCACCGGCGAGCCGTTCGATCGCAAGGTGACGATGGGCTATATCTATATGCTCAAGCTTCACCACCTGGTGGACGACAAGATCCACGCGCGTTCGATCGGTCCGTACTCGCTCGTTACCCAGCAGCCGCTGGGCGGCAAGGCGCAGTTCGGTGGCCAGCGCTTCGGCGAAATGGAGGTCTGGGCGCTGGAAGCCTATGGCGCGGCCTACACGCTGCAGGAAATGCTGACGGTGAAGTCGGACGATGTCGCCGGCCGCACCAAGGTCTACGAGGCGATCGTGCGCGGCGACGACACGTTCGAGGCCGGCATTCCCGAGAGCTTCAACGTGCTCGTCAAGGAAATGCGGTCTCTCGGCCTCAATGTCGAGCTGGAGAATACCAAGCTCGACGACAACCCTGTCCGGCTGCCAGATGCTGCCGAATAGGGGCGCGGCCGAGTAAGCAAGACATCCGGTCGCGGAACGCCGCGACCGGATGCAACAAATTCTACGGCCAGTGGGCCGACCACTCAGCGGGCATTTGGCCCGCGTTAGATGCAAGGGGTTTTCGAGGACCCCGAAAAGGAGAACGGCATGAACCAAGAGGTCATGAATCTCTTCAATCCGCAGGCGCCGGCGCAGGTGTTCGATTCCATTCGGATATCGCTCGCCAGCCCTGAGAAGATTCTGTCCTGGTCGTTCGGCGAGATCAAGAAGCCGGAGACCATCAACTACCGCACCTTCAAGCCGGAGCGTGACGGTCTGTTCTGTGCGCGCATTTTTGGCCCGATCAAGGACTATGAATGCCTGTGCGGCAAGTACAAGCGCATGAAGTACAAGGGCGTCATCTGCGAAAAGTGCGGCGTCGAAGTCACGCTGTCGCGCGTTCGCCGCGAACGCATGGGCCACATCGAGCTGGCGGCACCTGTCGCTCACATCTGGTTTCTGAAGTCGCTGCCGTCGCGCATCGGCACGCTGCTCGACATGACCCTGAAGGACATCGAGCGCGTCCTCTACTTCGAGAACTACATCGTCACGGAGCCTGGCCTCACTGCGCTGAAGGAGCACCAGCTGCTCAGCGAGGAAGAGTACATGATCGCCGTCGACGAGTATGGCGAGGATTCGTTCACCGCCATGATCGGCGCCGAGGCCATTCATGACCTTCTGGCCGGCATGGACCTGGAGAAGATCGCCGGCGACCTGCGTTCGGAACTGGCTTCGACCACGTCCGAGCTGAAGCAGAAGAAGTATCTGAAGCGGCTCAAGGTCGTCGAGAATTTCATGGAGTCCGGCAACCGTCCGGAATGGATGATCATGAAGGTGGTTCCGGTGATCCCGCCGGACCTGCGCCCGCTGGTTCCTCTGGATGGTGGACGTTTCGCGACGTCCGACCTGAACGATCTCTATCGCCGCGTCATCAACCGCAACAACCGTCTGAAGCGGCTGATCGAGCTGCGCGCCCCCGGCATCATCGTGCGCAATGAAAAGCGCATGCTGCAGGAAGCCGTCGATGCGCTGTTCGACAACGGCCGTCGCGGCCGCGTCATCACCGGCGCCAACAAGCGTCCGCTGAAGTCGCTGTCCGACATGTTGAAGGGCAAGCAGGGCCGGTTCCGCCAGAACCTGCTCGGCAAGCGCGTCGACTATTCGGGCCGTTCGGTCATCGTCACCGGTCCGGAGCTCAAGCTGCACCAATGCGGCCTGCCGAAGAAGATGGCGCTCGAACTCTTCAAGCCGTTCATCTACGCCCGCCTCGACGCCAAGGGGTTCTCCTCGACCGTCAAGCAGGCCAAGAAGCTGGTCGAGAAGGAGCGTCCGGAAGTCTGGGATATCCTCGACGAGGTCATCCGCGAGCATCCGGTGCTCTTGAACCGTGCACCGACGCTGCACCGCCTCGGCATCCAGGCGTTCGAGCCGATCCTGATCGAAGGCAAGGCGATCCAGCTGCATCCGTTGGTCTGTACCGCCTTCAACGCCGACTTCGACGGTGACCAGATGGCTGTTCACGTGCCGCTGTCGCTCGAAGCGCAGCTTGAAGCCCGCGTGCTGATGATGTCGACCAACAACATCCTGCACCCGGCTTCCGGCGCGCCGATCATCGTGCCGTCGCAGGACATGGTCCTGGGTCTCTACTATCTCTCGATCGTCAATCAGAACGAGCCGGGCGAGGGCATGGTGTTTGCCGACATGGGCGAACTCCAGCACGCGCTCGAGACCAAGGCGGTGACGCTGCACTCCAAGATCAAGGGTCGCTTCCGCACGGTCGACGCCGAAGGCAAGGTCGTGTCGAAAATCTACGACACCACGCCTGGCCGCATGATCATCGGCGAGCTGCTGCCGAAGAACGTCAATGTGCCTTACGAGACGGCCAACCAGGAGATGACCAAGAAGAACATCTCCAAGATGATCGACACCGTCTACCGCCACTGCGGTCAGAAGGAGACGGTCATTTTCTGCGACCGCATCATGGCCCTCGGCTTCAGCCACGCCTGCCGCGCCGGCATTTCGTTCGGCAAGGACGACATGCTGATCCCGGACGCCAAGATCAAGCTGGTTTCCGACACCGAGGCTTTGGCCAAGGAATACGAGCAGCAGTACAATGACGGCCTGATCACGCAGGGCGAGAAGTACAACAAGGTCGTCGACGCCTGGGCGAAGTGCTCGGAAAAGGTCGCCGACGAGATGATGGCCCGCATCAAGGCCGTCGAGTTCGAGGACAGTGGCCGTCAAAAGCCGATGAACTCGATCTACATGATGTCGCATTCGGGTGCGCGTGGTTCGCCCACCCAGATGCGTCAGCTCGCCGGCATGCGCGGCCTGATGGCAAAGCCCTCGGGTGAAATCATCGAGACGCCGATCATCTCGAACTTCAAGGAAGGCCTGACCGTGCTCGAGTACTTCAACTCGACCCACGGCGCCCGCAAGGGTCTGGCCGACACCGCCTTGAAGACGGCGAACTCGGGCTACCTCACCCGTCGTCTGGTCGACGTGGCGCAGGACTGCATCGTCAACTCCGTGGATTGCGGCACCGACAAGGGCCTCACCATGCAGCCGATCGTCGATGCCGGTCAGGTCGTTGCTTCGGTCGGTCAGCGCGTGCTGGGCCGCACCTCGCTCGACGACATCACGCATCCGGTTTCGGGCGAAGTTCTGGTCAAGGCCGGAACGCTGATGGACGAACGTGACGTGGAAAAGATCGAAAAGGCCGGCGTGCAGTCGGTCCGCATTCGCTCGGCACTGACCTGCGAGGTCAGGATCGGCGTGTGCGCGGTCTGCTACGGACGCGATCTTGCCCGCGGCACCCCGGTCAACCAGGGCGAAGCCGTCGGCGTCATCGCGGCGCAGTCGATCGGCGAGCCGGGCACCCAGCTCACCATGCGTACCTTCCACATGGGCGGTACGGCGCAGGTGGTGGACAGCTCGTTCCTTGAAGCCTCGTATGAGGGCAAGGTCGAGATCCGCAACCGCAACGTGGTGCGCAACTCGGACGGCCAGCAGATGGTCATGGGCCGCAACATGGCGGTGCTGATCCTCGACGAAGCCGGCAAGGAGCGTGCCTCGCATCGCCTTACCTATGGTTCGCGCATCTTCGTGGACGATGGCGACAAGGTGAAGCGGGGCCAGCGTATCGCCGAATGGGATCCCTATACCCGCCCTGTCCTTACCGAAATCGAGGGCAAGGTGTCGTACGAGGATCTGGTCGACGGCATTTCCGTTCAGGAAACGGCCGACGAATCGACCGGCATCACCAAGCGCGAGGTCATCGACTGGCGCTCGACGCCACGCGGCAACGACCTCAAGCCGGCGATCGCGATCCTTGACCCCAAGGGCAAGGTCGGCAAGCTGTCGAAGGGCGGCGACGCCCGCTTCCTGCTCTCGGTCGAGGCCATTCTTTCGGTCGAGCCGGGTTCGCAGGTTCGTCCCGGCGACGTTTTGGCGCGTATCCCGATGGAAAGCGCCAAGACCAAGGATATCACCGGTGGTCTGCCGCGTGTTGCCGAACTGTTCGAGGCACGTCGTCCGAAGGATCACGCCATCATCGCAGAGATCGATGGCACGATCCGCTTCGGCCGCGACTACAAGAACAAGCGCCGCATCATCATCGAGCCGCATGACTCGACGCTTGAGCCGGTCGAATACCTGATCCCGAAGGGCAAGCCGTTCCATCTCCAGGACGGCGACGTCATCGAGAAGGGCGACTACATCCTCGACGGCAATCCGGCGCCGCACGACATCCTGGCGATCAAGGGCGTGGAAGCACTTGCTTCCTACCTCGTGAACGAAATCCAGGAAGTCTACCGTCTGCAGGGCGTGTCGATCAACGACAAGCATATCGAGGTGATCGTTCGCCAGATGCTGCAGAAGGTCGAGATCACGGTGCAGGGCGACTCGACCTACATTCCGGGCGACCACGTCGACGTGATCGAACTGGAAGAGGTCAACGAGCGCCTGGTCGAGGACGGCAAGAAGCCGGCCGAAGGCCAGCCAGTGCTGCTGGGCATAACCAAGGCCTCGCTGCAGACGCCGTCCTTCATCTCGGCCGCCTCCTTCCAGGAGACGACCAGGGTGCTGACCGAAGCTGCGGTTGCCGGCAAGACCGACATGCTGCAGGGCCTGAAGGAAAACGTCATCGTCGGCCGGCTGATCCCGGCCGGTACCGGCGGCACGATGAGCCAGATCCGGCGCATCGCCACCTCGCGCGACGAACTGATCATCGACGAGCGCCGCAAGGCCTCCGGTGTCGAGGTCGCCGAGCCGATGCTGACCGACATGGTCAACGCCGCGCAGTAAGCGCGGTAGGACGAGAAGAAGGAAGGGGGCCCCAGCGGCCCCTTTTCGCGTTTTGACCCCTAATCGAATCGAGGAAAACATGAGCAAGAAGGTTTGGACTGACGTCGACGACTACATCGTTTCCTCTCTCTTCGAAGCAGATCCCATCCTCGAAGCGGTGCTTGCGGCCAACCGCGACCAGGGCCTGCCGGCCATCGACGTATCGCCGGCGCAGGGCAAGCTGCTGTCGCTGCTGGTCCGCATCAGCGGCGCCAGGAAGGTGCTGGAGATCGGCACGCTTGGCGGCTACTCGACCATCTGGATGGCAAGGGGATTGCCCGTCGGCGGCAAGATCGTGACGCTCGAACTCGAGCCGCATCATGCAAAAGTCGCGCACTCGAATCTTGAGCGGGCAGGGGTGTCGGACAAGGTCGAACTCAGGATCGGCCCCGCGCTTCAGTCGCTTGAGACGCTGGCTGCCGAAAATGCCGGTCCGTTCGATCTGATCTTCATCGACGCGGACAAGCCGAACAACCCGAATTATCTGTCATGGGCCATGCGCCTGTCGCGGCCGGGGACGGTCATCATCTGCGACAATGTCATCCGCGACGGCACCGTGCTCAACGACGATGGCCGTGATGCCTATGTCGAAGGCGCACGCGGTGCGTTTTCCTTCATCGGCGGCGACAAGCGCCTGGACGGCACCGCCATCCAGACCGTCGGCGCCAAAGGCTATGACGGGTTTGCGATTGCGATCGTCGAGTAAGGCTGCATGGTGAGTGTCCAGACTGCGGTCCGGCAGAACTCATCGTTCAATCGAAGAACGCTCCCACCACATTGCGCTTGCCGAGCATGAAGGCGTCGGCCACGTGCTGCAGGGGTGCCAAATCGACATCGGAGACGCCGGCGGGTACGATTTCAGCGAAGCGCCGGTAAAGCTGGGGATATTCGGCCTCCGGCTCGTCGTGAACCACCTTGCCGTCGATGGCGAGCTTGGTGCCGCCGCCGGACAGCACCATCTTGCCCTTGTCGGTGTCGGCCAGGATGTCCCAGCTCTGTGGTCCCGTCTGCAGCCAGTCGAGCTCCATGGTCACCGGCAACCCATCCGAGGTACGGAAGGTCACGTGGGCCGCCACAGGCGAGGCGCGGTTTTCCGGGAAGTCGAGGACGGCCGAGGTGATGAACATCGCCGGCAGGATGTGGGTCACGATCGACAGCGCGTTGATGCCTGGATCGAAGACGCCGAATCCGCCCGGCGCCCAGATCCAGTCCTGGTTCGGGTGCCAGCGGCGGACGTCTTCTTTCCAGACGATTGCCGCCGAGCTGATTTTGGCTGATTTCAGAAAAGTCCGCGCGGCTTCCACCGCCGGCGCGTAGCGCGAATGCCAGCTGGCGAACAGGGTGACTCCATTGGCGTCCGCCAGCCGCTTCAGGTCCTCGACCTCGCTGACGGTGGCGCCCGGCGGCTTTTCCAGGAAGACATGCTTTTTTGCCATCAACGCGGTGCGAGCCGCGTCGTAGCGGAATTGCGGCGGCATGCAGAGCGACACGGCCTCGAGGTCTGGCACCCCGTCGAGCATTGCTTCGATGGTTGGGAAGTTGGGGATGTTTTCCACCTTGCCGTGCCGGCTGGCGGCGGCGATCAGGCGGTAATCTGCATCCTTGGCCACCGCCGGCAGATGCTGGTCGCGCACGATCTTGCCCACGCCGACGATGCCGAGCTTGATGGGGTCATTGTTCGAAGGCATGGGAACTCCGCGGGCAGGAACTTTGGTTCTTGGATTTTGTCAGGTTCTTAGCAGAGAACCGGTGCCGGGCAAGCCGGCGTGGTGACAGGTGCGAGCCGTCAGCGCACCTGCGACTCAGAGCGGAACTTCGAATGTCACGATCGACACTTCGCCTTCGAGCGCGCCCTGGAAGGCGGACAGATGCGGCTCATCGTCCGGTACGCCTTCCATATCGCCGATCTGGTCGAGCTCAGCTTCGGCATAGCCTTCGGCGGCGAGCGATTCGAGCGCCCGGCGCACGGCCGAATCGTCATCGGGCGCGACCAGCATCACATGCACGCCTTCCGGCTTGCCGCCCTTCTTTTTCCAGACGCGGCCGGTGATGATAGTCACCGGGCGCTCCTCATTGTCGTTCACGGGCTGATTCCTCTTGAGACTCGGGCGGGCGAGGGGTTTCGGGCTGTCCATGCCGCCTTTTGCCATGAAGCGCCGGTGCAGGACAGCCAAAAGCCGGTCACTTTCGTGCCTGACCGGTTACTTTCTTCCTTGCCATTGCAAAATGGCGAAAGAAAATTACATGCGGTTTCCGCATGGCTGCCACGCCCGGTTTGGCGCGCAATATTTGGCGTGCCGGGGTTGACGGTTCACGGTCTTGCGAGTAGAAGCCGCCCAGTCAGAACCGATGTGAGGCTCTCCCTTCCGAAGCGACACGCTTTGGAGTTTGCCTCAAACAGGGTTCGTTTTACGAGCGAAAAGACATTTCCGGCGCGCATGAAGCGGTTCCCGCTTCCTCTGCATTTTGTTCGGGCAGGACCGCGAGGCGCGGTTTATGGCCCGAATTTGCGTATGGAATTGGCGCTTTGAGCGGCCCTGACCGGGCGAGACACGGAATTGAGAGACAAGAGGGTTTAATGCCTACCGTCAACCAGCTGATCCGCAAGCCGCGCATTGCGCCGGTGAAGCGCAACAAGGTCCCGGCCATGCAGCAGAACCCGCAGAAGCGGGGCGTCTGCACGCGCGTCTATACAACGACGCCGAAGAAGCCGAACTCGGCACTGCGCAAGGTGGCCAAGATCCGCCTGACCAACGGCTTTGAAGTGATCGGCTACATCCCCGGCGAAGGCCACAACCTTCAGGAACACTCCGTGGTCATGATCCGCGGCGGCCGCGTCAAGGATCTTCCGGGCGTGCGCTACCACATCATCCGCGGCGTGCTCGACACGCAGGGCGTGAAGAACCGCAAGCAGCGCCGTTCGAAGTACGGCGCCAAGCGTCCGAAGTAAGGGGCGTCCGAAGTAAGATTTTCCGGCCCAGGCGCTGCTTGAATGCGTCGGGCTACGAGATTGAGAGACAAAAGCCATGTCGCGTCGTCACAGTGCAGAAAAGCGTGAGATCAATCCGGACCCGAAGTTCGGCGATCTGATCGTTACCAAGTTCATGAACGCCGTTATGTATGACGGCAAGAAGTCGGTTGCCGAGACCATCGTCTACGGTGCGCTCGACCAGGTTCAGTCGAAGACCAAGCAGGAGCCGGTCACCGTCTTCCATCAGGCGCTCGACAATGTCGCGCCGCATGTGGAAGTCCGGTCGCGCCGCGTCGGCGGCGCTACCTACCAGGTTCCGGTCGATGTGCGCCCCGAGCGCCGTCAGGCCCTGGCGATCCGCTGGCTGATCGCCGCGGCCCGCAACCGCAACGAGACCACCATGGTCGACCGCCTCTCCGGCGAGCTGATGGACGCGGCCAACAACCGCGGCACCGCCGTGAAGAAGCGTGAAGACACCCACAAGATGGCAGAAGCCAACCGCGCTTTCGCGCACTACCGCTGGTAAAGCGCGAACGAGACTGAGAAGGCATCCACGATGGCCCGCGAATACAAAATCGAAGACTACCGCAATTTCGGTATCATGGCGCATATTGACGCCGGCAAGACGACGACCACCGAGCGCGTCCTCTATTACACGGGCAAGTCGCACAAGATCGGCGAAGTCCACGACGGCGCTGCCACCATGGATTGGATGGAGCAGGAGCAGGAACGCGGCATCACCATCACGTCCGCCGCCACCACGACCTTCTGGAAGGGTCGCAGCGGCAAGATGTACCGCTTCAACATCATCGACACTCCCGGACACGTCGACTTCACCATCGAAGTCGAGCGTTCGCTGCGCGTGCTCGACGGCGCCATTGCGCTGCTCGATGCCAATGCCGGTGTTGAGCCGCAGACGGAAACCGTCTGGCGCCAGGCCGACAAGTACAAAGTTCCGCGCATGATCTTCTGCAACAAGATGGACAAGATCGGCGCCGACTTCTACCGCTCGGTCGAGATGATCGGCTCGCGTCTTGGTGCGCATGCCGTCGTCATGCAGTTGCCGATCGGCGCCGAGACCGAGTTCAAGGGTGTCGTCGATCTCGTCGAGATGAACGCGCTGGTCTGGCGCGACGAGACGCTGGGCGCTGCCTGGGACGTCGTCGAGATCCCGGCCGACCTGCAGGCTCGCGCCGAAGAATACCGCGAGAAGATGATCGAAGCCGCTGTCGAAATGGACGAGACGGCACTCGAGAATTACCTCGAAGGCAAGATGCCGTCGAATGACGAGATCCGCGCGCTGATCCGCAAGGGCACCATCGCCGTCAAGTTCTACCCGATGTTCTGTGGCTCGGCCTTCAAGAACAAGGGCGTGCAGCCGCTGCTCGACGCCGTCGTCGAATACCTGCCGTCGCCGGCCGATGTTCCCGCCATCAAGGGCGTCGACGCCAAGACCGACGCCGAGATCGAGCGTCATGCCGACGACAACGAGCCGCTGTCGATGCTGGCCTTCAAGATCATGAACGACCCGTTCGTCGGTTCGCTGACCTTTGCCCGCATCTATTCGGGCAAGCTGACCAAGGGCATCTCGGTCGATAACACCGTCAAGGGCAAGAAAGAGCGCATCGGCCGCATGCTGCAGATGCATGCGAATTCGCGCGCCGACGTCGAAGAAGCCTTTGCCGGCGACATCGTTGCTCTGGCTGGCCTCAAGGACACGACCACCGGCGACACGCTCAGCGATCCGCTGCACCCGGTCATCCTCGAGCGCATGGAATTCCCCGATCCGGTCATCCAGATCGCCATCGAGCCGAAGACCAAGAACGACCAGGAAAAGATGGGCCTCGCCCTTCACCGCCTGGCTGCCGAGGATCCGTCCTTCCGTGTCAAGACGGACGAGGAAAGCGGCCAGACCATCATTTCGGGCATGGGCGAACTTCACCTCGACATCATCGTCGACCGCATGCGTCGCGAGTTCAAGGTCGAGGCCAATGTCGGCGCGCCGCAGGTGGCTTACCGCGAGACCATCACCCGCAGGCACGAGCAGGACTACACCCACAAGAAGCAGACCGGCGGTACCGGTCAGTTCGCCCGCGTCAAGATCGTGTTCGAACCGAACCCGGAAAGCTCGGAGTTCGAGTTCGAGACCAAGATCGTCGGCGGTGCGGTTCCCAAGGAATACATCCCGGGTGTCGAAAAGGGCATCAACAGCGTCATGTCGTCGGGTCCGTTCGCGGGCTTCCCGATGATCGGCGTCAAGGCGACGCTTATCGACGGCGCTTACCACGATGTGGACTCCAGCGTTCTGGCCTTCGAAATCGCCGGCCGCGCCTGCTTCCGTGAAGCCGCACCCAAGCTTGGCGTGCAGCTGCTCGAGCCGATCATGAAGGTCGAAGTCGTGACCCCGGAAGACTATGTCGGCAGCGTCATCGGCGACCTGAACGGCCGTCGCGGCCAGATCCAGGGCCAGGAAGCGCGTGGCGTGGCTGTCGTCATCAACGCGATGGTGCCGCTGGCCAACATGTTCAAGTACGTCGACAACCTGCGCTCGATGAGCCAGGGCCGCGCGGCCTACACGATGCAGTTCGATCACTATGAGCCTGTGCCGACCGCGGTCGCCCAGGAAGTCCAGAAGAAATACGCGTAACCTGAACGGGTTGCATCGGTAACTTAATTCAAGGCCCGTACGGGCGAGCAGATTGGAGACATCACATGGCAAAAGGTAAATTCGAGCGTAACAAGCCTCATGTGAACATTGGCACGATTGGCCACGTCGATCATGGCAAGACGTCGCTGA
>NZ_JAMYPU010000052.1:0-22028 GCF_040320535.1 Mesorhizobium sp. M0676
CCCTCCGCAGGGCGAGTAACGGCGCGGTTCGGCAAAAGTCCGCCCCTCCCTCTCCCGCGGCGATGGGGGGAGTGGGGTCGAGCGACGCGCCAGGGTGTGGGGGTCGACCGTTCACCAAAGCAATGCGGATCATGCTCGGCCTCGCCCACTGTTGCGCCAGACGCCGTCATCGGCCATCAGCTCGCTCAAAATGCCTTCGCGTAAGCCCCGGTCGGCGACGCGCAGCCGCTCCGACGGCCACACCGCACGGATGGCTTCCAGGATAGCACAGCCGGCCAGCACCAGGTCGGCGCGGTCCGTACCGATGCACGGGTTGGCGCAGCGCTGCTGGAAATCCCAGCCGACCAGTTTTTCGACCATGCGGTCAACGCTGTCGCGGTCCATCCACAGCCCGTCGACGCGGCGCCGGTCGTAGCGTTCGAGGTCGAGATGGACGCCGGCCAGCGTCGTCACCGTGCCGGATGTGCCCAGCAGATGGAATTTCGGGCTGGTCAGCACGTGGCTCAACCGGTCGCGACCATCAAAGGATTTTAGCCGCACCGCGACGTCGTCGACCATGGCGGCAAAGATCTCGCGCGTCACCGTGCGGCCGCCAAAACGCTCGGCCAGCGAGACAACGCCGACCGGAAGCGACGTCCACGACACGATGTGGTTGGCAAGCCGCGGCGAGCGCTGGCCGGTGAGGTCGATCAGCGCGATTTCGGACGAGCCGCCGCCGATGTCGAACAGCACCACGCCTTGCGTGTCGCGCTCGACCAGCGAGCCGCAGCCGGATACAGCAAGCCGCGCCTCGGTCTGGCGGTCGATGATTTCCAACTTCAACCCCGCCTCTCGTTCGACGCGCTGCAGGAATTCGACGCCATTGTCGGCGGTGCGGCAGGCCTCGGTGGCGATCAGCCGGGCTTTCCTGATCTTGCGGTTGCGCAATTTGTCGCCGCAGATCTTCAGCGCCTCGACGGCGCGGTCCATCGCCGCCTGGCTCAGGTGCCCATTCGCCGTCAGCCCCTCGCCCAGCCTGACGATGCGCGAGAAGGCGTCGATGACGCGGAACTGGCCATGGCGCTGCGGCACCGCGACCAAAAGCCGGCAATTGTTGGTGCCGAGATCGAGCGCGGCAAACACCGGCAGTTCCTGCATCGGCGGACGATGCATTGGCTGTTCCGGTCGGGATTGTGGCGCCGAGGGCAAAGGCACCGGCGCTGGAGCGGCCGGGCCGACTGAGGCCGGCGCACTAACCGCTGCGGCGGTTGCGAGAGGGCTGTCGTCGCGCGCAAAAACCTTGCGCCCACGCCGGCGCTTGCGCCGCTTTCTCGCCTTGCCTCGCTGATGCTGGGCTTCGCCGGCCTGTCCGTTACCGGACTGAGGCCCCGCCTGGCGGGGCCGCCCGGCGGATGGGCTTGGCCCGCCTGACGGCGGCGAAGCCCTGGACACGCCCACTTCCGGCGCGCCAGCGCCGGTGTCGTGGTCTTCCACTTCAGTTCCTTCCGGCGCCGCGCGAACCGGAAAACCGGACGCAGCAGGCGCTTCAATCTTTTAAGTTGCCGCCAGAGTAGCAGCGCCGGACCGGATCACCAAGAGCAAGGGCTCAATTTTTGCTGGCTGCGTCCTGCCAGATCCCCGCTGCTTTGCAGCGTCCCGGCGTTCGCTAGCCTTTCATCGTGCCGCTGGCACGACGAATTCGCCGTTGGCGAACCGGCTGCTCACCCTTGCCGGTTGAATAGCCGGCTTCGATGAGGCATTTCTGAAATGAGGGGGAATTGGTGAATCGCGGACGTTTTAACGCCCGCCTGGGCGATGGGCAGCAACGCATGACGACAACTCCATGAATTGGGGGGCCACGAATTGGAAGCGCTATCTGTGGCCGGTCATCGGTGTCGCGGCGGTCATCGGGTCGCTGTTGTTGCTGTGGCATGAGTTGCGCGGCATCTCGATCGACGATGTCTGGGACGGCATATCAGCCATCCCGACGCGCGGCTGGGTGCTGGCGGCGCTGAGCTCGGTGGTCGCCTACGCCTCGCTTGCCGGCTACGACCACATAGCGCTCTTGCATATCGGCAAAAAGGTCTCGTGGCTGTTCGTCACCTTCTGCTCCTTCACCACCTATGCGCTGTCGCACAACATTGGCGGCTCGGTGTTTTCGGGCGCCGTGATCCGCTATCGCGCCTATGGCACCAGGGGGCTGACCGGCCAGGACGTCGGCATTCTGGTGGCGATCTGCTGGATCACCTTCGTGCTCTCCAGCATTCTGGTCGGCGGCCTGGTGCTGGTGTTCGAGCCTGCGATCATCGACCGCTTTTCCGGCGCCCCGCACCACGGCCTGGCGATCGCCGCCGGCATCGCTTTGCTGATCCTGATCAGCGCCTACATCTTCGGCAGCTGGCTGCATCTGAAGCCGCTGAAAATCGCCGGCTTCCAGCTGCACTATCCGGCGCTGCCGATCGTGGCGCGGCAATTGCTGATCGGCCCGATCGAGCTTCTGGCAGCAGCGGCGATCATCTTCTTTGCTCTGCCGGCGGCCGGAAATCCCGGCTATTTTGTCATTCTCGGCGTGTTCCTGGTGTCGTTCTCGGTTGCGCAGATCTCGCACGCGCCGGGCGGGCTCGGCGTGTTCGAGGTCGTGTTCCTCGCGGGCCTGTCTGATATGGACCCGGTCGGCGTGTTGGCGGCACTTCTGGTGTTCCGGCTGTTTTACCTGATCATCCCGCTGCTGATCGCGCTCGGCGTGGTGCTGTTCTTCGAACATTCGCAATACAGCCGGACGGAGAGCTGAGGATCATTGGGTGCGGCGCGCCACCCGGGATAATTGCCCTTATGAAACGCTGTGATTGAAACGCAGCTTAGGCTTGACTATTTTCCGGCGGCGGCTACAAGGCACGCGCGGCTGCTTCGGCGGGCCACCAGCGCGACAGCGCCTGCTGGGGAATAGGTTAACGGTAGACCCACGGACTCTGACTCCGTTAGTCCTGGTTCGAATCCAGGTTCCCCAGCCAAGGCACGTCATGCCCACTGACAGCCAGTACATCCTCGAACGCATCCGCCAGGGATGCGTGGAGTTGTCCGACGATGAGTTCGCCATCGACAGGCTGGCAAAATATGTCGGCAACGGGAGAATCCGCTGGCATGTCGAGTTCCGTGGGCATCGCATCGAGCTGACAACCGGCCAGATCAAGAAGCAGCCTACCTTTCGCAGGAAAATCCTTGAACAGGCTGGCGTTCTGCCGCCGCAGCGTGCCGGGGCCGATTACCGGCGATGGGCACTCGATCTCAGGCGGAATGCCATCGAGCTTCCCTGGCGCGACAGGCCGGTCGATGCCGGTTTTGCCATCGACAGGCTGACCAGCCACGGCGATGGGCGCTGGACGGTGGAATATCAGGGCAAGGCGATAAAATTCACGACGACGAAACTGCGCCGGCAACTCAGTTTCCGCAAACGCATGCTGGCCAAGGCTAAGGTGCTGCCGCCGGAATTGGCCCCGCCTGCCTATCGCAAGTGGATGGACTGGCTCATTCAAAACGCGACTGAGGCTGTGCCGCAGGCCGGCGAAGCCTCGATCACAGAGAAAAGCTGGCTTGACGACCTGCCGGAGCTGGCCGGCTGGGAAGATGAAGCGCCGCCCGAGAATTGATTGGGTTCCAATGATCATGAAATCGGGCGATGCTTCTCCGGAACTGCGCGATTGGGCAGCGGAAGTTCTGGGGATACAGACCGAGATCGAAAGCCTGCCAAAACTGCCTGCAATAACCGCGTGCCAAGCCTGATATCCTCCGGCAGGAGTTTGCCGCCCAGGCCAGCGGCCGGCGCCGCTCATTCAAGAGCTTGCCTGAGGAGGCGCCGGCCAGGCGGGCATTGGGGTACCCGCCGACGTTACATTAGCATTCACGCATAGATTTGGTATGGCGCGAACGCGGAAGGCCGGCTGCCTTCACAGCAGCATTACCGCAATTTTTCCCAAGACCCCGAACCCGCAACGCTGCAAGGGTTGGAACGCCCAGCGTTTCGGCGCGGCTTGCCTGGAGACAATCATGGCGACGTTTCTTTCCGCTCTCGCATCCGAAGGTCCGCCAGCCGACTGGGCGAAAGACATGGACCTGTATGGATGGTTGATCGGCAGTTGGGACATGGAGACGCTCCACCACCGCAACGACGGCACAATTCAGAAATGGGATGGCGAGTGTCACTTTGGTTGGGTGCTCGAAGGCCGCGCCATTCAGGACATCTGGATCAGGCCCAGGCGCCCTGCCCCGTCCACCATGTATGGCACGACCTTGCGCGTCTTCGATCCCGGGATGGGTGGCTGGCACATCATCTGGAGCGATCCGCTCAACCAGGATTACTCGCGCCAGATCGGGCGGGCCGAAGGCAAGGACATCGTCCAGATGGGCGCCGACTCGCGCGGCCTGCAGGCGCGGTGGCGGTTCACCGAGATCACCGCCGCCAGCTTTCACTGGATCGGTGAGGAGAGACGAGCGGAGAGCGACCCCTGGCGCGTGACATATGAACATTTCGCGCGCCGGACGGGATCCTGAAGCACGCCTGTGCATTCAGCCCCTCGTGCCTACGGGCGAGGTACGACCATAGATTAGCGATAGCTCAATTAACACCAAACGAGTATCTCAAAACCCGCCGGTACAAGCGCGCCCAAGAACCTTCATATGTACTGAGCGCGAACAGAGGCTAGACAAGCGAAGATTCCAATAGCATTGTTGCCACTGGGACGGGGCTCGACCGGCAAGCGCAAACGATGCTTGTCGGTGGTTGGCAACAGCTAAACCGTACGGCCGTAATTGCCACGGCTGCGAGACCAAGGAGTCCCAAGGATGCCGAACCCAAGCCAAACCAGCGATCAATGGTGGGTCAACGACCAGACGCCGGACAACCCGTACGGCAAAAGCGAAGATTACGGGGCCTTCCTCACCTACCTTGGAGCGCTGGACCGGTCGATAACGCCGGCGACGGCGGCGGGAACGCTGAGGATCAATGTCTCCGAGCTCAATGACCATCCCGAATACAAGGCCGCCGCGATCGGCGCCTTGCAGATGTGGGCCAGTGTCACCCCTTTGAAGTTCGAAATCGTCGACAATGCACCATACAACAGCGCAACGGACTGGATGCAGGTTGTCAGCCCCGAACTGGGCGAAGAGGACGACGGCAGCGCCTATTCCAATGACCGCTATGTCAGCATCGGCCAGCGTTTCCACGACACCGAGGTCAACAAGACGGATATTGGCGGCTATGTCTTCGATTCCTTCATCCATGAATTCGGTCATGAGTTCGGGCTGAACCACCCCGGGCTCTACAATTACAGCGGCCCCGGCGGCGTACAGATCAATTATCTGAACAATGCGACCTGGACCTACGACCGTCAGCAATACAGCGTCATGTCCTATTTCGACGGGATCGATGTCGGTGAAACCAGCCGCTGGTCGGCGTCAACGCCGATGATGGCCGACATCGAGGCGGTCATCCGCCGCTTTTTCTCCACCGTCGACGAGAACGGCGTGCGCACCTATCAGCATATCGATCTCAACACCGGCGACAACGTCTACGGCTTCGGCAGTGCAGTGGACGGCTACCGGCTGACCTCCTCGGGCATGCAGCACGATATCGGCTTTGTCATCCATGACACCGGCGGAACCGACACGATCGACTTCTCCGGCTCGACGGCCGGTACGATCCTCGATTTGCGCGCCGGACAGTTCTCCAGCGTCAACGGCCACAGCAACAATGTGTCGATCTTTGCCGGGCACAACGCCGACGGCACCGACTATTACATCGAGAACGGCATCGGCAGCAGCTATGACGACGTCCTGATTGGCAATGACGGAGCCAACGTGCTGGATGGCCGCGGCGGCGGCGACCGCATGGCCGGCAATGGCGGCGACGACACCTACTTCGTCGATTCCCTCGACGACATCGTGCGCGAGGAAGCGAATGGCGGGAATGACACGGTCGTTCTGCTGAACCGGAACTTGAATATCCGGAAAATCGCCAACGTCGAACACATCATCTACGCCGACGAGTCGACACTCCAGCCTGGAGACGGCGGCACCGAAACCGCACCGACCATCGGCGACAACACGATGACCAGCGTCATCTTCGGCGACAATGGCAACAATACGCTCGACGGCGGCGCCGGCGACGACACGATCTTCGGCCAGGGCGGCGATGACCTCATCATCGGCGGCCGCGACTCGCTCGCCAGCCGCGACATCAACAACACCATCGATGTCGCCGACCTTCCAGACCAGACCGAGAGCGACGACGGCAATGACACGCTCTATGGCGGCCGCGGCAACGATACGATCCTCGGCGGCCAAGGCAACGACATCCTCGACGGCGGCGACGGCGACGATACGCTGAGCGGCCAGGATGGCGTCGATATATTCAGGGGCGGCGCCGGCGTCGACACGGTCGACTTCAGCAAGGAGAGCCCCTTCCAGCTGCTCGTCAATCTCGAGACGAACGTGGCCAGCGGCGGAACCGCCACGGGCGACACCTTCTACAGCATCGAAAACCTGATCGGCTCCGATGACCGCATCGACCGTTTCATCGGTACGTCGGCGGCAAATCATTTCTGGGGCCGGGGCGGCGGCGACTATTTCAACGGCGGCGGCGGCAACGACATACTGGATGGCGGCAATGACGGCGACATCCTGTACGGTGAAGCCGGCAACGACACGATCATCGGCGGCGCCGGCCAGGACTATCTGGATGGCGGCGCCGGCATTGATACGGTCGTCTACGAAGGCAGTTCCGCCGGCGTGACGATCGACCTCGCCAATGGCACGGCCAATGGCGGCGACGGCGATGGCCCGGTGCAGATCGTCGGGCGCGGCACCGTTATCCGGCACGACATCCTGGTCGGATTCGAAAACGCCGTCGGGTCGTTCTTCGACGACCATCTCATCGGCAACGCCCAGGCCAACAAACTTTCCGGCGGCGCCGGCAACGACACGCTGACCGGCGGTGGCGGCGCCGATATATTGAATGGCGGCGCCGGCAGCGACACGGCGGACTACGCCGACGCGGCCAGCGGGCAAAACCTCAAACTGGGTGGCGGCAAATCCGGCGGCGACACCTATATCTCGATCGAAAATCTGGCTGGCTCGGGCTTCAACGATCACCTGACCGGCGATGGCGCGGCCAATGTGCTGACCGGCCAGGGCGGCGCCGACAAGATCGACGGCGGCGGCGGCGATGACACCCTGCTTGGCGATTTCGCCTATCAGGGCGATGCTCCGCCACGCCCGGGCATGGGCACCGGCTACGCCACGCTCGGACCGGACGCGACCAACAATTCGGTCTCGACCGCCTTCGACATCTCGAACAACTTCTCGCTGACCGCCGACCCCGACATCTTCGATTCGACGACCACCCTTCACACCACCGTCAATGCCACCGGAAACGGCTTGGGCGGATATTACAGCATCAACCTGGCGGCCGGCACGATCATCACCATCGACATCGATGGCATTGCGGACCCCAATGTCCATGACAGCATCGTCAGGGTGCTGGACAGCGATGGCAATATCGTCGCCCAGAACGACGATGGCGGCAACGACCCCGGCTCCAACAACGGCCGCGATTCGAGCACCAGCTTCATCGTTCAGGAAACCGGAACCTACTATATTGTGGAGGGCGAATGGTCGGACTCGGCTCCTGGCGATGGCTGGGTCGAATCCGTGCCGGAGGGCTCGACTTACAAGCTGAACGTGTCGGTCGAATTCCCGCCGGCACCAGCTCAGCCGGGCGTTGCGGGCGCCGATACGCTCAACGGCGGCGGCGGCAGCGACCTTTTGGATGGCGGGCTGGCTGCCGATACGCTGACCGGCGGCGCCGGCGACGACTATTTCCGCTTCTCGACAGAACTCGGGAACGGCAATATCGACTGGATCAAGGACTTCAAGGTCGCCGACGATACGATCCTGCTGGACAACCTCATCTTTGCCAGCGTTGGCGGCGACGGCGCCCTCGCTTTGGGCTCATTCTACAAGAGCGCAGCCGGCGCTGCTCATGATGCCGACGACCGCATCATCTACGACACCGACAGTGGAATATTGTCTTACGACGCCGATGGTTCCGGACAGGGAGCAGCCGTTCAGTTTGCACACCTGAACACAAATCTGGATCTTTCGGCTGCAGACTTCATTGTCATCTAACGCGTTGCCGGGAGGGGTGCCGTCAGGCTCCCCTCCCGCATACCCCAGCGCAGTGAAAAGGGAGAGGACGCGATGACCGACCGCCGCACAGTGTTAATGGCCGCCGGAGTTGCGGCAGTCGCCGCGGCCACCGGGGCGGCGGCAGCGCAATCGCCAGATATTCGCGCAACCAATATTCGCGGCGCCGTCACCTTTGTGGGCGGCAAGGCTATCCCGGAAGGTCATCTCGAGATCTATCTTGAGGATCCCGCCATTCAGGACAGTGGGCGACGCCGCGCCGTCAAAACCAGCCTCAAGAGCGAGGGCGGCTCAAAGACGATAGAATTTTCCTTGCCCCTGCCCGCAAGCTCGACCGCTTCACCAACGCTGCAGGTCGTTGCGCGCCTGGAGCGTGCGGACGGCTGGCTGGTGGCGCGGGGCAGCGCGCAGTTCCAGGCCGGCTTGCCCGTCCATGTCACACTCAAGGCAGTTATCTATTGAAGGGACGAGATGCCATATCCTGATTGCGAGCCTGCATGCAGCTGACGCCATCGACGCCGCTTACGCTGGTCGGAATCCTGGCGTCCTTTCGACGTGCGTTTTCGGGCATCGTCCTGATGAGCGGGGTCGTCAACGTGCTGACCCTGACCGGCTCGTTCTTCATGTTGCAAGTCTATGACCGCGTCGTTCCGGGTCGCAGCGTGCCGACGCTGGTCGGCCTGGCGGTGCTTGCGGGAACATTGTTCGTGTTTCAGGGAGTGCTGGAGCTGATCCGCTCTCGCCTCATGGTGCGGCTGGGACAGGGGCTGGACGCAAAGCTGAGCCCGTCGGTCTATTCGGCGCTGATGCGCCTGCCGCTGCGCGCCAAGCCTTCCGGCGACGGGCTGCAACCCCTACGGGATCTCGATCAGGTCCGCTCCTTTATCGGCAGTGCCGGACCGACCGCTTTGTTCGACCTGCCATGGATGCCGCTCTATATCGGCATCTGTTTCATTTTTCATTTCTGGATCGGCGTTACCGCGCTTGCCGGCGCCGTTGTCCTGTTTGCACTGACGCTTCTGGCCGAATTCCGGACCCGCGGCCCGACAAGGATCGCCGGACAGCACGCGGCCGTCCGCAGCACGTTGGCCGAGGCGACAAGGCGCAATGCCGAAGCCATGCAGGCCATGGGTTTTGGCGGGCGTATCGCCGAGCGGTGGTCTGCCGTCAATGCCGAGTACCTGAACGCCCATGCGGCAGCCAGCGATGTCGCGGGAACGCTTGGCACGATTTCCAAGATCCTGCGGTTGATGCTGCAATCGGCAATGCTGGCGATCGGCGCTTATCTGGTCATCCAGCAAGAGGCGACCGGCGGCATCATGATCGCAAGCTCGATCATGATGGGCAGGGCGCTGGCTCCGATCGAACTGGCGATAGCGCATTGGAAGGGTTTCATTTCAGCGCGGCAAAGCTGGGCACGCCTGAAGCAGCTTCTGTCCGCGCTGCCGGAAGGCGCAACCGGCGTGACCCTGCCCGCGCCTGTCAGCGCGCTGGCGGTCGAGAATGTCAGTGTCGCGCCGCCGGGCGAACGCACGCCGGTGGTGTGGGATGCAAGTTTTTCACTGGCCAGGGGAGCGGGCCTGGGGGTCATCGGCCCGAGTGCTTCCGGCAAATCATCGCTGGTGCGTACGCTTGCAGGTGTCTGGCTTCCGGCGCGCGGCGCCGTGCGGCTGGACGGCGCGACGCTTGACCAGTGGCCGGCCGACGAGCTGGGTAAACATATCGGCTATCTGCCGCAGGATGTGCAGTTGTTCGACGGCACGATTGCGCAGAACATCGCCCGCTTCGACCCGGACGCGTCGTCCGACATGGTGCTTGCGGCAGCCAAGGCCGCCGGCGTGCATGATCTCGTCGTGCATCTGGCCGACGGTTACGACACAAAGGTTGGCGAAGCCGGCGCCTCGCTGTCGGCGGGGCAACGGCAGCGTGTCGCCCTTGCCCGCTCTCTTTATGGCGATCCCTTCCTGGTCATCCTGGACGAGCCGAATTCCAATCTCGACTCAGAGGGTGAAGTGGCCTTGTCCGCCGCCATCCAGGGCATCAGGGACCGCGGCGGCATCGTTATCGTCGTCGCGCACCGATCCAGTGTGCTGGCCAACGTCGACACCGTGCTGGTGATGGCCAATGGCCATGTGCAGGCCTTCGGCCCGAAGGATGAGGTGCTGAACAAGGTCTTCCGATCGGCGGCACCGCTCAAGGTCGTTGCCGCCACGGAGAGAGGCGTTCCTGCATGAGCGAGGACAGATCCGCTTTGCATCATCGGCAGGTCCGCCGCTATCTCGTGGCTGGCGTTGCTACCTGTCTGCTGCTTGTCGGAGGTGTTGGAGGCCTGGCGGCAGTGACCAAGATGTCGGGTGCGGTGATCGCAGCTGGCCGGCTGGTGGTCGATTCCAATGTAAAGAAGGTTCAGCATCCGACGGGCGGCGTGGTCGGCGAGATCAGGGTGCGTGAAGGCGACCGGGTCAAGGCGGGCGATATTCTGGTGCGGCTGGATGAAACGACAACACGCGCCAATCTGGCGATCGTCTCAAAAGGTCTGGATGAGTTTTATGCACGGTTGGCGCGCCTGGAGGCGGAGCGTGACGGCAAGGACACGATCAGCTTTCCGGAGGTTTTGACATCGCGGCGCGACGAAGCCGGTGTCGCCGCATCGATGGCCGGAGAACAATCGCTGTTCGATTTCCGGCACCAGGCGCGGTCTGGCCAGCGATCGCAATTGCGCGAACGGATCGCGCAGTTGACGCAGGAGAGTGCCGGCCTGACCGAGCAGCTGCAGGCGAAACGCCGCGAGATCGAGCTGATCCAGATCGAGCTGGAAGGCGTGCGGTCGCTCTGGCATCGCAAGCTGATAGGAATCGACCGCATGACGTCGCTGGAACGGGACGCGGTGCGGCTCGAAGGCGAGCATGGCCAGTTGACCGCGGGAATTGCCCAGGTGAAAGGCAAGGCGTCCGAGATCGAACTGCAGATCATCCAGATCGACCAGGACCTTCGCAGCGAGGTCGCGACCGATTTACGCGATACCCAGGGAAAGATCTCCGAGTTCGTCGAACGCAAGGTAGCGGCCGAGGACCAGTTGAAGCGCATCGATCTGCGCAGCCCGCAGGATGGCGTGGTGCTGCAGTTGGCGGTGCATACGATCGGCGGGGTCATCACCCCCGGCGAACAGGTGATGCAGATCGTACCGGTGACGGACGACCTGACCGTTGAAGCGCATATCGCACCGCAGGATATCGACCAGGTGACGATGGGCCAGAATGCGATTTTGCGCCTGTCGGCCTTCAATCGGCAAACCACGCCGGAGCTGACCGGGACGCTGTCGCGGATCTCGGCGGATCTCACCATCGAAGAGCGCACCGGAGCAGCCTTCTATGTGGCGCGGGTGACGCTGCCCAAAACGGAGGTCGCCAAGCTGCGCGGGCTGGCGCTGGCGCCGGGCATGCCGGCCGAGGTGTTCTTCCCGACGGGCGACCGGACGATGCTTTCCTATCTGGTGAAGCCGCTGTCGGATCAGATCCAGAAAGCTTTCCGGGAAGAGTGAAGCCGCACGTTTGAGAGCTGAAGCCTCGGGACCGGCTGGTTGCCGGTCCCCAAGGGGTAGCCCCTACTCCGCCGCCTCGTAGCCGGCGATGCCCTTGATCTCGAGGAAATCCTCGAGGCCGTATTCGGCGTATTCGCGACCGTTGCCGGATTGCTTGTAGCCGCCGAAGGGCAGGCCGGCGTCCCATTGGGGATAGTTGATGTAGACGTTGCCGGTGCGCATGCGGGCGGCGACTTCGCGGGCCTTCTGAATGTCCTTGGCCTGAATGTAGGAGGCCAGGCCATAGACGGTGTCGTTGGCGGTGCCGATCGCCTCTTCCACTGTGTCGTAAGGCATGATCGCCAGCACCGGTCCGAAGATTTCCTCGCGTGCGATGCGCATGTCGGGCGTGACATCGCCGAACACGGTCGGGCGGACATAGTAGCCGCGGTTGAGTTCGGCCGGACGGCCGGGGCCACCGGCAACGAGCGTCGCGCCTTCATCTATGCCGGCCTGGATCAGGTCCTGGATCTTGTCGAACTGGATCTGGCTGACCACCGGGCCGAGCTTGGTACCGGCCGCATCGGCCGGGCCGACGGTCAATTTTTCGGCCGCCGTCTTGGCGTAGCCGGTCGCCTCGTCGTGGCGGTCGCGCGGCACGAACATGCGGGTCGGCGCGTTGCAGGACTGGCCCGAGTTGCTGAAGCAGCCGGCGACGCCCTTGCTGACGGCCTTTTCAAGATCGACATCGGGAAACAGGATGTTGGCCGACTTGCCGCCAAGCTCCTGATGCACGCGCTTGACCGTGTCGGCGGCCGCCTTGGCGACCAGGATGCCGGCGCGAGTCGAACCGGTGAACGACATCATGTCGACATCGGGATGGCTGGACAGCGCCTGGCCGACGCCCGGGCCGACGCCATTGACGAGGTTGAAGACGCCCTTGGGAACGCCGGCCTCGTCGATGATTTCGGCAAAGATGATGGCGTCGAGCGGCGCGATTTCCGAGGGCTTCAGCACCATGGTGCAGCCGGCGGCGAGCGCAGGACCGACCTTGCAGGTGATCTGGTTCAGCGGCCAGTTCCACGGCGTGATCAGGCCGACGACCCCGATCGGCTCCTTGACGATCAGCGACGAGCCCTTGACGTGGCGGAATTCGAACGACTTCAGCACCTCGGCAATCTTCCGCAGATGTGCCAGGCCGATGCCGACCTGGCTGTCGAGTGCCATCTGGCGCGGCGCGCCCATCTCGCGCGATACGGCCAGCGCCAGATCGGCGCTGCGCTTCTTGTAGACCTCGATTATGCGGTTGAGGATATCGAGGCGCTCCTCGACCGAAGTGAAGCCGAATGTCTCGAAGGCGCGCTTGGCGGCCGCAACCGCCTTGTCGACATCGGCCTTTGAGCCGAGCGAAATCTGCGCGAAAGCATCTTCGTTTGACGGGTCGATGACGTCGAGTGTGCTGGGCACGACAGGATCGACCCACACGCCGTCGATATAGAACTGCAGATTGTGTGACATGGGCTTCTCCTCGGGGGATTTCTGAATTGATGGGGGGCGATCGCCAGATCGTCGTATCGGTTCAGGGATAACGATGGGGCAAGAGCGATGTCAAACGCAAGGGCGGGCGATTGAGCCGACGGCTACAGAAGCGTGTGCCCCGCCGCGACCAGAAGCCCCCTTGCCGCGGCTTCATCCTTGGCTTTGACGAGCAGATGGTCACCATCGAAGGTGGATACCAGAAAAATGCCGAGTTCGTTTTCCGACAATGGTTTTATCACCGACAGCACGATGCCTGTTTCGTCGAAGGCAAAAGGACCTTGGAGTTTCAGGGCGACCCAGTCCCTGTCATGCTTCACCCCGTCCGGCACCCGATCCTGCAGGCAGACGACCGAAAGCTCGTCCTCTGTCCTGGTGATGCTGACGAAGCCCGGTCCTTCGGCCCAGCCGGGAATGCTCTCTTTTGCTTCGAGGCGCGAAACCGCATACCGCCCCGAGAGCGGCTTCAACCGGACCCTGACTGCCATCCGATCCTCCCTGTTATCGGCCATCACCCCAGTTTCTTGCTCATATAGACCGTCATGCCGTTCATGAACGGCTCCTCCCGGTCGATCGTATAGCCATGCCGTTTGTACAACAACACATTGGCCATGAAGGCGCCATTGGTCAGCAGGCGCAGCTCGAAGCAGCCGGCCTCCAGCGCCTTCTGCTCCGCCCGTTCCAGCAACAGCCGGCCGATTCCCCTGCCCTGCGCCACTGGCGCGACGCAGACATTCTCGATCCAGAGATGATCCTCGGCCAGCATGGTCTCGATCATGCCGACGATGCGGCCATTTTC
This sequence comes from Mesorhizobium sp. M0676, assembly GCF_040320535.1. NCBI lineage: Bacteria > Pseudomonadati > Pseudomonadota > Alphaproteobacteria > Hyphomicrobiales > Phyllobacteriaceae > Mesorhizobium > Mesorhizobium sp. M0676. Next base: position 14,034 of record NZ_JAMYPU010000052.1, read on the forward strand.
GATGGCGAGATCGAACGGATGTTCGGCGACCGCCTTGTCATAGTCGGCGCGCATCGGCAGCGGCTCGCGGCCGATCAGAGGCACCCATTTGGCATAGGCGGCACGCACAATGTCCCGGATGGCAGCAGCGTCCGCCGGTTGGGCCGGCCGAAACAGGATGGAAGAATTGGACATGGCAAAGGCTCCAGACATGAAAACCCCGCCGGCAGACATCGCGGGCGGGGCTGGAACGAACGAACCGGAATTTTATTGGGCCGGTCCTTTTCGTCGCGCAAACAGCTTGCCGCGCTGCGTGGTGCAGGAACGGCGTCGCTTGGCGATGGCGAACGAGAAAACGAACATGACGCCACGCTGGAGTGCAAGACGCAGAGCGTCAAGCTGCATAACCGAGCCAGTCATTACGTTTGCATGGCACAGGCAAGATTGAAGGCATGCCGACTGTTCGCAAAAATCGATCATTCCAACAAGAACAATTCGTTGGAAAGATCGATTCTGGAATGACATTCTCCTGAGGTACTTGCCTGGAGAATTGCATTGTCTTCCGCCGTCCAGCTAGCGAACGATATTCCGATCAGCATGATTTCCGCCGACTTGGCCGTGGGCCGGAAGCGGCTCGATTCCGTGTGGAATGGCGTCATCCCCGGGATCGTGCTGGTGGCGATGATCACGGGGGTGGCCTTCTCGGCCCATAATGTCTCCGGCTTCGCGCTGTTCAGCCCGATGATCCTCGCCGTCGTCGCCGGCATGATCTATTCCAACGTGCTCGGCACCCCCGCCCACGCCAAGGCCGGCATTGCATTCTCGCAGAAGCGCCTGCTGCGCTTTGCCATCGTGCTGCTCGGCTTTCAGCTGACGCTCGGCCAGGTCGTCTCCATCGGCGCCGGCGGCGTCGGCATCGTGGCGCTGACCCTTGGAGCGACCTTCGTCTTCACCATTACGCTTGGCCGGCTGATCGGCGTCGACGCCAAGCTGGCGCAGCTGATTGCCGCCGGCACCTCGATCTGCGGCGCCTCGGCGATCGTCGCCACCAACATCGTCACCGATGCGCGTGACGAGGATGTCACCTACGCCGTCGCCTCGATCACGCTGTTCGGCACCGTCTCCATGCTCGGCTTCCCGCTGCTGGCGCCGGTGCTCGGCCTCGACCAGCACGCATTCGGCCTGTGGGCCGGCGCCTCGATCCACGAGGTGGCGCAGGTCATCGGCGCCGGCTTCCAGAACGGCGCCCAGTCCGGCGAAATCGCCACCGTCGCCAAGCTTACCCGCGTCGCCATGCTGGCGCCGATGGTCGTCGCACTCGGCCTGATGGCGCGCCGCAAGAGCAATGGCGATCGCCCAAGCGACCAATCCGCTGCGCGGCCGCCGATGCCGTGGTTCGTCGCCGCTTTCATTGCCGTCGTGGCGCTGAACAGCCTGGTCGCCGTGCCGGCCGAAGTGAAGTCGGCCATGGCGTTCGCCACCACCATCATGCTGACCATGGGGCTCGCCGCCATGGGTCTGCAGGCCAACATTTCGCAGCTGCGCTCGCGCGGCCTTCGCCCGCTGGCGCTCGCCTCCTGCGCCTTCCTGTTCATCGGCTGCTTCAGCCTGATGCTGGTGAAGTTCGCTTAGTCCTCGAACGAACTCGCCGCGACATAGATCGCGGCAAGCGCCTCGATGCCGGCCTGGTCGTCCTTGTCGAAGCGGCCGGGCGTCGGGCTGTCGAGATCGATCAGGCCGAAGACGCCGTCACTGTCCCTCAGCAGCACGACGAGTTCCGAGCGCGAGTCGGCGTCGCAGGCGATGTGGCCGGCAAACTCGTGCACATCCTTGACCAGCATCGACATTTCGAGATCGATGGCGGTGCCGCACACGCCCTTGCCGACCGCGATGCGCACGCAGGCCGGCTTGCCCTGGAACGGTCCGAGCACCAGCTCCTCGTCGGAGGCCAGGAAATAGAAGCCGGCCCAGTTGAGATCGGGCACCATCTGGAAGATCAGCGCCGATGTGTTGGCGGCGTTGGCGACGGAGTCGCTCTCGCCTTCCAGCAGCGCCTTCAACTGGGTGGCCAGTTCGCGGTAGAAGGCCGGCTTGTCGGTGCTGTCGATGGTCTGGGCCGCAAACATGGCGTCGTCTCCATTGCCGGCGGGCCAAAAAGCCCGTTACATTTCCTGTCTGCCACCAATGACGCTCCCAGGAAATACACAATTGTGAATACCGACCGTGCCAGCCAAACACACGACCGGGCGCAACCCGCAGCGAGCGAAGGTCCCCTCACCTTCGCTGTGCTGGTCTTTCCCGGCTTTCCGATGATGGCGTTCAGTTCGGTGATCGAGCCGCTGCGCGCCGCCAATGTGCTGGCCAAGCGCGATTGTTACCGCTGGGTGATCGTCGGCGCCGACCAGGGCACGGTCGAGGCGTCCAATGGGGTTGTCATACAACCGGGATTCTCAGCCTCGAGCGCACCGAAGGTCGACCGCATCGTCGTCTGCTCCGGCGGCAATGCGGACTTGCTTGTCGCGGACGATGCGGTTGCCTGGATCCGCAGGAGCCTGCGCGCCGGCGCCCATATCGGCGCGGTGGCCGACGCCGCCTTCTTCCTCGCCAGGGCCGGCTTGCTCGACGGCCATGCTTGCACCTTGCACTGGACCAGCCAGGCGGCCTTCACGGAGGCCTTCCCGGATATCGAGCTTCGGCGCGATCTCTATGTCATCGACCGCAAACGCTTCACCTCGGCCGGTGGCGTCGGCAGCCTCGACATGATGCTGGAGATCATCACCAACGATTATGGCGGCGAGCTCGCGGCGGGCGTTGCCGAATGGTTCGTGCACAGCCCCTTGCGTTCGAGCGTCGACCGCAAGCTGATGCCGCTCAGGCTGCGCACCGGCGTCCAGAACGAACTGGTGCTGTCGGCCATCGCCATCATGGAGGATGCGGTGGAAGAGCGGCTTGGCATGACGGAGCTGGCGGCAAGGCTCGGTGTCTCCTCCGACAAGCTGGAGCGCAATTTCCGCACCGAGCTCAGCATTTCGCCCAACGGCTATTACCGGCGCCTCAGGCTACGGCGCGCCGCCGACCTGTTGGCCCATTCGACGCTGATGGTGCGAGACGTGGCGCTGGCCTGCGGCTTCGCGTCCATGTCAAGTTTTGCCCGAGCGTTTCGCGAGGAGCATGGGCACGCGCCGAAGGCGATGCGGCGGCATTAGAGGGCGCTGCGCGCTAACGCGGTGAGATGCTGGCGGGACAGCGCCCCCCTCTGTCCTGCCGGACATCTCCCCCACACGGGGGGAGATCAGATGTCGCCTCGGCTTTCGCCAATCACCAACGTTGCAGGGCGAGCGGGACGCGAAAGCTGCTAATCTCCCTCCTTGTGGGGGAGATGTCCGGCAGGACAGAGGGGGGCGCGAAGGATCGCAACATTGCCCTTTGTATCCATGCCCTTCTTGCGGCATTTCGCACGACATCTGCGGATTCTCGCACAGACATTTTTCGGCGCATGGCTATGGTCTAGCCCTTCAGGAGGCGCACCCATGAGCATCGTCGTTTTCGACCCGGACAGCACCGAGGATGTGGATTTCAAGGACCGCATGCGCCACCCGGTCGCGGCCGACTCCGCCGGCGGCATGTGGCTGTCGGATACCGAGCCGTCCTTCATCGATGCCGACGCCTTGCGCAAAGGGCGGCTGGCGAAACTGCGCGGCTGGATGCGCGAGGCGGGCTATGGCGGCGTCGTTTTGTTCGACCCCTACAACCAGCGCTATGCCACCGGCTCGCGCAACATGTTCGGCTATTTCCTGCGCAACTCGACGCGGTATTTCTTCATCCCGACCGACGGGCCGATCGTGCTGTTCGAATACCCGCAGAGCTACCATGTCTCGATGGTGCTCGACACGATCGACGAGGCGCGCCCGTCCAAGCTGGTATGGTCTTCGGTGTCGGGCCGCGACGACGAAACCGCCGGCCCCTTCGCCGACGAGATCGCCGAGCTTTTGACGAAGCACGGCGGCGGCTCGATGAAGCTCGGGTTGGATCGCTGCAGCCATTTGCAGGCGCTGGCGCTGGAAAAGCGCGGCTGCGAGGTCAAGGATTGCCAGGGCGAGATTTTGGCGGTGCGCGCGGTCAAGACGCCTGAGGAGGTCAAATGCCTGCAGGTGTCGATGGCCGGCGCGGAAGCCGCTGTTTATGCCGTGCGCGAGGCGATAAAACCCGGCGTCTCCGAAAACGAGCTGTTCGCCATCATGTATGGCGAGGTGATCCGCCAGGGCGGCGAGTTCATCGAGACGCGGCTCCTCACCTCGGGACAGCGCACCAATCCGTGGTTCAACGAGGCCAGCGGCCGCAAGATCCGGCCGGGCGAGCTTCTGGCGCTCGATACCGATACGATCGGCTGCTATGGCTATTATTCCGATTTTTCGCGCACCTTCCGCTGCGGGCCGGGCAAGCCGACCGGCTATCAGAAATCGCTCTACCGCATGGCGCACGACCAGGTTCAGCACAACATTTCGATCGTCAGGCCGGGCATGGCGTTTCGCGAAATCGCCGAAAAGGCGTGGAAAATCCCGGACCGTTTCGTCGACCAGCGCTATACCTCGGTGATGCACGGCGTCGGCATGCATGGCGAGACGCCGTTCATTGCGCACGCCATGGACTATGAAACCTATGGCCGCGACGGCATTATCGTGCCCGGCATGGTGGTGAGCGTGGAAAGCTATATCGGCGAGAAAGGCGGCCGCGAGGGCGTCAAGCTGGAGGACGAGATCCTGATCACCGACACCGGCACCGAGCTTCTGTCGCGCTTTCCCTACGAGGATGAGTTTCTGGAGAAGCAGGTTTGATGGTCGTTTCGCATCCCTTGGCAACCAGCGCGAACGCCAATCCCGTCGTCATCCTAGGGCGAAGCAAGGAGCGCAGCGACGCGGCGCAGACCCTAGGATCCATGCCGGGACTCATCCGCGCCGCAACGGTGCAAGTTCTGCTCCGCCGCATTCCTTGGCCAATGTCACGGCATGGACTCCAGAGCGCCGCAACAGTGCAGATCCTGCACAGTTGCACTCCACGGTCGACGTCACGGAATGGATCCCAGGGTCTCCGCGACGCCGCTGCGCGGCTGCTTCGCCCTGGGATGACGAAGTTCGGAGGACGCCGACCAATCTCCATCGCTTGCGCTGCCCTTGCGAGAAGAGCGGCGGCGTTGGTCGCGAACCAAGGCCTATCCGCATGAAAAGCCCCATCTCGATCAAACGCGGCACGGTCGCCGCGGCGTTCATCGACCTCCAGGAAGAGCATCGGCAGGACAAGCGCTATCTGGTCGAAGGTTTTGGCGAGGTGCTGGCCAACGTCCAGCGCCTGCAGGCGGCGGCGCGGCGCAACTTCGTGCCGCTCTATCACTGGGCCTATGTCGTCGATACCGCCAAGGCGCGTCCGTTCCATCCGCTCGACGCCGACGGCAAGTCTGCCTTTTCCGACAAGACCGATCCGCTGACCGAGATTTGCCATGAGGTGGCGCCCGCGGCCGGCGAGACGATGCTGGTCAAGACGCAGGCCAGCGCCTTCGGCGCCGGGCCTGCCGCAACCGAATTCAAGGCGCGCGGCATCGAATGGCTGATCGTCGCCGGCGTCTGGACCGAGGCCTGTATCGACGCCACCGTGAAGGACGCGGTCGCATCCGGCTTTCGCGTGCTTCTGGTCAAGGATGCCTGCGGCAGCGGCAGTGCCGCCATGCACCAGACCGCCATCCTCAACCTTGCCAACCGGCTCTATGGCGGCGCCGTCACCAACACGATAGACGCGTGCCGGCTGATGGCGGGCGACACTGTCAGCGCATGGCGGGTCGAGGGCTCGGTGCCGCTGCGCTTCACCTTTGAAAACGCCGAACGTCTCTACGGCGAGCTCTGAGAGATGGGCACGGTCCACAAGCTCAAGACCACCAGGCGGGGGAAATACGCCACCCTGCTCGATCCGGCGCTGTGGGAGTATATCGACCTGGTCAATGACTGGTTCCCGCCAGAAATCGCCGAACTTCCGATCGCCGAGCAAAGGTCGGTCTATGATGCGATGTGCCGCGCCTTCCATCAGGGTTATCCCAAAGGGGTTTCGGCCAGCGACGGCATCATCGCCGCCGATGAGGGACACGCCATCCCGATCCGCTACTACCGGATGGCGGGCAAGCCCGTGCGCGCCGTCATCCTCTACTATCATGGCGGCGGCTTTGTGCTTGGCGGGCTCGACAGCCATGACGACATCTGCGCCGAGATCTGCGCCGGCACCGGTTTCGACGTCGTCTCGGCCGACTACCGGTTGGCGCCGGAGCATCCGCACCCGGCCGCCTTCGACGACGCGCTGACCGTGTTCGAATGGGCGGCGGTGACAACGGACCTGCCGATCGTGCTTGTCGGCGAAAGCGCCGGCGGCAACCTTGCCGCCGCGGTCGCGCACGCCTCGCGCCGCCACCTGCGCCGGGCGGTCGGCCAGGTGCTGATCTATCCCGACCTTGGCGGCGACGAGAGTGCCGGCTCCTATGTCGAACATGCCGAGGCACCGCTGTTGACACTGCGCGACATCGCGTTCTACCGCACCATTCGCGCTGCCCCGGCACAGTCGCCCGACGACCCGACTTTTTCGCCGCTGAGCGACAATGACTTCTCCGGCCTGCCGCCGACTGTCATCATCACCGCCCAATGCGATCCGCTGTCATCGGACGGCGAGACCTATCGCGACCGCATTGTTGCCGCCGGCGGCCGCGCCTGGTGGTATGAGGAGCCGCGGCTGGTGCACAGTTTTCTGCGCGCCCGCAAAAGTGTTCAGCGCGCCGGCGAGGCGTTCGTGTGCACGCTTGCAGCCATCGCCGCCGTCGCCGTGCTCGGCAAGAACGACTGGCCATATTGAGGCGGCGAAGCGCTGATCTCCCCCTGGTGGGGGTTGAGGAGTGGTCCGCGTAGCGGATGGAAAGCCAATTGCTTGGCTTTCCGAACGACGAAAGCCGGCAGGCCAGGGGGGGCGCGAAGGATCGCGGCCCTTCAATATCCTAAATCAACGCAACGATTATCTGCGATGATACTCCAGTCGGCAGACGGGATGGCGGGACAGCGCCCCCCTCTGTCCTGCCGGACATCTCCCCCACAACAAGGGGGAGATTGGCCATCTACCACTGCGGAGCAGTGCACAAGAATTGCGGAAAAGCGAACATTTCCCGGTGTCCGCCCGCTTTATCATCACCTGCTCAGGCAACGGCGCCTCGGCGATCGCATCCGCCCCCAGCGGAAGCGGACCGTCGGGGCGCCCAACAAAAAAGGGAACGACGATGAAATTCATGCTGACCGACCGTAATTTGCACCCGCAGGCGAAGCCCGTTGCCGATGATTTCAGGAAGGGCGGTGTCAACCGCCGCGAATATCTCGCCATCATGGCCGGCTTTGGCGTCAGTGCCGCCGGCGCGCTGGCGCTGGGCGGCCTTTCCCCTTCGCCTGCCCGGGCCGAAGAGCCGAAACGCGGCGGCACCTTGCGCGTCGCCATGAACGTCAAGGGCTTCAAGGATCCACGTACTTTCGACGGCGTCGAAATGTCCAATGTAGCGCGCCATTGCAACGAATATCTGGTGCGCTGGAACCGCGACTTCACCTTCGAGCCGTGGCTGCTCGAAAGCTGGGAAACCAGCGACGACGCCAGGACGCTGACGCTTCATGTGCGCAAGGGCATCGCCTGGTCGAATGGCGACGCCTTCAACGCCGATGACGTCATCCACAATCTCAACCGCTGGTGCGACGCTTCCGTCCCCGGCAATTCGGTCGCCGCGCGCATGGGCGCGCTGGTCAATGCCGACACCAAGAAGCCGGTCGATGGCGGCATCGAGAAGGTCGACGATTTCACCGTAAAGCTCAATCTGCCGAAACCCGACATTTCGCTGATCGCCGGCATGGCCGACTATCCCGCGCTGATCATGCATCGCTCCTATGAGGGCGGCGACGACCCGATGAAGGCGCTGGCGATCACCACCGGCCCTTGCGAACTGGTCAGCTG
>NZ_JAMYPU010000053.1:0-20909 GCF_040320535.1 Mesorhizobium sp. M0676
CGCGGGTGTTGGGGGCGGGCGCCCCCGGGCGGGGGGGGGTGGGGTGGCAGTGGCGCGGGCGCGGCACCCCCCACCCGCGCGGTTTGGCGGCGCGACCTCCCCCATCGAGGGGGAGGTAGGTCTTTGCGCCAGCAGCCGCAGCCACATGTATTGCGCGGTGTTGGTGTCCTGGTACTCGTCGACGAGGATGTATTTGAAGCGCTTGTGGTAGTCCTTCAGCACGTCCGGATTGGCGCGGAAGATGCGGATCGGGTGGCAGAGCAGATCGCCGAAGTCGCAGGCGTTCAGCGTCTTCAGCCGCTCCTGATAGGCCTTGTAGAGTTCCCGGCCCTTGCCGTTGGCGAAGCTGCGCGCGTCGCCCTCGGCAATGTCGGCGGGGCCTTGGCCCTTGTTCTTCCAGCCGTCGATCATCTGCGCGAACTGCTTGGCCGGCCAGCGCTTGTCGTCGAGGCCTTCGGCCTGGATCAGCTGCTTGATCAGCCGTACGACGTCGTCGGTGTCGAGGATGGTGAAATCGGATTTGAGCCCGGCCAGCTCGGCGTGGCGGCGCAAGAGCTTGACGCCGATGGAGTGGAAGGTGCCGAGCCACGGCATGCCCTCGACGGCTTCGCCGACGAGATGGCCGATGCGCTGCTTCATCTCGCGCGCGGCCTTGTTGGTGAAGGTCACCGCCAGGATCTGCGAGGGGAAAGCCCTGCCGGTGGCCAGGATATGGGCGATGCGGGTGGTCAGCACGCGGGTCTTGCCGGTGCCGGCGCCGGCCAGCACCAGGACCGGGCCTTCGGTGGTTTCCACCGCCAGCCGCTGCTCGGGGTTGAGGCCGTTGAGATAATCGGGCGCGCTGTTGGGGCCGCTGCGGGCCGCCATGGCGCGCGCGGCTATGCCCGACGGGGCCGCGGGCCGCGCATTGGGTTCGTCAAAAAAGGGCATGTCTTCCGCAAAGCCGGACATCTCCCCCGAATGTAGTGATTCGGGAGCGAAAGACCAGAAGTGTCTACGTTTTGTTCTGGTTTGGAAGTGAGATTCTGGGGCGCAGTGCGAATTTCATCGTCCCGACGCCCGACAATGTAGTGGAGGTGCTGCAGCGTGGGAGCGGAATGAAGTCGAGCGTTTGCTCTCGCCTTATGCTGGCAGGGCCAGCTTGACACACGCGGCCTGGGGGAGAAAGCTGGCGACAGGGCAGGGGCGGCTGCCCGTGAGGCGCTGCAAAGCGCATCAGTCGAAGGAGTATCGTCTTGGCTGTCGTCATCACCTCCCTCATCCTGTTCCTCATCGGCCTCGCACTTGGCGGCGGCGGCGTCTGGCTCGCGATGCTGGGCGGCAGCTGGTACTACGTCGTCACCGGTCTCGCCTTCCTCATCGCCGCATGGCTGCTCTTCCGGCGCAAATCGACGGCGCTCTGGCTCTACGCGGCGATCGTTCTCGGCACGCTGGCCTGGGCGGTGTGGGAAATCGGCTTCGACTGGTGGGAACTCGGACCGCGCGGCGGCATCATCGTGCTTCTGGCGCTGTGGCTGCTGACGCCTTGGGCAAGGCGGGGCCTGACCGGCCCCGACGCGCGAGCGCCGCTCATTCTGGCCGTGCTCGCTTCGCTCGCCGTCGCCGGTTATTCGATGACGGCCGATCCCAAGGACATCGCCGGCGACCTCAGCGCCGACAAGGTGACGCCGACTGCCGATCTCGGCGGCAACGTGCCTCCGGGTGAATGGCACTTCTACGGCCGCACGCAATTTGGCCAGCGCTATTCGCCGCTCGACCAGATCACGCCCGACAATGTCGCCAAATTGCAGCCGGCCTGGACATACCAGACCGGCGACGTGAAAGGGCCGGACGATGTCGGCGAAACCACCTATCAGGTGACGCCGCTGAAGGTGGGCGACGCGCTCTATATCTGCACGCCGCACAATTTCGCCATCGCCATCGATGCCGCCACCGGCAAGGAGAAATGGCGTTTCGATCCCAAGATCAAGCTCGACAAGGACCGCCAGCACCAGACCTGCCGCGGCGTGTCCTATTATGCCGATGCCAAGATCGCCGCCGGCCAGCCTTGCGCGACACGCGTCTATCTGCCGACCTCGGATGCGCGGCTGATCGCGCTCGACGCCGCCAACGGCCAGGTCTGCGCGTCCTTCGCCGAGGCCGGCACGCTCAATCTGTTGACCAACATGCCGTATCCGAAGTCGGGCTATTATTACTCGACCTCGGCGCCGCTGATTGCCGGCGGCAAGATCATCATCGGCGGCGCGGTCAACGACAATTATTCGACGCAAGAGCCGTCCGGCGTCATCCGGGCCTTCGACGTCGACACCGGCGCCCTGGTGTGGAACTGGGATTCCGGCAATCCGGACCAGACAACGCCGCTGGCTGCAGGCCAGACCTACACCCACAACTCGCCCAACATGTGGTCGACGGCAAGCGCCGACGAGAAGCTCGGCCTGCTCTATGTGCCGCTCGGCAACCAGACGCCGGACCAGCTCGGGATGGGCCGCAGCGCCAATGTCGAGAAGTTTTCCTCCTCGATCACCGCGCTCGATCTGGCCACCGGGCAATTGCGCTGGGTGCGGCAGACCGTGCATCACGACCTCTGGGACATGGACGTGCCGGCACAGCCGACGCTGGTCGACATCACCACCGCTGCCGGCGTCGTTCCGGGTCTGGTCGGGCCGACCAAGCAGGGCGACCTCTACGTGCTCGACCGGCGCAGCGGCGAGCCGATCATCCCGATCAAGGAAGTGCCGGCGCCGGGCGGCGCTGTCGAGGGCGATCACACGTCGCCGACGCAGCCGGTCTCGGATCTCTCCTTCAGTCCGAGGCCGCTGACCGGCGCCGACATGTGGGGCATCACCATGTTCGACCAGCTGGCCTGCCGGATCGAATTCCAGGGCCTGCGCTACGAGGGTCGCTATACCCCGCCGTCGGTGCAGGGGTCGCTGGTCTATCCCGGTAATTTCGGCACATTCAACTGGGGCGGCGTCGCCGTCGATCCGGTACGGCAGGTGATGTTCGGCATGCCGACCTATCTGGCGTTCAAATCGCAGCTCATTCCGCGCGACCAGGTGCCGCCGCCGGATGAGGGGCGCGGCAGCGAGCAGGGGCTGAACCGCAATGAGGGCGCACCCTATGCGGTGGTGATGGGGCCATTCCTGTCGCCGCTCGGCGTGCCCTGCCAGGCGCCGCCATGGGGCTATGTGGCGGGAGCGGACCTCAGAACCGGCAAGATCGCCTACAAGCACCGCAACGGCACCGTCTATGACATGACGCCGTTGCCCTTGCCGCTGAAGGTCGGTGTTCCCGGCATTGGCGGGCCGATGATCACCGCCGGCGGCGTCGTCTTCCTGGGCGCGGCGGTCGACGACTATTTGCGCGCCTATGACCTGACATCGGGCAAGCAGCTTTGGCAGGCCAGGCTGCCGGCCGGTGGGCAGTCGACGCCGATGACCTACACCGTCGCCGACGGCCGCCAGTTCGTAGTCATCGTCGCCGGCGGCCATGGCTCGGTCGGCACCAAGCCCGGCGACTATGTGATGGCCTATACGCTGCCGAAGTAGCAGCGATGTGACTTAGGTAAGTGATCGGCCCGGCAGATATTCTGGCAATGTCGCACCGCCCCTCATCTGCCTCCCGGCATCTTCTCCCCGTATAGTGACGGGGAGAAGGGGCAGCTTCAGCGTTGGCGCCCTTTCCTGCAACGCTGGCGATTGGCGAAATCATCGATGACGGCATCCTTCTCCCCGTCACTATACGGGGAGAAGTGCCCGGCAGGGCGATGAGGGGCAGCAGCAGCCTTGGTCAGCTTGCGTAAGAGATGGCCTTTGAGGCTGGGCACGGAGCCCAGTACTTCATTGGTTAGCTGCGGCCCTGTTTCGGCCTGCTGGATCAGCGTGGTGACGGCCGACGCCGGTCGACGCGGACATTCACCATCCGAGCGGCGGCTGCGGCAGCAGCGGAGCGCATTGCCAGCAAGGCAGCAACAGCAAGCACGAGCGCGCTTGCAAGGATCGGAGTAGACAAGGTCATGGCGTTGTTCCTTCTCGTCGGGCTCGCCGCTACGAGCGAGACCATCATCAGCTTCCTTCCATATTGTGGCGGCACCATCGACATTCTCTGAAATGACCAAAATGTGATGGGCGCGTTCCGCGGGGCCGCCGCATCGTTCGATGGCGCAAGCGTCACCCATCCGAGACTGGACCGTGCGAGCTTGCACCCTATCTTGATCCGCGAGTCATCCCGGAGTGACCGCGAGGTCATCCCGGAGTGACCATGAGGTCATCCCGGAGTGACCGTGAGATCATCTCCTAACGAGGAGCACGCCATGACGAAACCCACCGCCGAAGCCGTCAAACCTGCCAAACCTGCCATCACCCAGGCGATGATCGATGCCTATGACGAATACACGCATCTGACGCTCGACCGCCGCCGCTTCATGGAACAGCTGACCAGGCTTGCCGGATCGGGCGCGGCGGCGGCCGCGATCGCGCCGCTGCTTGCGGCGAATTCGGCGCAGGCGGCAATCGTCGCCGACAACGATCCGCGCGTGAAGGCTGAAGATATCACCTATTCCGGCAGCAGCGGTGAGATGAAGGGCTATCTGGTCAGGCCGGCGGACCAGTCCGGCAAGCTCGGCACCGTCATCGTGGTGCATGAGAACAGGGGGCTCAACCCGCATATCAAGGATGTGGCGCGGCGCGTTGCGCTGGAGGGGTTCGTGGCGCTGGCCCCGGATTTCCTGTCGCCGCTCGGCGGCACGCCCGCCGACGAGGACAAGGCGCGCGACATGTTCACCAAGCTCGACGCCAGCCATGTCACCGCCGATGGTGTGGCGACCATCGCCTATCTCAAGGGCGAGAAGGACGGCAACGGCAAGGTCGGTGCTGTCGGCTTCTGCTGGGGCGGCGGCACGGTCAACAATCTGGCGGTCAACGCGCCCGATCTCGCCGCCGGCGTCGCCTATTACGGCATGCAGCCGAAGGCCGAGGATGTGGCGAAGATCAAGGCGGCGCTGTTGCTGCACTATGCCGGGCTGGACGAGCGCATCGACGCCGGCATCGATGCCTACAAGAAGGCGCTCGACGCCGCCCATGTAGAATACACCGTCTATGTCTATGACGGCGTCAACCATGCCTTCAACAACGACACCTCGGCCGCGCGCTATGACAAGAAGGCAGCCGATCTCGCCTGGGGACGGACGATCGCTTTCCTCAAGGAGAAGCTGGCGTAAGCTTCAGGCCGCCGACGACGCCCATACGCTTTCATAGGCCGGCGACAGCGTAAAACCGGCCGGCAGCACCGAGACCGGGGGCGGGCGCCGCACGCCCTCCTGCAGATAGCGCAACGCCGACACCAGTCCGTTCATCGTGTAGGGCTTGGCGATGACGCCGATCGCGCCGGCGAAATGGTCGGGGATGCGTTTTGGATTGGCGGTCATGAACACCACCATGGAACGGTTACCCTCGCGGATATGCTCGGCAACCTCGACCCCGGTTGGTCCGTCGGCGAGGTGGATATCGACAAAGGCAATATCGGCATCAGCGGTATCAATCATACCTCTTGCTTCGGCCAACGATGTCGCCCAACCCACAACGCTGTGGCCGGCTTCCTCGACGAGGCTTTCCAGTTCCATCGCCAGCAACGCCTCATCCTCGACGATCAGGACCTTGAGCGGTTCGTTCATGACAGCTTCCCTTTCTGCTGCGGTTCGTTCGGCATCGAGATGACGACCTTTGTGCCCGGGCCGGCGTCGCGCCATTCGATGTCGGCATGCAACTGACGGGCAAGCGACTTGATCAGCCGCATGCCGAAAGAAGCATCGCCACTGGCCTCGGCCATGCCGACGCCGTCATCGGAAACCTCGATGTTGAAGTGGCCGTCGGGCTGGCTCATCTTGATGCCGATGCGCCCCGCGGTGGTGCCGTCCGGCTTTTCCTTGAAGGCATGCTTCAGCGCGTTGGTGACAAGCTCATTGACCATCAAGGCAACAGGCGTGGCTTTTTCGGCCGGAATGACGATGGGTTCGAGGTCCAGCGTCGGCTTGATCTCGGCGCGCCCCGATGCGGTCAGCAGGTCGGTGACCAGATCCCTGGCGAAATCCGAGACATCGAAGCGGCTGACATCCTTTGACTGGTAGAGACGGCGATGCACAGTGCTCAGCGCCTCGATGCGCTCCAGCATGGTGGTCAGGGATCGCTTCGTCGCTTCATCCTTGATTGCCCGGCTTTGCATGATGATCAGCGAGGAGATCATCTGCAGGTTGTTTTTCACCCGATGGTCGACCTCGTGCAGCAGCGTGGTCTGCGCCTCAAGGGCGGCCTCAAGCTCGCGTGTGCGTTCCTTGACAGCCTTTTCAAAACGGTTCTTGTCGGCGGTGATGCGATCCTCCGAGCGCTTGCGATCCGAGACGTCGAGCTGTGAGGCAAAGAAGAACAGGAGTTCGCCTTTGTCGTTGGAAACCGGGCTGATGTAGAGCGCATTCCAGAACGTCGAGCCGTCCTTGCGGTAGTTCAACAGATCGATGGCGATATCGGTTCCCGCTGCTATCGCGTCGCGCACGCTAGCCACAGCTGCCTTGTCTGTCTCTGGCCCCTGCAGGAAGCGGCAGTTCTTGCCCATGACCTCGTCGCGCTCGTAGCCGGTCAGGCGCAGGAACGCGTCATTGGCAAAGACGATCGGATTGTCCGCCTGACGGGGATCGGTGATGACCATCGACATGCGGGTGGCGCGGATGGCGGCCGCGAACGGATCGCCCTTGCCGTGCTCGGCATGCAGATTGTCCGTCATGTGCCATGCGTCGGCCGGTTCCCTGGTCCTTTTCCAGTCCATGCTTTCACTCCAAGCCGTTTTTCAGGGGTCACAACGGCTTAGACGTGGAATTGGTTCAATCTTGATCTTCTTGTCGCAGGCAGCCATTTGCGGAACCGAATCGCCGGTTCCACAACGGATTGAAATAAATGGGTTTGAAGGTTGTCGGATGTAGCCGATTCGCTGAAAGCAGGGCTGGCGCCGACCTATAGAAATGATCAGATCGCAATTGTCCGTGGCGGCGCTCGCCAGTGTCGGCTTCTCAGGGCAGGGGAAACGTCAGGCGTGGCCACGCTTCATGCGCGCCTGCTTCAGGATGGCGCGCCAGCGGATCATGTCGAAGGGGATAGGCTCGTTGTTGTTGGCGATGTGGAAGATCTCGTTGTTGACGTTCTTCAACGAGCGCCAGAAATCATAGTCGGTGATGCGCGGATCGGCAGCCAGCCTGTCCACCTCGACCTTGATGTCGGTTTTCATGCACGTTCCTCGAACCGCCTGTTGCCCGCCGCCCGCGTCGCAACTCGCATGGCACCGTTCTCAAACGGTCAGCTGAGTCGTTCAATGGCCCAAATGGCTTGTTCACGTTAAAACCTTGGTAAGGTTAACGCGGGCGAGGCAGCGCTTCAAGCGGTCCTGCGGCGAATACCGATCGAACGGCCGGCGCGCTCGGGCATCGGCAGTGCAGAATGGGCGGCGCGCATGGCTTCCACCTTGGCCTGCACATCGGCGGGGAAGGGCGCGACTTTCGGCCCGGACATGTCGACATGCAGCGACAGGGTTTCGGAAGTGGCGGCGAGCCAGCCATCGACATGGCGGATTTCCTGGTAGGCCCGCAGCCGCTTGTCGTCATGATCGATCAGTTGGAAGGATACGACGACCTTGTGTTCGAGGTGCAGTTCCTGGACATAGCAAACATGGACTTCGGCCGTGTAGATGGTCAGGCGCCGCTCTTTGACATAGTCCAGCCCCATGCCCATCGCCTCGAACGCCTCATCCGAGCAGCGGTCGAACAACACGTTGTAATAGGCCATGTTGAGATGGCCGTTGTAGTCGATCCAATCCTTCTCGATGTCCATCGGTTTGGAAACTAAGGGGGCGGGAACAGGCATGGAAAGTTCCTTGTTCTGGTGCTGGACAGAGCGCGGCAGTCGAGACTACGCATCCATAATCGCATAACAAGCGTGGACGCTGGTCCATTCGCGGAGGAATTCATGGCTCTGAGCGACCTCAATCCGGTCGAACGCAACGAGGAAGGCATCGCCGCCGTGCTCGGCATTCTCAAGCAGCAGCTCGGCGAACGCTTCCAGACAGGCGCGGCGATCCGCTCGCAGCATGCGCATACCACCACCTATATTCCGACGCAGGCGCCTGACGGTGTCGCGTTCCCGGAGACGACAGAAGAGGTGCAGGAGATCGTACGTGCCTGCGCCGCGCACCGCGTGCCGGTCATCGCCTTCGGCGTCGGTTCCTCGCTGGAGGGCCACACCAACGCGCCGGGTGGCGGCATCTCGGTCGACACCTCGCGCATGAACCGCATCCTGTCGGTCAACCCCGAGGATCTCGACTGCACGGTCGAGCCTGGCGTAACGCGCGAGGATTTGAATCGGCACCTGCGCGATACCGGCCTGTTCTTCCCCATCGATCCCGGCGCCAATGCTTCGCTCGGCGGCATGGCGGCAACGCGGGCCTCCGGCACCAATGCGGTGCGCTACGGCACGATGCGTGAAAACGTGCTGTCGCTGACGGCCGTCATGGCCGATGGCGAGACGGTGACGACCGGCAAGCGGGCGAAAAAGAGTTCGGCCGGCTACGATCTGACGCGGCTTCTGGTCGGCTCGGAAGGCACGCTCGGCATCATCACCTCGCTGACCTTGAAGCTGCAAGGCATTCCGCAGGCGATCTCCGGCGGCGTCTGCCCGTTTCCAAACCTCGAGGCGGCCTGCAACGCGGTCATCGCGACCATCCAGATGGGCATTCCGGTGGCGCGGATCGAACTGGTCAATGGACTGCAGATGCGGGCGATGAAGAATTACTCGAAGCTCGATTATCCCGAGAGCCCGTGCCTGTTCGTCGAGTTCCACGGCAGCGATGCCGGCGTCGCCGAACAGGCCGAGACCTTCGGTGCCATTGCTGAAGACAATGGCGGCGGGCCATTCCTTTGGACCAGCGTCGCCGAGGAGCGCACGAAACTCTGGAAAGCCAGGCACGATGCTTATTGGGCGTCACTGACGCTACGGC
Organism: Mesorhizobium sp. M0676; assembly: GCF_040320535.1. Classification (NCBI taxonomy): domain Bacteria; kingdom Pseudomonadati; phylum Pseudomonadota; class Alphaproteobacteria; order Hyphomicrobiales; family Phyllobacteriaceae; genus Mesorhizobium; species Mesorhizobium sp. M0676. The sequence continues at coordinate 9,034 of NZ_JAMYPU010000053.1, forward strand.
CGGGCGCCAAGGGCCTTTCGACCGATGTCTGCGTGCCGATCTCGCGGCTGGCCGAATGCGTTGCCGAAACCGAGGCCGACATTGCCGAGATGGGCCTGGTTGCGCCGATCGTCGGCCATGCCGGCGACGGCAATTTCCATGTGCTGGTGCTGATGGATGTCAACGACCCCAAAGAGATCGCGCTGGCGGAGAAATTCGTCTCGCGGCTGAACATGCGGGCGATCGCCATGGACGGCACCTGCACCGGCGAACACGGCATCGGCCAGGGCAAGATCGGCTTCCTGCGCCATGAGCTCGGCCATGGTGTCGACATCATGCGCTCCATAAAAAAAGCGCTCGACCCGCAAGACATCATGAACCCGGGCAAGATATTACCTGCATAGCCGAAATGTGAGGAGCGGCAATGGATACCCTGATTATAAGGGCATCGCTTGGCAAGACACTGTTACTGCTGTCGGCCAGCCTCTTCTTTGTCCTGGCCTGCGCTTTCCTGATTTATGTCTCCGAGGACGGCGACACTGCCGGCCTTTGGTGGTGCGTGGCCTTTTTCGGGCTGGTCGCGTTGGTGTTTGCCTGGCAGCTTGTGCGGCCGCAGATTCTGGTGCTGAACGGACAAGGTTTCAGTCTCGGCGGAGGCCTTGTTCGATCGCCCAACCTGGTCCCCTGGAAGAATATCGAAAGCTTCTTCGTCGTCCATCGCCGGCGCAGGATAGGCGATATGATCGGGTACAATTTCGCACCGGGGGTCAAGAAAAGCTCCGTCATGGGCAGCGTGACCAAAAGCCTCGGCGCCGAAGCCGCATTACCGCAGGGCTGGACATTGTCGCCTGAGGAGATGGTGGTGCTGCTGAACGAATATCGCCGACGGGCCATGGCAGGATAGTCTCTTGCGCACAGGCCGGACCGCGGTCAAAGGCGTCCAAAAATCTCTGCTCTTCCAGATACATCAGAGATCAAGCAACTCTGGATGAATTGCCTCTTTATCGACACGCTGATGCGGGTAGAGTGCGGCTGACTTTCAATCAACCCGTTCGGAGCTGATGCTCGCACGCCTGTTCGTGATCTTCGGTGGCTTGTTTGTGCTGGTGCTGGTTGCGGCGCTGGTGGTGCCGTATTTTGTCGATTGGACCGGGTACCGCGCCCAATTCGAGCGCGAGGCGAGCGCCATTCTCGGCCGCAAGGTGACGGTGCAAGGCGACGCCACGGCGCGGCTGTTGCCGTTCCCCTCGGTGACCTTCTCAAACGTCACGGTCGCCGGCGGCCCCGGCGGCCAGCCGGCAATGACCGTCGAGACCTTTTCGATGGACGCGGAACTGGCGCCGTTCCTGCGCGGCGAAGTGCTGATTTTCGACATGCGGCTGGTGCATCCGAAGGCGACGATCGACATCGCCGATAACGGCACGGTCGACTGGGCGATACGGCCGTCCTCGCCCTTCGATCTCAACCAGATCTCGATCGAGAAGCTCACGGTGACGGAGGGAGAAATTGCGCTCCGCCATGCCGCAGGCGGGCGCAGCCATCTGATTTCCGAGATCAATTCGACCATCTCTGCCAAGTCGCTGGCCGGGCCGTGGCGCATGGACGGAACGTTGCTGCTCGACGGACTGCGTTCGACGGTTGCGGCTTCGACCGGCAAGGCCGAAGGCAGCGGCCAGATGCGGCTGAGGCTCAAGGTCGATCCCGATGCCTATCCACTGGTCATCGAAACCGACGGCAATGCCGGCATCGTCAATGGGGCTGCCGTCTATTCCGGCCAGTTCAAGATTTCCGGCAACGACAAAAACAGCGCCGAACTGCGCGGCGGCGATGGCGAGAGCGTCAAAATCAGCGCCGGCAAACCCGATCCGGGGTTCAGGCTGAACGGCAAGTTCTCGCTCGACCACCAGAAGCTTGGCGTCGACGAATTCCGCTTCGAGACCGGGCCGCTCGACAATCCCTACACAGCCGACGGCAAGGCTTCGGTCGATCTCGGCCTTAGGCCGAACTTCGCCATCGAGGCCAATGGCGCGCAGGTGCAACTGGACGAGGCGGTGGGCGCTGAGAAGGGCGCCGGCCTGACGCTGGACCAGCGCATTGCCGGGATCGAGCAGGCGCTGCTCGAACTGCCGAAGCCGAGCATCCCCGGCACTGTCGAGGTCAAGCTGCCGGCGGTGGTGGCTGGCGACACCACGGTGCGCGACGTGCATCTCTCGGCCGAGCCGGTCGAGGGCGGCTGGTCGGTGAAATCGCTGGCCGCGACCTTGCCCGGGCGCACGACGCTGGAAGCCAGCGGCATGCTCAGCGTCGAAGATCATTTCGGTTTCAGCGGCTCCATGCTGCTGGCGGTGGCGCAGCCTTCCGGCTTTGCTGCCTGGTTGTCCAAAGATGTCGACGAGGCGATCCGCCGGCTGCCGGCCGCCGGCTTCAAGGCCAAGGTGGACCTGTCGGAGAAGCGCCAGGCGTTCAGCGATCTCGAACTGATCCTCGGCAAGTCGAAGTTCACCGGCCGCATCGATTCCAGCCAGCCCGACGACGCCAAGTCCTCGGTGCTGATGCGGCTCGCGGGCGGCGAACTCGATGTCGACGGGCTGACGGCCTTCGCCTCGATCTTCGTCAGCGACAAGGGCGCCAACCGCTTTTCCGACCGTGACCTCGATTTTCAGATCAAGGCAGGGCCGGTCAATGCCGGCGGGCTCACCGCCGACACCGTCGACACAGCGCTCCGGCTCCGCGACGGGCTGCTCGAAATCGACCGGCTGTCGATTGGCGGCCTTGCCGGCGCCTCGATCAGCGCCACCGGCCGGATCAAGGATTTTCCGGCAAGCCCGACCGGCAAGCTCGATGCCTCGGTGGTCGCCGTCGATCTGAAGCCGCTGATCGACATTGCCGCGCAACACTATCCCGACAATCAGGTGCTGAAGGGGCTGGCTGGCCGCACGGCCGCCTATCCCGAACTGTTCCAGGAGGCGCGCGTCGATCTGGTGGCGAGCGCCGCCGACAATGGCGACGGCACGACCGGGCTGGCGGTGAGCGGACAAGGCAAGGCCGGCGGTTCGGCCTTTTCGGCGTCGCTGTCGGGCAAGGGTGCCGTCGGCCAGTTACTCGACGCGCCGGTGACGCTGACCTTCAACGCCAAAAATCCCGACGCCACGGCGCTGCTGGCGCTCTACGGCCTGCCGGCGCTGCCGCTCGGCATGCTCGGCCAGGCAAGCACCGATATTTCGGCCAAAGGCACGTTTGGCGGCGGCCTGGCGACGAGCTTCAATTTCGCCGCCGACGACTTCAGGGCGACGTTCGACGGCACCGTTGCTCAGACACCGCAAGGCGCCACCGCCAAGGGCAAGATCGGCCTCGACGCCTCCGATATAGAGCCGTGGCTGATGACCACCGGCGCCGGCCTGCCGGGCATGGGAACGGGCACCTCGACCTCGCTCAGCGCGGATGCCGATTTCGGCAATGGCCTGCTGGTGTTGAGCGGTCTCAGCGGATCCATCAACGAGTCGGAGATTTCGGGCGACGTCAACATCGATGCGAAGCAGGGGCTGCCGCATTTTGCCGGTGCGCTGGCGCTCGACGAACTGGACCTCGACCCGATTGCGGTTGCGCTGTTCGGTGACCAGTCGTTCCTCAGCAGCAACGCGAACTGGCCGACGGCGCCATTCAGCCAGAAATCCAGCCTGCCGTTCAGCGCCGATCTCGACCTGACGACGGCGACGCTTGCCGCCGGACCGCTGGCGACAGCCTATGACGCGTCGCTGTCGTTGAAACTGGACCAGGAAGGCATCCGCGTTTCGGACCTGAAGGCAAAACTGCTCGGCGGCGCGCTCACCGGATTGTTCGAGTTGAAGAACACAGACGGCACGGGACTGTTCTCCGGCCAGATGAGGCTTGCCGGCGCTGACCTGGCGACTGTGCTGCCGGCTGCCGGCTTGAGTGGCAGCGGCGACTTCTCGACAGGGCTGTCGACCAGCGGCAAATCGGTCGACGCGATGATTGCCGCACTCTCCGGCTCGGGCACGGCGGCGCTGAAAGGCCTCACCATTGCCGGCGTCAATCCCGATGCCTTCGGCGCGTTGATTGCCAAGGCCGATGCGATCGGGCGCGACATCGACGTGGCCAAGACTGCGGGCTTTGCACCTGAGATCGCTGGCGACGGCAGCTTTGCTGCCGGCGATGCCGACATCGCCTTCACGGTCGCCGGCGGCACGTTGCGGGCACCACCGATGAAACTCGAAAACCAGGCGGCGACGCTGTCTGCCGACATCACGGCCGACCTCAACACCGGCACCGTCGCCACCAAGGGCGCGGTCACCTACAAGCCTGGCGACGAGGCGCTGGTCGGCTCCGATCCGACGGTCAATTTCAGCGTCGATGGGCCGTTCGGGGCGCTGAAGAAGCAGTTCGACAGCGAGCCGCTGGCGCAATTTTTGACCCAGCGCGCGCTGGAAAAGGAGCAGCAGCGGGTCGAGGCGATGCAAACAGCACTGCTCGAGAAGCAGCGGCTGCGGCGCGAGGTGCGCTATTACGCCGCCCTGCAGACCGAACGCGACAACGCCGCCGAGGAATTGCGCAAGCAGGAGGAAGCGGCACGGCTCAAAGCCGAGACCGACGCCAAGGCGAAAGCGCAGGCCGATGCAAAGGCACAGGCCGAAGCGGATGCCAAGGCCAGGGCGGATGCCAAAGCAAAGGCCGATGCCGGTGCGAAAGCGCAGGCAGAGGCTGACGCAAAGGCCAAGGCAGATGCGGACGCGAAAGCGCAGGCCGAAGAGCAGGCTGCCGAAGACGCCGCCAAGGCCGAGGACGAACGGAAGGAGGCCGAACAGGCTCGGATCGCCTCGCAGGAAAAAGCCAGGCTGGAGGCCGAGCGCAAGGCTCAGGAGCAGGCGCCGAAGGTCGACCGCTCACTTCCCGGCGTCAGTGACGGTTCGGCCCCGGGGCCGCCGAAGCCCAGGACAAATCCGTTCTCGGTCGACAATTTGCTGAAGTCGCTGGGCAATTAGGCACCCGCATCGCCGACGGCACCGGTCCGCGACTTGCGGACTATTGCTTGTGACGGGTCAGCAGGCGTCCCAGCATCGGTTCGATGCGCTTGAGCTCATCGAGATGCGCGGCGGACAATTCGGCAAGACGGTCTTCGGCGTGTTCGGTCAAGCGCAAAAACACGCGCCGCTGGTCGTGTTTGTCCTGATGCCGGATCACAAGTCCTGCCTCGCCTAGGCGGTTTACCAGCTCGACGGCGCTGTGGTGGCGTATGCGCAGGCGCTCGGCCAAGTCACCGACCGTGACCGGCCCGCCATCCGGAAAGCCCTTGATCGCCAGCAGCGCTTGGTGCTGGCGCGGCGTCAGGCCGGCATCGTTGGCCTGGGTCTGGCTGAATTCGAGGAAGCGCCGGATCAGGTAACGGAATTCGGACAGGCGCTGGTAGTCGGCCTGCGAAATGGCTGGTCGTGGGTTCTTTGGCACGGTCATTTCCGATCTCTATCGTCCTTTGCCTGAAAAGCTCAACGGCCGGCGCGCAGTCGTTGTCCAAAATGACGCGGTAAAGCGGTCGCGAACAGCCTTGAACATTTATATCGTGTTACGATACATAGCGGCCCGACAACAGGATGGCGCGCGTGGCGTCGTCGGAAAGCTGGACGCCATATGAAATCCTCGGAAAATCACCTGCGCGACTTCACTACCGATGCGCGCGTGCTGCTGATCGCGGCGATCGCCGTGGTGGTTGCAACCGCAGGACTGTTTGCTGGTATTGCGCTGCTTAAGCTGATCCAGCTTGCCACCAACATCGCTTATTTCGGCCAATTCTCATTTGCCAATCTGAAGCTGCAGGACACGCCGCTCGGTTACGCCGCGGTCGTCGTTCCGGTGATCGGCGCGCTGATCATCGGCTTGATGGCCAGATATGGCAGCGAGAAGATCCGCGGCCACGGAATCCCCGAGGCCATCGAGGCAATCCTGCTCGGTCGCTCACGGCTTGATGCCAAGGTGGCGATCCTCAAGCCGCTGTCGTCGGCGATCTCGATCGGCAGCGGCGGTCCGTTCGGCGCCGAAGGGCCGATCATCATGACCGGCGGCGCCATCGGCTCGCTGATCGCGCAGATGCTGCCGGTCAGCGACAATGAGCGCAAGACGCTGCTCGTGGCGGGCGCGGCGGCAGGCATGACCACCGTGTTCGGAACGCCGATCGCGGCCATCATGCTGGCGGTGGAACTGCTGCTCTTCGAATGGACGCCGCGCAGCTTCATCCCCGTGGCGGTTGCCGCCATCATTGCCGAGGTCGAGCGCACCATGCTGCATTTGCCGGGGCCGATCTTCCCGTTCCAGGGCAGCATGGAGGCTTCGTTCACCGGCCTGGGCGGCTGGGTGCTGATCGGGATATGCGCCGGGCTCTTGTCCGGCCTGCTGACCCAGATGGTCTATGCCTGCGAAGACGCTTTCCAGAAGCTGCCGATACACTGGATGTGGTGGCCGATGATCGGTGGCCTGGTAGTCGGCATTGGCGGACTGATCGAGCCGCAGGCATTGGGCGTTGGCTATGACAACATCGCCGACATGCTCGATGGTCGCTTGATCGCCACGGCCGCACTTGTCCTATTGGTGGTCAAGGCGATCATCTGGTCGGTGGCGCTCGGTTCTGGAACGTCCGGTGGCGTGCTGGCGCCGCTGCTGATCATGGGCGGCGCCATGGGCGCGGTTCTCGCCGGCATCCTGCCTGAGGCGACGCCCGGCTTCTGGCCGTTGCTGGCGATGGCGGCGACCATGGGCGGCACCATGCGCGCGCCGCTGACGGCGACCTTCTTTGCGGTCGAACTCACCGGCAACACCCATGTGCTGGTGCCGTTGATCGCCGCTTGCGCGGCCGCTCACGCCGTCACCGTGCTGTTGATGAAGCGGTCGATCCTGACGGAAAAGATTGCCAGGCGAGGGCATCATCTGGTTCGAGAATATCGTGTCGATCCGTTCGCGCTCACCAGGGTGCGCGAGGTCATGACCGCGCAGGTGGAGAGCGTGCCGGCGACGATGACGCTCCATGGCGCAGCCGCCTTCCTGACCGCGCCCCAGACGCGGCATCCGAGCTTTCCCGTCGTCAGCGAAGACGGCCAGGTGCTTGGCGTCATCGATCCGCCGGCGATCCTGCGCTGGAGGCGCGCGGGCGAGCACCGCACCACGACGCTTGGCGAATTGCTTGCCGGCGGCAAGCTCACGCTTGCCTATCCGGACGAGTATCTCGAGGGGCTTTCCGACAAGCTGCTGATGGCCAATGTCTCGCATCTGCCGGTTGTCGCGCGCGAGGACGCGCGGCTGGTCGGCTATGTCGGCTGGAAAGATCTGATGCGCGTCCGGTCGAAGAAGCTTGCCGAGGAACGTGATCGCTCGACGCTCCTGGGATTTGGCACCCGCCGCAAGAAACAGGACGCGGTCATAAAGGCCTAAGAAGTTCTGGCGTCGCGCTTGGCCCAGTCCAGCACGTGGAGCCTGAGGGCCGACGACAGATTCGCATCGCGCGGCCTTGTTTCGTCGATTTCGGCGACCAGGGCAGCAAGCGTCAGCTTGCGCTCGGCGGCGATGGCGAGGAGATCGTCGTAAAAGGGTTTTTCGAGGGAATAGCTGGTGCGATGGCCGCGGATGGTCACCGAGCGTTTTTCGACCGGGCTCACCGCAGGCGGTCCATCAATCGCCCTGGTCTTCCGGGCGTTCGCGGCGGTGGCCGGCGACGAATTTTTCGGCCTTGTCCGATGTCAGCCGGTCACGAGTTCTTTCGGCTTTGGAACGGCCGTGCAGAGCGCGGTTCTCGCCGGCGAGCTTTTCCTTTTCGGTGCGCGCCTTCTGCTTGCGGACCTGGCGAAGGTTGACGATTTCGCCCATGTCGCGCCGTCCGTCCCGCTACTTCTTGCGGAAGGCGTCGAGCGACACGACGTCGGCGCCCTTGCCGGCATCGGCCACGGCGGGCTTTTTCTCCGCCTCAGTGGTAGCTGCCTTCTTCTCGGCCTTCGGCTTTTTCTCGGAGACGATAGCCAAGGGCTCGGCAGCCGGCTGGGCGGCTGCATCGTCTTCCGCCGGGACGTCGGTCTTGACGTCGAATTCGAGTTCGAAATTGACCGATGGGTCGTAGAAGCCGCGTACGGCCGAGAACGGGATTTCCAGCTTCTCCGGCACGTCGGAGAAGGACAGCCCGACCTCGAAGCCGGTATCGGTCACCTTGAGGTCCCAATACTGGAACTGGATGACGATGGTCATCTGTTCGGGATAGCGCTCTCGCAGCCTGGAGGACACCCGCACGCCCGGCGCGCCGGTCAGGAATGTGATGAAGAAATGATGATTGCCGGGAAGGCCGGTGCGCGCGACTTCGGCCAGGACCTTGCGCATGACGCCGCGCAATGCCTCCTGGGCCAGAATGTCGTAGCGGATGTGGTCGTCGGCCATGTGCTGGTCGGGTTCCGTTGAATCGTCCGCATAGCTGTAGTCAAGCTTGAGCGCGGCGTAAACCGGATATAGATCGCTGATGCGCCGAAGCGAAGCCCGTAACGGACGATTTGATCGCCGGCTTTGACGTTCAGGCGCTGGCCAGCTGTTTTTCCACCGCTGCCGCTGATCTGCGCTTGCCGAAGGCGCGCAGGAATGTGCGCACGCCGTGGGTGGCGGATTGCAACACTTCGTCTTCCGACGGCATGCCGCCTAGCATGAAGGTGGTCTGCAGTTCGGCGTTGGCTAGCGCCAGGAACTGGCGTGCGGCGACATCGGGATCGTCGACCGCGAGATGGCCGGCATGGGCGAGGCGGGCAAAACGGGCGGCAAGTGCGGGCCAGGTCCGGCCCGGCCCTTGGTCGCGCCATTCTGCGAAGAGCTCGGGATAGCGCTCGCCTTCGGTCTGGATCAGCTTGCGCAGGAAGCGTCCGTCGCGGTTGCAGATGCAGTTCTGATTCATGCGCACGGCAAAGCCGATCAGGTCGGCTTCCAGATCCTTCGGCTGGTCTGGGAAAGAGGCGAAGGTGGCGAAGATGCCGGCATTGCAGCGCTCCGTCAGATCGCGCACCACAGCCATGAAGAGCTTTTCCTTGTCGCGGTGGTGATTGTAGATGGTCTGGCGCGACACGCCGGCCTCCACCGCGATCAGGTCGATATTCGCGCCGGCAAAGCCTTCCCGGCAAAAGACCGAAGCCGCCGCATCGATAATCGACATACGCTTGGCCTCGTGGCCGCGTGGCGGGAAAATGTCAGGAGAAACGGCAAGCTTCATAGAAATCTATATAGAGGTGATTGACGAATTAGACAAGGCTGTCTAAATTTGTGGACACAATAAATGGGGAATTCGCTCCGTAGAGACGAATAATCTCGCTCTGAGCCGTCGGATTTCAACGGGATGGAACGTCCTAGGGTTAGTCGTCGCGTTGGCGGCGCCAACCAGACTTGAAAGAAGCCTTTATCATGAGTCCCAAATTCCTCCGCATCGCGGTCGTGCTCGGCCTGTTGTCCGCTATCGGCCCCTTCGCCATCGACATGTATCTGCCGGCGTTGCCTTCGATCGGCGAAGATCTGCATGCCGGCACCGCCGCCGTTCAGATGAGCCTTTTGATCTTCTTCCTGTCGATGGGCTTCGGCCAGATCGTCGTCGGACCGATCTCCGACATGGTCGGCCGCAAGCTGCCGCTTTACGGCGGCCTCGCGCTGTTCATGGTCGGCGGCATTGGTTCGGCCATGAGCCCAACCATCGAATGGCTGATCGCCTTCCGCTTCCTGCAGGGGCTGGGCGCCAGCGCCGGCATGGCGGTGCCGCGCGCCATCGTGCGCGACCTGCACACCGGCACCGAAGCCGCCAAGCTGATGTCGCTGCTGATGCTGGTGTTTTCGGTGTCGCCGATCCTGGCGCCGCTGACCGGCAGCCAGATCATCGAGAATTTCGGCTGGCGCGCCGTGTTCTGGACGGTGACGGGCGCGGCCCTGCTGGCCACCATTCTGCTGGCGACCTCGCTGAAGGAGACGCGGCCGGCGGAAGAACGCGTCGGTTCCTCCTTCGGAACCGCACTCGCCGGCTATCGCTTCCTCATGGGTGACCGCAATTTCCTCGGCCTGGTGGCGATCGCCGGCTTCGGCATCGCCAGCTTCTTCGTCTACCTCTCGAGTTCGTCCTTCATTCTGATCGACCATTACGGGCTGTCGCCTTCCGTCTACAGCGTGTTCTTCTCGATCAATGCGGTGGCCTTCATCGGCATGTCGCAGCTGACGGGACTGCTGTCGGAGCGCTTCGGGCTGAAGCGCGTCGTCTGGGTGGCGGTGACCGGCTATGCCACGACGATGGTGGTGCTGTTCGCAGTCATGGCGACCGGCGTCGACCGGCTCGATGTGATGGCGGCACTGCTGTTCGTCGGCTACGGCTTCCTCGGCCTGGTCATCCCGACGACGTCGGTGCTGGCCATGGAAGAGCATGGCGAGATCGCCGGCACGGCCTCGGCGCTGATGGGCACGCTGCACTTCGCCATCGGTGCGCTGGCGATGGGCGTCGCCGGCATCTTCTTCGACGGCACCCCGCTGCCCATGGTGGCCGGCATCACGCTCTGCGCCGTGATCTCGTTCACGCTGGCCAAGCTGACGCTCGGCCGCTCGCGCGAAGCCGTTGAAGCGCCGGCCGAGTAAGCTGACCGCAATCAACCGGAAAGGCCGGGTCATCCCGGCCTTTTTCACGTCTGGGGTAATCCGGCCCCGGCCAGAACCACGGCCTTTGACCGACGCCAGCGGCAAATTGCACCAGCTCATGGCTCAATTTGGTGTAGGCTTCGCGGTCCATGACCATGCGAAAATTGGCCAGCGGCAGCCGGCATTGCGTACGATATCGAGGAGGGGAGAAGTGGAGGTTTCTGTTGCCAGGTACCTCCGAACCCCGCCTAGAAGTGCGAACCTCTAGGGCTTGATTTGAAGCTATCGCACCGCTTACGCGGCGAGACGTGCTTCCGCATAGTTGTCATTTGCAACTACAGGTTTAGCCCGATGACGGTGGTACCATGCCGGGCAAAAGTACGATCTTTACACCTTCGTCGATCCTATTTCGCCCCCATCAAGAACCGCTTTGTCGTCAAAGCGGCTTTTGGTGGAGGCGCCGGGTACCGCCCCCGGGTCCGAACGGCTTATTACATCGCCCATTTATCGCCATAGTCGGTCGAGCCGACAAAACGAATATAGGGGGCGGGCGCACAAAATGAAAGGCCGCAATGGCACTTCTTCGCCGCACCAAACTGCGGCGCCCAGGGTTGACTCGCGCGCGGTCTCAACCGAAGCTTTGCGACGGTGAGGAGTATCGACCGAGCGCACAAGTTGCGGCAGCGCGCCACAGCTCCCATCGATCGGATCCCGTGGCGCCGACATGGGGAAATTTGATGGCCGATTATCTCGCAGACGTGAAGAAATACGACGCCGCCGCAAATGCGGATGTGGTTGCCAAGATTGTGAAACATCTGGGCATCGCGCTGCGCAACCGCGATTCCTCGCTGGTATCCTGCACCGATCCCAAGGAATTGGAGCGCGTCAAGACCAACTGGGTTGCCAAGAAGCTTGGCGTGACCGACGGGGCGAAAGCCGACTCAGCGATCGAGAAGACCTGCAAGGCGTTGGCCGCAGACAGCTCCAAGAGCCGCGTGACTTTCTACTATCTGGTCGCCAAGGATCTGGGCAAGCTCGGCTCTTTGTAAAGATTACTGCCGATAGGCAAAGCGCGCGTTTGATTTGCTCCTCACCGGAGGTCAGCGCCGCCCCTCATTGCCCTGCCGGGCATTTCTCCCCGTATAGTGACGGGGAGAAAGGGCTGACCGCAGCCTTGGCTCTCTCTCTCTCTCTCTCTCTCACTCTCTCTCGAACGCTTGTGATTGGCGAAACCACTGAGCGCCCCTCTCCCCGTCCTATACGGG
>NZ_JAMYPU010000054.1:0-17438 GCF_040320535.1 Mesorhizobium sp. M0676
GAATACATCTGCAAAATCTGGACAAAAGAGCCCGAACGATTCAGGCTCGATCCAACCCATCAAACCTTGGGACTAAACATCTAGGACGCGTTGAGCAAGCACGTCAGCTCGCGGGCACAGAAGAGTTCGCAGCATCCCGCAGAGGGTGCGGTTCAAACGAATGCGGTGGCTGAGGATCGCGATCCGACGCTTTGTGTCGCCAATGTCGCGTCCGCTACACGGGCTGTTTCGACGATCCTTTCTTGGAACTCAAGCTAACCCCCTGAAAAGCAACCATCAAATTATTCTTCGGTTCGATCAGCCAAATTGGCATGAGTCTTGAGATCCTTAGGTGTGAGGCGGCTAGAGCTGCCCGACCGGCATTCATGTCGCGGCAGCCGCGATGAATGGAACCAAGGAAGGAAAGCTACATGTCAGGTTTGCGTCAGATCGCCTTTTACGGCAAGGGCGGCATCGGCAAGTCCACCACCTCCCAAAATACGCTCGCCGCCCTTGTCGACCTCGGGCAGAGAATCCTCATCGTCGGCTGCGACCCCAAAGCCGACTCCACCCGCCTGATCTTGAACGCGAAGGCGCAGGATACCGTCCTGCATCTCGCGGCAGAGGAAGGTTCGGTGGAAGACCTGGAACTCGCGGACGTGCTCAAGGTCGGGTACAAAGGCATCAAATGCGTGGAGTCGGGCGGACCCGAGCCGGGTGTCGGCTGCGCCGGCCGCGGCGTGATCACCTCAATCAACTTCCTCGAGGAGAACGGCGCCTACGACGACGTCGACTATGTCTCCTACGACGTGCTCGGGGATGTGGTGTGTGGCGGTTTCGCGATGCCGATCCGCGAGAACAAGGCCCAGGAAATCTATATCGTCATGTCCGGCGAGATGATGGCGCTCTATGCCGCCAACAACATCGCCAAGGGTATCCTGAAATACGCCCATTCGGGCGGCGTGCGGCTCGGCGGCCTGATCTGCAACGAGCGCCAAACCGACCGCGAACTCGACCTCGCCGAGGCGCTTGCTTCCAGGCTCAATTCCAAACTTATCCACTTCGTGCCGCGCGACAACATCGTCCAGCACGCCGAGCTCAGGAAGATGTCTGTGATCCAGTATGCGCCGGACTCCAAGCAGGCCGGCGAATACAGGGCGCTGGCCGAGAAGATCCATGGGAATTCGGGCCAGGGCACCATCCCGACCCCGATCACCATGGAGGAGCTCGAGGACATGCTGCTCGACTTCGGCATCATGAAGACGGACGAGCAGATGCTTGCCGAGCTTCAGGTCAAGGAAGCGGCTAAGGCGGCCGCACAGTAGCGACCACTGCCGACATGAGGCGCCGCCGGACCTGGTGCGCCTTTCAAAGAACGGCGCCTCGTCGGTGAGGCGTCACCCTGAACCTTGAAAGGGGTCCCATGAGCCTGGAATACGAGAATGACGGTGCCCTCCATGCGAAGCTTATCGAGGAGGTGCTGTCGCAATATCCTGACAAGTCGGCGAAGCGCCGCAAAAAGCACCTCAGCGTCGCAAAGAGCCGCGACGAGGCTGGCGAGGAAAGCGAGGTCCTTTCCGAATGCGAGGTCAAATCGAACATCAAGTCCATCCCCGGCGTGATGACGATTCGCGGCTGCGCCTATGCCGGCTCGAAAGGCGTGGTGTGGGGTCCAGTCAAGGATATGGTCCATATCTCGCACGGCCCGGTCGGCTGCGGGCAATATTCCTGGTCTCAACGCCGCAACTACTACGTCGGCACGACCGGCATCGACACGTTCGTCACCATGCAGTTCACCTCCGATTTCCAGGAGAAGGACATTGTTTTCGGCGGCGACAAGAAGCTCGAACGGATCATCGACGAGATCGAGGAACTGTTTCCGCTGAACAAGGGCATGACTGTGCAATCCGAATGCCCGATTGGCCTGATTGGCGACGACACCGAAGCTGTGTCCCGCAACAAGGCCAAGGAGCACGAAAAGACAATCGTGCCGGTGCGCTGCGAGGGCTTCCGCGGCGTCTCGCAATCCCTCGGCCACCACATCGCCAACGACGCGATCCGCGACTGGGTGTTCGAGAAGAAGGACCTCGAGTTCGAGGCCGGCCCGTACGATGTCAATGTGGTCGGCGACTACAATATCGGCGGCGACGCCTGGGCTTCGCGCATCCTGCTCGAAGAGATGGGTCTGCGCGTGGTCGGCAACTGGTCGGGCGACGCTACCCTGGTCGAAATAGAGCGAGCGCCAAAGGCGAAACTCAATCTCATCCATTGCTACAGGTCGATGAACTACATCTGCCGGCACATGGAGGAAAAGTATGACATCGCCTGGATGGAGTACAATTTCTTCGGCCCCTCCCAGACCGAAGCCTCTCTGCGCAAGATAGCCAAGCACTTCGGGCCGGAAATCGAGGCCAAGGCCGAGGCGGTCATAGCCAAATACCGGCCGCTGGTCGAGGCGGTCATAGCCAAGTACCGGCCGCGCCTCGAAGGCAGGACGGTGATGCTCTATGTCGGCGGGCTGCGCCCCCGTCACGTCGTCACGGCATATGAGGACCTGGGCATGGTGATCGTCGGCACTGGCTACGAATTTGGCCATAACGACGACTATCAGCGTACCGGCCACTACGTGAAGAAGGGCACTCTGATCTACGACGACGTGACTGGTTACGAGCTGGAGAAGTTCATCGAGGGGATCCGTCCTGATCTCGTTGGCTCCGGCATCAAAGAAAAGTACCCGGTCCAGAAGATGGGCATACCGTTCCGTCAAATGCATTCCTGGGATTATTCCGGCCCGTATCACGGCTACGACGGGTTCGCCATCTTCGCGCGCGATATGGATCTGGCCATCAACAACCCGGTCTGGAACCTCTACGACGCCCCCTGGAAGAAAAAAGCCGAGCCGTCGGCGGCGATCGCAGCCGAATGAAACCCTGGCCTCCCGGAAGCCGGGAGGCCATGAACGCCTGTGGCCGCTTGTCCGCGGGAGACCTGAAACTTTCGACGTCCCTGTGCCGCCGTATGGCGGACCAGATGCAAAGAGGTAACCGCCCATGCCGCAGTCGGCTGAAAAAGTTCTCGACCACGCGCCCCTGTTCCGCGAGCCGGAATACAGGCAGATGCTCGCGGAGAAGAGGCTGAATTTCGAATGTCCTCACCCGGACCAGGTCGTTACCGACCAAGGCGAATTCACCAAGACGTGGGAATACCGCGAAAAGAACCTTGCTCGCCAAGCCCTTGTCGTGAACCCCGCCAAGGCCTGCCAGCCGCTCGGCGCGGTGTTCGCGGCCGCAGGCTTCGAGCGAACCATGTCCTTCGTCCACGGCAGCCAGGGCTGCGTGGCCTATTACCGCTCGCACCTGTCGCGCCATTTCAAGGAGCCTGCTTCGGCAGTTTCCTCCTCGATGACTGAGGACGCGGCAGTGTTCGGCGGCCTGAAGAACCTGGTCGACGGCCTCGCCAACACGTACCAACTCTACGACCCGAAGATGATCGCCGTCTCGACTACTTGTATGGCGGAGGTCATTGGAGATGACCTGCACAGCTTCATCGAGAACGCCAAGGACGAAGGCTCGGTCCCGCGCGACTTCGACGTCCCATTCGCCCATACGCCGGCATTCGTCGGCAGTCATGTCGATGGCTACGACGTCACGCTCAAGGGGATTTTGGAGCATTTCTGGAAAGGCGAGGAGCGAACGGAAGCCGAGGGGACCATCAACGTCATTCCGGGTTTCGACGGCTTCTGTGTTGGCAACAACCGGGAACTCAAGCGCCTGCTCGACCTAATAGGCGTGTCCTATACCTTCATCCAAGACGCCTCTGACCAATTCGACACGCCGTCCGACGGCGAATACCGCATGTATGACGGCGGCACGAAGATCGAAGACGTGAGGGAGGCACTCAACGCCGAGGCGACGCTGTCGCTGCAGCATTACAACACCCGCAAAACATTGGAGTATTGCGAGGGAGTGGGGCAGGCGACGGCCTCGTTCCATTACCCGCTCGGAGTCAAGGCTACCGACGACTTCCTGATGGAAGTCTCCGCGATTTCCGGCAAGCAAATCCCCGAGGCACTCCGCCTCGAGCGCGGCCGACTTGTTGACGCCATGGCGGACAGCCAATCCTGGCTGCACGGTAAGAAATACGCCATCTACGGCGATCCGGACTTTGTCTACGGCATGGCCCGCTTCATCATGGAGACGGGCGGCGAGCCGACCCATTGCCTCGCCACCAACGGCACCTCGGCATGGGAAGCCGAGTTGAAGGAACTGCTTGCATCATCGCCCTTCGGCAAGAATGCTCAAGTCTGGGCGGGCAAGGACCTCTGGGCGATGCGCTCGCTGCTCTTCACCGAGCCGGTGGACCTGCTGATCGGCAACTCCTATGGCAAGTATCTGGAGCGCGACACCGGCACGCCGCTGATCCGGCTGACATTTCCGATCTTCGACCGCCACCATCACCATCGGTTTGCGCTGATGGGCTACCAAGGCGGGTTGCGCGTCCTGACGACGATCCTCGACAAGATCTTCGACCAGCTCGATCGCGAGACAAGCGAGACGGGCGTGACGGACTATTCGTATGACCTCACCCGCTAAGCGTGGCGGCCGGCTTTGGCCGATCGTCTTCCCGAGGGACTTTGGAGACCGACGCAATGTCCTCGCTCAGAGCCAAAATCCAGGATGTCTTCAACGAGCCCGCCTGCGAAAAGAACCGCGGCAAGGATGCCAAGGCGCGCAAGGAGGGCTGTTCGAAGCCTCTGACCCCGGGGGCGGCGGCCGGCGGCTGTGCCTTCGATGGCGCCAAGATCGTGCTGCAGCCGATCACCGACGTTGCGCATTTGATCCATGCGCCGCTCGCCTGCGAGGGCAATTCCTGGGACAACCGCGGTGCGGCTTCGTCCGGGCCAACGCTGTGGCGCACAAGCTTCACGACCGACCTCACCGAACTCGACGTGGTGATGGGGCAGGGCGAGCGGAAGCTTTTCAAAGCGATCCGCGAGATCAAGGAAGCGTATGGGCCGCCGGCGATCTTCGTTTATCCGACCTGCGTGACGGCGCTGATCGGCGACGACATCGAGGCCATCTGCAAGCGCGCGGCGGAAAAGTACGGCTTGGCCGTTGTACCGGTCAATGCGCCGGGCTTCGTCGGCTCCAAGAATCTCGGCAACAAGCTTGCCGGCGAGGCGTTGCTCGAGCATGTCATCGGCACGCTCGAGCCCGACGATGCCGGCCCTTACGACATCAACATTCTTGGCGAATTCAACCTCTCGGGCGAATTCTGGCTGGTGAAGCCGCTGCTGGATCGGCTCGGGATCCGGGTGCGCGCCTGCATTCCAGGTGACGCACGTTACTTGGACATTGCCGGCGCGCACCGCGCCCGGGCGGCCATGGTGGTGTGCTCGACCGCGCTCATCAATCTCGCCCGCAAAATGGGGCAGCGCTGGGGCATCCCGTTTTTCGAGGGCTCCTTCTACGGCATCAGCGCCACCTCTGAAGCGCTCCGACAAATATCTCAGCTGCTCGTGAAGAAGGGTGCCGATCCGGAGATCCTCGGCCGCACCGAGCTATTGATTGCAGAGGAAGAGGCGATCGCTTGGAAGAAGCTAGCCGCCTACCGGCTGAGGCTCGAAGGCAAGCGCGTGCTGCTCAACACCGGCGGCGTGAAGTCCTGGTCGGTCGTCCATGCGCTGATGGAGATCGGGATCGAGATCGTAGGCACGTCTGTCAAGAAGTCGACCATCGAAGACAAGGAGCGCATCAACCAGATCCTCAAGGACGACAACCATATATTCGAGCAGATGGCAGCGCGCGAGCTTTACGCCATGCTCTCCGAACACAGGGCCGATATCTTGCTATCAGGCGGGCGCACGCAATTCGTAGCGCTCAAGGCCAAGACACCTTGGCTCGATATCAACCAGGAGCGCCTACACCCTTACGCCGGCTATGACGGCATGGTGGAACTCGTACGCCAGATCGACATCGCCATTCACAATCCGATCTGGGCGCAGGTGCGGGAGCCGGCACCATGGGATTGCCAGCCTACGGCGGGGGAGGTCCGGCCGCGCACGAAAAGCGAGACCGTGACCTTGCATGCTGTCCAGGAATTCTCCGGCACGACGGCCGGTGATTTCGGCGAGTGTTGAGGAAGCCAATGGGCCGGATCCTTCCCCAGACCAAAGCGGCGGCGGTCAATCCGCTGAAGTCATCGCAGCCATTGGGTGCCGCCTTGGCCTTTCTTGGCGTCGACGGCGCAATGCCGTTGTTCCACGGCAGCCAGGGGTGCACGAGCTTCGCGCTCGTGCTCTTGGTGCGGCATTTCAAGGAAGCCATTCCCTTGCAGACAACCGCGATGGACGAGGTCGCAACGATCCTCGGCGGGGCAGACCATCTGGAAGAGGCGATCCTCAACCTCAAGGCCCGCACAAAGCCAACGCTGATCGGGGTTTGCACGACCGCGCTGGTGGAAACCCGGGGCGAAGACTGCGCAGGAGATATCGCCAATATCAGGCTGAAGCGCACCAAAGAACTCGCGGGTACGGAGGTGGTGCTGGCCAACACACCGGATTTCGACGGCGCGATCGAAGAGGGCTGGGCCAAAGCTGTCACTGCGATGATCGAAGGGATTACACTGCCCGGCGAGCAGGCGCGGCAATCGAAGAAGATCGTGATCCTGCCTGGATGGAACCTCACTGTGGCTGACATTGAGCATTTGCGTCAGATGGTTGAAAGCTTTGGACTGCAGCCGGTGATTTTGCCGGACGTCTCCGGCTCGCTCGACGGTACGCTGCCCGACCGTTGGGTCACGACCACCTATGGCGGCACCAGCGTCGAGGATATCCGCGAGCTAGGCACGGCCGAGCGATGCATTGTCATCGGTGAGCATATGCGCCGCCCGGCCGAGGTGCTGCAGAGGTTGACCGGGGTTTCTTACGTGCTGTTCCGGTCCTTGACTGGATTGAGGGACGCCGACCGGTTCGTCTCGCTGTTGTCTGCAGTTTCGGGCGAGGCGGCGCCGGCTGGGGTGCGCCGTCGGCGGGCGCAGTTGCAGGACGCGTTGCTCGACGGACATTTCCAGTTTGGAGGCAAGAAAATTGCGATCGCTGCTGAACCAGACCAACTCTACCAACTCGCGAGCTTCTTCATCGGCATGGGCTCCGAGATCGCGGCGGCGGTCACAACGGCCGCTATGTCGAAAATTCTGGAGGAAGTGCCGGCGCAGTCGGTTCAAATCGGCGATCTCGGCGATTTGGAAGCGCTTGGCGCCGGCGCCGATCTTCTCGTTACTCATTCCCACGGCCGCCAGGCGGCGCAGCGCCTCGGCATTCCGCTCATGCGGGTCGGCTTCCCGATCTTCGACCGGCTCGGGGCCCAGCACAAGCTCACAATCCTCTACCAAGGGACCCGCGACCTGATCTTCGAGGTTGCCAACATTTTCGAAGCCAACGGGCACGCACCGACGCCTGAGGCGCTTGATCCACTCCGTAAGCGAGAAATCCCAGATGAGCTCCGTTCGTCGCCTCTCGCTCGTCACTGACGAGGTTCACGCACCGACGCCAGAACGCCAAGCCGGCGCATTGCGCGTGGCGATCGCCACGCAGGACATGAAGAACCTCAACGCCCATTTCGGATCGGCCAGGCGCTTTGCTGTCTACGACGTGATGCGCGAGGAGTGGAATCTCTTCGAAGCCGTGGCCTTCGATGACGTTTCCAACGAGAGCGGGAAGCATCGAACTGAGGGCGATGACCGCATCACCCCGAAGGTGGAGGCGCTAAAGGGCTGTCATCTCCTGTTTTGTCTGGCGATCGGCGGACCTTCGGCAGCCAAACTTGTTTCCGCAAAGATCCATCCGATCAAAGTGTCGCAGCCCCAGACCATCCAAGAGGTGCTGTTGCGCACGCAGATGATGCTCAGGACCTGTCCTCCCCCTTGGCTGCGCAAGGTGCTGGCGCAGGCAGGTGTCGCTGAACAGAAACCCTCCTTCGAGGACGAAAGCTGAAATCAGGAGTGGACGAATGTTTGAAGCCGAGGTTAGCCCTGCCGCCGAGGACGAGGCGGCCCTTGCCACCCCGTTCGTCAAATGCCTCGTGCGGCTGATCCGTGCCAATGATTCCCACGGGTCATGGGAAGGCAAATCCGACGCCGAGCTGCTGGGCGACTTCATCATCACCAGGGAACAGCGCCGTGCAATTCCAATCATCGGCGATCCCGATCCGGACGTGCTGTGGAGGCTCGATAAGTTCTACACCGCCGTCGGGCTTGCGATTGAGGAACGCTCCGGCCTGATGGCATCGCCGATGATGGAGATGAGCCATGAGGGCTTCGGGCGCGTGCTTTTCACGGCCGGGCGGTTGGTCGTTCTGTCGAAAACCCTGCGCGACGTCCACCGGTTCGGTTTCGAGACGTTCTGGAAGCTCGCCGCGGCCGGTACCAAACTGGCCGGCGATGCCACCGCAGCCATTGAGGCTCATCCCGAGGTGGCGCGGGCGTGATGCAACCGACTTTCGATCGAGGGGATCATGTCAGGTCTTGAGGACATGCGGTGGCCAGCCCTCTCAATTGAGGCGGTCCAGGCCGATATGGTTCTTGGGGTAGCGCTGATGAAGCCAGGGGTACTGATCTGTTCGCAAGATGCGGAGTTGTATCTGTACTACAGCCACATTCTGGGGGTGGATGGCTTCAGGATTGAACTGGCCAGAAGCGTGGAGGAAGCGCTGGCATTAGCCAGTGAACGGGAGCCGCAGGCCGTGGTGCTGGACTGCCAGCCGGCAAGCTCGACAGGGTCTACCATCTGTGCCCAGCTCAAGGCGGAGTTCCGGAACAGAGGCCTGCTGGTTATTGCGCTGATCGCGCCCGGCGCCGAAAACCAGCAGCTCGATCTCTTGAAGGCAGGTATTGACGAGAGCTTTGTGCGGCCCTTCACGCCGGCGATGCTGCTCGACTATCTACGCACGAAGCTGGCGCTACCGAAGCCGGGTTCAAACGGGATCGAAAATGGCAGCTGGCTCTGCTGCGGCAGCCTTGAGATGAAGCTCGATGCCCACCGAGTTCGCGGCAATGGCCACGACATCCACCTCGGACCTCTCGAATTCAACCTGCTGCGGCAATTTCTTGAGGCTCCCGGCAAGGTCTTCAGCCGAGACGAGCTGATCGACGCGGCCTGGCCGGACAATATCCATGTCGGTGAACGCACTGTCGACGTCCATATCAGCCGGATCAGAAAGGCGCTGAAGGCGGCCTCGCCAGGTAGCGTCATTCGTACTGTCAGGTCTGCCGGCTACTCGCTCGAGAAGCTGGACGACTGAATCGCGAACGGATGGTGTGCCACTCTCCGTCTTCGTTGGAAGGCAAGTCCTGCGGTTCGAAACGCGCTACGGGCCCGACATCTCAGGGGGAAGCAGTCAGATGGCCTTCAAGAAAATACTCAGTGTGACGGGAGCTGACCATTCCGATCAGGACGTCGCAATAGCTGCTCGCTTGTGCGCCGAGGTCGGCGCGTATCTTTCCGTACTAATTATATCGCCTCCGCCGCTCCTGATGTCGCCTCCGCTTATTGGGTCCCCTCCGCCGTTGGGCGGTGGCATCCCCGAGTGGTCTAGACATCGCACACACCACATTGCCGCACGGGAACAATTTTCACAGGAGATGGCCAACCTGGAAAAGACATGCAGGGAAATTCACAAAGTGCTGAGAGCCACGTGCCGCTGCTATGATGTCGACACCGAACACTGCGACAAGGCTGGCGTCGGTGACGCGGTGCGACAGCGGGCGCTCTGCACCGACCTGACAATCGTCGGCCCCGCACTTCTCAACGAGACTAGTCTCGGACCCCTTGTTATCAACGGCAGCTTGTTCGACACGGGAAAGCCGGTGCTTGTCGTACCAGAGGGCGCTGAGGCGACTCTGTCTCCACGGCGCGTGCTGGTCGGCTGGGATTCGCGAGTCGAGGCGTCCCGTTCGATTCGAGAAGCGCTGCATCTGCTAGCCGGTGCTGAGGAAGTTCGTGTCGCGGTCGTCGATCCGGAGGCGACCTGCACCGGAAACGGCGCCGAGCCGGGAGCCGACATCGCTGCCTATCTCACTCGGCACGGTGCTCGGGTTTGGGTCGACCGGCTGGCGAGCCGCGGCAAACCGGTGGCCAAGGTGCTAGCGCAGCACGCAATCGACACGTCTGCCGACGTGATCGTCATGGGCGCTTATGGCAGCCGCTGGTTGCGCGAGCGGCTCTCCGGTAGCGTGATAAGATGGATAGTTGGCACGCCTTTGCCGCTGTTTTTGGCCCGCTGACGGGTTCTGAAGTAGCACCGATGCTGTTCCAAGCTCTACTCCGCTGGTCACCTACCCTGATACCAAGTCGGAGGAAGGCCGCAAACGAGCAGGTTTCGCGAAGCTCATGAGCAACTTGCAAGCGCTGTCGCGAAGAACATTCCCCGGACGCCTCTAACGCGCTCGGTGTCTGCTCGCCGAGACAACCCGTAACGCGCAGACAAACGGCCGGGCAGAAGCCCAGGAGTCCTCAATGCGCTCAAAACAACCGATATTTGAGCCGGCGTCAGGTCGAGAAAGAGAGTCGTTTCAGCGCGGCAGGCCGCGTTCGGACCATAGCCTCATCGTATTGCCGTTATCACGATTTCCCTCACCACTGGCCGGGAACTGAACACGGAAACGACCGTGCAGCGGCCAACGCACCGACATTCGAGTCCGACGGTCGTCGGGCTCTTGCCGGCCCTCGGCGCGAACGGTGGCATCAATCACGTAGCATCGCCTGGGATGGTAGCCGTCAGCGGCGAGGGCGGCCGCATCTTCGGCGTTTTCAGTCTGCCTTGGCCCATCGCGTGGCGACCTAGCGGCATTCAGGCCGGCCAATTCCGACAACGCTCACATTCGCACCAGGTGGTCCCTGTAGGGCTTGCGCACAGGGACACAGAACAACAAAAGTAGGATCCGGGAGAGTTCACCGGCCCGGAACATGCCGGCAGATCCCGGCTCTCTTCGGGCCGATCACCTCCTCGATCTGGCGTTATTCGCGACACGCAGCCGGACATGACCGGCTTCGTTGTGAAACTCTGGCGTTGCGAGCCAGGAATTCAAGCGCAAAGCGGAAGAGGTAGGGCAGAGGCGATGCTCGGATGGAGCGGCGCCTGCAATCGCAATGGCGTTGCGCTACCTCTTGAGCGACCGAAACGACAAGAAGCTCAAGCAAGGCTTGAGGCGGACGATGATGACGAGGCTGGCCGTAGCCAACGCGGTCATGCATCTGTTCGTCCCTAGGTGTCGAGACGTCGGTGGCCACGCTTCTGCGCCGACGGGAAGCGGGTGATGCGTGTCCAAGACCCGACAATGGCGGAAAATATGGGCATCCAATACAAGCGGCGATCTTGGGCGCCACAGAAGTTTTTCAAAGCATAATCAAGAATTTACCGCACGGCTGAGCGCGTTGGCACGGCCTTTGCGAATTGAGATTCGGCAACACTGAGTGAAGGCTGACTGCACGCAGATGCGCAAGACGAACAATGCTCTCCCTTCGTTGAACCCTCGTGCCCCGTCTCAAAGGGGAACAAGCTTGCGCATAAGGTCACGCAACCTTTGGCAATAACTTTGGAGGGCAAGATGATGTTGCGGATGGGGTCACCGGCTCCTTCGATCAAAGTGGAGGACTGGCTGCGTGGCGAGCCCCTTGCGGACTTCCAGCCCGGCAAAGTCTATATCGTCGAATTTTGGGCAACTTGGTGCGATCTATCTGCGGCGGAGATGCTCGAGCTGATGCAGCTGCAGGAGAAATACAAGGACAGCGGACTTGAGGTCGTCGGGATCGCGGCTGATGAAGACGCTCCAACGGCCGTCGAGGCCCGGACCAAGTTGGACGCGTGGTTGGCCGAAAAGTGCCCGGATCTGAATCATCGGATTGCGTTCGACTACACAGGCGAAATGAAGAAGCTTTGGAGGGAACCCAGCTTTTGCGTCGGGATTCCGACCTCGTTCGTGGTCGACCGAGACGGCTGCATCGCCTTTATCGGTCATCCGAGCCAACTCGGTGAGGTTTTGCCGAAAGTGTTCAACGGCAGCTGGCCTACCAGCAACAAAGCGAAAGCCGCCGATCAGCAGCGGATCGCCACAAGCGAACCCCTGGCGCGCGGACAAGCGCTGAAGAAGCCGATCGATGACAGGTTCTGGGCGGCGGTGAAGCTGGAAGATTGGAAGACGGCGCTCTGGGCGATCGAAGAGGGCATCGCCTTGATGCCGGACGACCTCAATTTCCGCCTGGCCCATGCACATCTGTTGCTTCACAAAATACAAGACATGTGGACCGGCTTGCCCGTGATGCGCCAGTTGGTTCGCGACGCGATCGACAAAAATTCCGAGGATTGGATGGTTTCGGCGCTAGACCAACTTTTCCATCCGGCCAATAACCATTCGCGCCTTCCCCCTGCTGAGCGCTTCGCGATGGGCAAGGAGCTGTCCGAACACATCCTGGCGCTGAATCCCCCGCAAGGCGACAGTCCTAAGTTCCGGTCCTATCCCGCGGTCGCCCGGTACTATCACGCGAACGGCAAAAATGATCGCGCGATCGAGTTGGTCGAACTGGCACTGCAGTCGCTGGACGGTCCGGAGCCTGTCCCGGACGAACTGAAAGAGCAGCATCTGCCGGATTTGCTGCAGGCACTGGCCAATTACAGAAGCGGCAAGGTTTGTTACGGCGCTCTCTGTCCGGCTCCGCAAAACAAGCCTCCCGGAGGTGCCAAAGCGCGGCCGGGCGAGAAGAATACTTAAGAAGGGGGGTGGTCGGAATGTTTACTGGACGGTTCATCCATTTCCCTGGCGTGGCCGCAGCAAGCAGGCCCCATGCAGCACAGGGCGGATCGTTTGCAGCAGGTTCGAGGTTCGTATCTTGCGATGACCTGCGGCCGCATCGCGGCGGAAGTGATGTTCGACGCGAATTCTGGCCGTGGTGGAAGACCTCGCAGTCGTGGACGCGTCCAAGGTCGGCCACAGGAACGTCAATTGGGTGGAATCGGCCGGCCCGAGCCGGGCGTCGGCTGCGCAAGTCTGCCCGAAGTAGGCGTCTCCGAAAAAGGAAATGGTCCATCGAGGAAGAGGACTGCAATGAGGAGAATATGAAATTCCTGAAGCCGCGGTCAGCCCTGCTGTCAACGAGGACGAGGCGGCCCTTGCCACCCCGTTCGTCAAATGCCTCGTGCGGCTGATCCGTGCTCAGGATGCCTCCGGCTCATGGGACGGCAAATCGGACGCCGAACTGCTGGGCGACCTCAGCATCACCAGAAAACAGCGCCGTGCGATCCCATTATCGGCGATCCCGATCCGGACGTGCTGTGGAGGGTCGATATATTCTACACGGCCGTCGGGCTTAAGTATCGAGGAGCGCTCCGGCCTGATGACATCGCCAACGATGGAGATGAGGCCCATGGGCTTCGGACGATTGCTCTTCACTGGCGGGCGGTTGGTCGCTCTGTCGAGACATCCACCGGTTCGGCTTCGAGACGTTCAGGAAGCTCGCGGAGGCCGGTACGAAACTGGTCGACGATGCGACTGCAGCCATCGAAGCCTATCCCGACGTGGCGCCGGCTTGATGAAACCGATTTCGAGGAAGGATCTATGTCAAAGCTGGATGAGATGGGAACGAAAGTCCGAAAGCTTCAGCTGCGCGCGGCAATTGCCAAGATGAAATTGCGCGACCTTGCAGAGGATCTCCCAGCAAAATGGACGGAGATAGAGGAAGTTGCCGAGGAAACGTCGGCCGTTTTTGCCGAGTTGGATGGTGCCAGGAGAGAGCTCGCTGCAATGAAGAAGTTACGATGACGAACACATTCACCACCCGCGACGGCTCCGGATGGGTGCCGGAATATCTCACCGCTATAGACGGCATGACCTGCATCGGCTGCGGACGCTGTTTCAAAGTGTGCTCGCGCGAGGTCATGCATCTTTACGGCGTCGATGACGCGGGTGAAATCCTCGGTGCCTGCGACGGCGGAGACGACGATTTCGACGGCGAGCTCAATCGCATGATCATGGTCGTCGATCATGCCGGCCGCTGCATTGGCTGCGGAGCCTGCGCCCGCGTCTGCCCGAAGAACTGCCAGACCCATGTTGGGGCCGACCAGGTCGCAGCATGATCTGAGGAGACAAAACCAGGAGAACGGCGTTGCCCTTTAGAATCTTTTGTCGCGTCCTGGGAATGGTCCTGTGCAGCACCGCTCTGACCATCTACTTCGCTTCTCATTCCATCCGCACAGTAGTCGTCACGACGCTGGCTTGTTCGCTGCTCCTTCAGCTGGCGTATTTCGCAAGCGTGCTCTTTCTGATCTGGCGGTCTGGCTGCGATAGCCGAGTTGGCCAAAGGGCTGAGCATTTCGGCAGTTGCAAGGAAGTTGGATCCGAGCCGCCAGACCTCGATGAGGTGACGAATGAATCCGCAGATTTGTTCCAGCGCGATCAAATGCTAGCCATATCGCTGCTGCTGCCTTGAGGTGCCATGACAAGGTCGGTGCTCAAGCTGGCACCACTTTGGACCAACCATAAATATTGAGCAGATATTAGAAGGACTACTTTGAGAAGTCGATTGGCGACCGCAATCCGGTCATTCTAGTATTCCAGGAGATGCAGTTCTTGAATGCCATACCATCGTAGCCCTCTCGCAGTACGCCGGTGTGCGGTTGCAACTCTCGATGACCCTGGAAAGAGTAATGGGACTCTTCGGCGCCGGATAACGCAGATGACCTCAAACCAAAGACACCTCTAGAATGACTCATCCATGGCCAATTCAGCTCCATCGCGTGTTGCCGGAGAGAACATGCTGGAAAAGTTCGAACGCTATCCGCTCACCTTTGGGCCCACGCCCACTGAGAAGCTCGACCGCATCTCCAAGCAGCTGGGAGGCAGGGTGGAAATCTACGCCGAGCGCGAGGACTGCAACTCCGGTCTCGCATTTGGCGGAAACAAGCTCCGTCAGCTCGAATACATCATCCCCGACGCGATCGTGTCAAATGCCGACGCTTGTCTCCATCGGCGGCGTGCAGTCCAACCACACGCGGATGGTCGCCGCGGTCGCGGCCAAGATCGGCATGAAATGTCTCCTGGTTCAGGAGAGCTGGGTAGTACATGAGGACGCCGTCTACGACCGGGTCGGCAACATTCTCTTGAGTCGGATCATGGCAGCAGAAGTGCGCCTTGTCGACGAGGGGTTCGATATCGGCATCCGCCGTAGTTGGGAACAGGCGCTCGATGAGGTCAAGTCAAGGGGCGGCAGGCCCTACGCGATACCGGCCGGGGCCTCAGTTCACAAATATGGCCGGCTTGGGTACGCCGGGTTCGCGGAGGAGGTGCGCGCCCGGGAGAAACAGCTTGGGTTTGCCTTCGACTACATTGTCGTTTGCACGGTCACGGGCTCGACGCATGCCGGCATGCTCGTTGGATTTGCCACAGACAGTCAACAGCGCAATCTCCTCGGTATAGATGCTTCTGCCATCCCCGCCCAAACCAAGGCGCAGGTGCTAAACATTGCCCGGTATACTGCGAAGTTCGTCGCCCTTGGCACGGAAATCGTCGAGGCTAACGTGGTGTTGCTCGAGGGGTACGCGTCTCCCTCTTACGGCCTTCCGTCCGAGGAAACCAAGGAGGCCATCCGCCTGTGTGCGAGGCTCGAGGGTATAATTACCGATCCCGTCTACGAGGGCAAATCGATGCAAGGGATGATCGACCTCGTCCAGAAAGGCTTCTTTCCAGAGGGATCGAGGGTGCTCTACGCGCACCTCGGCGGCGGGCCGGCCATTAACGGTTCAGTTACACCTTCCGCAACGGCTGACGCTCGACAGATTGCGATTCCGCCGTGCTGCGTACCGGCGATGCGCCCAAAGTTGGTTCGAGGGCCGCCCAGCAAACCGAGGGAGCCGGCGGTTAATCAGCCGCTCAAGCGAAGCAGACTGAGTTCATTTGGAAATTAGCGATGGATATTTGCTGAGGAAGTCAGTTAGCTGAGAGTATAATCCTGAAATATTAGACAAAGTCGATAGACCGATACCACAAGAGAACTAAATCAAGGTGGATGGCGAAACAAACTATACAATTGAGTCAACTAAGTTGTTATATGAGAAATTTCAAGATTGATCAAGTGCGCCAGAAGGGTGGAGGAATATCTCATGATCTTACAGGAACTGGGCTCTGCCATTCCGGGCGGCAGGGTTTTAGAAATAACGACGACCACCGGCTGCATCGTCGGATGTTCTTATTGTCCGCAGGACAAGTTCGCCCATCGGCAAAGGGCGGTTTCTCATGTGAAGCATCTTCGTCTTGAAGATTTCAAGCGATGTCTGGCGCGCGTACCAACTTCCGTCGACATTAGTTTCGCCGGATACTCCGAGCCTTGGCTCAATCCGGATTGCACCGAAATGGTCGAGCACGCTTACGCCAGAGGCCATGGCATCCGGATTTTCACGACGCTTGTAGGAATGAAGGGGCGGGATCTACACCGCTTGCAGGCGCTGCGCTCAAGGGTATTCGTGGTCCATGTTCTCGATGATGGCGCATACATGAATAGGCGTCTTGTCGGAGACAAGTATCTCGCTTTGATTCGTCAAGTGGTCGACACAGACATCGCCTCGATTCGGTTTATAGTCCTGGGCGAGGTCCATCCGGATATCGCCGGGATAATCCCCGCCGAAGCGCTAGTTCGCGCGCGGCCTCTGAGCAGCAGGGGTGGAAGCGTCAATCCGAAGATCGTCGAACCACGGCAGCCAGTCGTCGGCGCGCTGACATGCGTTGACGGTCGGCAGTATCGAAATGTTCTTCTCCCAAACGGTGACGTTACGCTCTGCTGCATGGATTTTGAACGGCGACACGTATTGGGCAATCTTCTGCGCGACGAATACGCAGATCTTTTTGACGGGCCAGTTTTTAGCCAAATCATCGACCGCATGGATGGGACGGATGGCTTTCTGCTTTGTAGGATGTGCGAATATGCCCATCCAAAGGCGTCCGCATGCTGACTGGAGGTCGGCAAACCGCCTGAAAACGCGAGCGAATGTCGATCCTCTTGAGACTGCATAAGGCAGGCCGCCTCCATCTGCCTCACGTAATCCGGTCGATGGAGTAGTCCCCTATTTTACGCGGCTTCGACAGATCCTGTGGTCGCATCTCCCAGCACCAAGCTGTCTGGCACACTTAAGAGGGGGGAGAACTGTCAATGACCGTGGAATCGGGCCCTGTATTTTCTCGCAAAAGGGGCTCTGACTCACATTTGATGATTTTCGCTGCTGGCGTTGTGCTGTTTTCTGAGGGGAATAAGCACCATGGTGAGAAATTTGCGTTTGTCGTCGTTGATCCCGGTGGGATTAGCCGTCGAGGCCATCGCCGAGAGCGAAGGAGTGATTGCCGTTACCGCCCGCTCAGGGGCGCCAGCGCGACCTTGCCCTCTTTGCCGCAGAGTGTCGCACCGGATCCATAGCCGCTAT
>NZ_JAMYPU010000055.1:0-15968 GCF_040320535.1 Mesorhizobium sp. M0676
CCCCCGCTGCACCCCTCCAGAAGGACGCCACCACCGCCCCCGGCCCCCCCCGTCCCCGTGGGGGGCTGGCGGCCCCGCGGGTCGGGGGGGGGGCCGGTGCCGCACCCCCACCCCGCTGCTTCGCAGCGACCCTCCCCACAAGGGGGAGGGTAAAGTCCCGAGCCTCACATCCCCGTCAGATCGCTCATCAGCCCCGAAGCCACCGACAGCCTGGACACGGTGATATCCCCGCCTTCGGTCAGCGCCTGCAGCCGCTCGCGGATGCGCGCCACGCGCTCGCCTCCGGCTTCCAGCCAGGCCGCCACAGGATCCCCCGTCCCGGCATGGCCGGCGAGAGCCGCCACCGCAATGCCGCGCCGCGCCGCGCCGATCGTGTCGGTGGCGCGCGACAGCGCCAGCTGGTCGTAATAGTCCGACGGCGTGATTGAACGCGCCGCCTCTTCGACGCGCGGAATGCGGAAGGCATCGCTGACGGCGAAGAACGCCTTGGCCGAGGCGACGACGTCGGCATTGGCCGTGCGCGCCGTCAGTGCGATGTCGGGGATCAGTCCCGCCACATCGGCCATTGCCAGCTGCCCGGCGAGCTTTTCGGGGGCGCCGGCCTTGAACAGGCCATACCGCCTCTCCTCGACCCGCTCGCGCGAGAAGGCCGGTAGCAGCGAGAGCAGCTTCGGCTCCAGCGCCATGCGCGCCTCTTGCAGTTCGGCAATGCGCTGGCCGAGCGCTGCGGTGCCGGCATCGTTCTTCAGATACCAGCCGCTGGTCACGAAGATAAGCCGGCTGACGGACTGGTAGAGATCGAGCTGCGCCTGGCCGTCGATGTGGCTGTCCAGCGCATCGATCTCCTGATAGAGCGCCGGCAACGCGAAGCCGTCGCGCACCACGGCGAAGGTGCGCACCACGTCGGCCGCGCTGCGCCCCGTGGCTTCCTGCAGCCGGTTGACGAATGACGGTCCGCCGCGATTGACGAGATCGTTGGCGACGACGCGGGCGATGATTTCGCGGCGCAGCCGGTGGCCATGGATCTCGGCCGCATATTTCTTCGCCATCCGGTCAGGGAAATAGCCCATCAGATCGCGGTCGAAATGCGCGTCGTCAGGCACGTCGCTGGCGACGATGTCGGAAAACAGCACGATCTTGGCATAGGCGAGCAGCACGCCAAGCTCCGCCCGGGTCAGCGGCTCGCCACGCGCCTCGCGCTCGGCAAGGGCGGCCGGCGACGGCAGCGTCTCGACAGCGCGGTCGAGCAGGCCCCGAGCCTCCAGCGCCGCCATGAACCGGCTCTGGTGCGCGATGTCGGCAAGGCCGCGCTTGCGGGCGATGGAAAGCGCCAGCGTCTGTTCGTAATTGTTGGACAGCACGAGGCCGGCGACCTCGTCGGTCATCTCGGCCAGCAGCTTGTTGCGCGCCGGCCGGGTCAGCGATCCCTTGCGCATGGCGGACGCCAGCGCGATCTTGATGTTGACCTCGACGTCGGAGCAGTTGACGCCGCCGGAATTGTCGATGGCATCGGAGTTGCAGCGACCGCCATTCATGCCGAATTCGATGCGGGCACGCTGCGTGACGCCGAGATTGGCGCCCTCGCCGATCACTTTCGCCCGCACATCGAGCGCGGTGATGCGGATGGCGTCATTGGCGCGGTCGCCGACTTCGGCATTGGTTTCGCCCGAGGCCCGTAAATACGTGCCGATGCCGCCGAACCACAGAAGGTCGACGTTCGCCTTGAGGATGGCGGTCATGATCTCGGCCGGTGTCGCGGTGGTCTTGGCGAGGCCAATCGCCGCCGCCGCTGCCGCAGGCAGCGTGATCGACTTCTGGCTGCGCGAGACGATGACGCCGCCTTCCGACAGTTTGGTCTTGTCATAGTCCTGCCAGGACGAACGCGGCAGCGCGAACATGCGCTCGCGCTCGGCCATCGACGCCACCCTGTCTGGATCGGGATCGATGAAGATGTCGCGATGGTCGAAGGCGGCGATCAGCCTGGTCTGCGGCGACAGCAGCATGCCGTTGCCGAACACGTCGCCCGACATGTCGCCGACGCCGACGACGGTGAAGGGGGTGGCCTGGATGTCGCGGTTGATCTCGCGGAAATGCCGCTTGACCGCTTCCCAGGCGCCTTTGGCGGTGATGCCCATCTTCTTGTGGTCGTAACCGGCCGAGCCGCCGCTGGCGAAGGCGTCGTCGAGCCAGAAGCCGTGGCTTTCGCTGATGGCGTTGGCGGTGTCGGAAAAGGTCGCCGTGCCCTTGTCGGCGGCGACGACGAAATAGGGATCGTCGGGGTCGCGCCTGACAACGCCGGCCGGCGGGATGACACCGTCCAGCCCGATATTGTCGGTAATCGACAACAGGCTGGAAACGAAATTCTTGTAGGCCGAGGTGCCGGCCTCGAAGATGGCGTCGCGGCCGGCGCTCATCGGCAGCTTCTTCGGATAGAAGCCGCCCTTGGCGCCGACCGGCACTATGACGGCGTTCTTGACCTGCTGCGCCTTGACCAGGCCGAGCACCTCGGTGCGGTAATCCTGGGCGCGGTCCGACCAGCGCAGGCCGCCGCGCGCAACCGGGCCGAAGCGCAGATGCACGCCCTCGACCTCGGACCCATAGACGAAGATCTCGCGCCACGGCCGCGGCGCCGGCAGGCCATCGACCGCTTGCGAGTCCAGCTTGATCGCCAGTGACTGGCCCCGCGCCTTCGTTCCCGCAACGAAATGATTGGTGCGCAACGAGGCTTCGATCAGGTTGAGATAGCGGCGGATGATGGTGTCGTCATCAATGTTGGGGACTTCCTCCAGCGCGTCCTTGATCTTGGCCTTGAGGTGCTTGGCGGCGACGACGCCTTCCGTCTCGGCGGTCGGGCCGAGACGAGCGACGAACAGTGCATGCAGGCCGCGCGCAATGTCGGGATAGCGGTTGAGCGCGGCCGCGATGAAATCCTGGCTCTGCGGGATACCGGCTTGCTGCAGGTAGCGGCCATAGGCGCGCAGAATGCTGACTTCGCCCGACCACAGGCCGGCGGTCTGGGCAAGCCCGTTATAGCTGTCATTGTCGATGTCGCCGCGCCAGACCGACAGGAACGCGTCCTCGAACAGCGCGCCGCCATCGCTGAGGTCGATCGGCTTGCCGTAGCTGTTCTCCAGCTCCATGTCGTGGACGAAGACGGTGTCGCCGCCGTCCTCGCCAACTTCGAAGGTGCGCTCGCTGATGACGCGGAAGCCGATGTTTTCCAGCACCGGCACGCGACGCGACAGCGCTACCGGGCTGCCGTGGTGGTAGATCTTCAGCGCTGCCTGATGCGGTTTCTGCTCGGCATGGCGGTAATAGTCGATGGCGATCGGGTTGGCGGTGCTGATGCCGGCGATGCGCCCCGCATCCTTCAGCGCGACGGCCGCGCTGAAGGAATCGCGATAGCTCTCAGGCAGACGCGCGGCGATCGCCTTCAGCGATGGATCGCCGCCGACGGCTTCCGCAGCTTCGGCCAGCGCGTCGTCCCAGGTTCGCACGATATCGCGGATCGCCGCTTCGATCGCCGCCTGCTCGACCTTCGGCGTCTTGCCGCCCGAGCGGCCGATGATGAAATGCACACGCGCCAGCCCGCCCTCCGGAAACGCCGGATAATAAGCCGACAAACGGCCCTCGAAGACGGTCTTGAGATAGGTGCCGATCTTCTCGCGCACGACGCTGTCATAGCGGTCGCGCGGCACGAAGACGAGGATCGAGACGAAGCGGTCGAACTGGTCGGCGCGCACCAGCGCCCGCACCCGCGGCCGCTCGACCAGGCCGAGAATGGCGGCGGCGTGCTTTTTCAGGACCGGCACCGGGACCTGGAACAACTCGTCGCGCGGATAGCTCTCCAGAACGTTGATCAGCGCCTTGCCGGAATGGTCGTGCCGGTCGAAGCCGGACTTGGCGATGATGGTCTCGGCCTTTGACCTCAGATACGGGATTTTCATCACCGAGCGCGTGTAGGCAGTCGAGGTGAACAGGCCGACCATGCGCAACTCGCCGGCAAGCGTGCCCTTGGCGGTGTAGGTTTTGACGCCGATATAATCGAGATAAATGCGGCGGTGCACCAGCGACTTGGCGTTGGCCTTGGTGACGATCAGCGGCTCCGGCCCATGCAGGAAGGCGCGGATTTCGGGCGTCGTCGTCACCGCCTCGGTGCCGCGCCGGAGCACCAGCACATCCGGGTCGGCGAGGATGCCGAGACCGGGTTTGTCGGCGCGCTCCAAATTGCCGCTCTCCGCGCCGCCGGAATATTTGAACTCGCGCATGCCGAGGAAAGTGAAATTGTCGTCGCGCAGCCACTCAAGGAAGGCGATGGCCTCGGCAACGCTCTTCTTGTCGAGCGGCACGGCGGAATAGCGGAATTCGGAAATCGCCTGGTCGAGACGGGCGAGCATGGGCTTCCAGTCGCTGACGGCGGCGCGCACCTGGTTGAGCATCTTGCGCAGGCGGTCGGCCAGCGCGTCGGCCTGCTCCGCCGTCAGGCGCGGAATATGGACATGGACGACGCTCAGCCGGTCGTGATTGCCATCGTCCTTGAGGGCGCCGCCGTCGCCGAGGATCTCGTCGACGCCGGCCTTGCCGTGGCGCACGACGATGACCGGATGGGTGACCAAAGTCGGTTCGCCGGCAGTTTCTGTGATCTCGCCGAGGATCGAATCGAACAGGAACGGCATGTTGTCGTTGACGACGGTGATGATCGTCATCGGGCGGCCCTCGCGGTATACGCCCGGCCCGGCATCGACGGCGACGACACTTTGGCCCTTCTTGTGGGCGGCGACCGCACGTCCTGCCAGGTCGGCGGCGCGCTCCAGGTCGGCGGCGTCATACGCGGCAATGTCTTCGGCCGGCGCGCGGGCCAGCAGATAGTCGGCGAGCCTGGCCGGCTTCCCGTCGGGTTTCACCCCGGCAGTGGCTGTTTTCTTCGGCTTAGCTGCGGATTTCACGCTCGCCATGTTGTCCTCCCGTCACATGCTTTTACGACTATGGTAGCAGATGACCGCTGTTTGGCGACAAAGGTTTGACGGCTCGATAAGAATTACAGGAATTCGACGGTCAGGCGGCGGTGAACCAGGAGGGAGACCCCATGTCGGGCAAAATCAGCGCACTTGACCTCGGTATCGCGGAACTGAGCGAGGCGACAAAAGCCTATTTCGCCAAATGCGAGGAAAAGCTCGGCCTGGTTCCCAACGTGCTTCTTGCCTATGCCTTCGACGAGAAGAAGCTGCGCGCCTTTACCGACACCTACAATGATCTGATGCTGGGTGAATCCGGCCTGTCGAAGCTGGAACGGGAGATGATCGCGGTCGTCGTTTCCTCGATCAATCACTGCTATTATTGCCTGACCGCGCATGGCGCGGCGGTGCGCCAGCTCTCCGGCGATCCGGCTCTCGGCGAGATGATGGTGATGAACTTCCGCGCTGCCAATCTTTCACCGAAACAGACGGCGATGCTCGAATTCGCCGTCAAGCTGACGGAAGAGCCGGCAAAGATCGTCGAGGCGGACAGGGAAGCACTGCGCAACGCCGGCTTCACCAACCGCGACATCTGGGACATCGCCTCGACCGCCGCCTTCTTCAACATGTCGAACCGCGTGGCGGCGGCCATCGACATGCGGCCGAACGACGAATACCACGCCATGGCGAGGTGAAAGTTTCCTTCTCCTCGTAGGAGAGGTCAACGCGCCGCGATGGCACCGGCAGCGCCGGCCATCGTCGTGGCGCTGATTCGGTTGGCGATCTTCATGGCGCGCCTGCTTTTGAGCAGCTTGCGCGCCTGTGAGGCCGCGACGACCCAGGCGAGATCGATGGCGATCAGAACCACCGCCATCGTCGCCGTCAGTTCGACCCAGCCGATGACACTCACCGAAGCGAGGTCGATGATCGTCGGCAGCAGCGCCAGATAGAACATCATGATCTTGGGATTGCCGAGCGTCACCGCCATGCCGGCAAAGAACAGTTTTGCCGGCGAATCCTCGCGCGGCATCTCGCCTTCTTTTGCGTCGACAGGTGCGGTCCACATCTTGAAGGCGAGGTAGGCGAGGTAAGCGACGCCGATCCATTTCACGACGACGAAGGCGAAATGGAAGGTCTGCGCCACGACCGCCAGCCCGAACACCGCCAGCGACAGCCAGATGCCCTCGCCGATCCACATGGCGAGCAGGAACGGGAATACGTCGCGAAAGCCTTTCGAGATGACGCGGGCGACAAGGGCTGCGATCGACGGGCCGGGCGAACCGGCGGCGACGAACAAAGCGGCAGCGAAGATCAGGAGCGAGGTGAGGTGCATGACGGAGCCTTCGAGCGTTGGATGGCGAAGAATATCCGATCGGTGGCGATTTGGCACCCTGCAGCCTAGTGGGCCAGCCGACGCGGCAAATTTCGGCGGTCAGACCTTGCCCGCGCTGGTGGTTTGAGAAAGGATCGCGGCCATGAAATCAATCGTCATCCACGCGGCAAAAGACCTTCGCATCGAAGAGACCGATCCTGGCGCGCCTGGCGCCGGACAGGTCGAAATATCGGTCGAGGCCGGCGGCATCTGCGGCTCGGACCTGCACTATTACAATCATGGCGGCTTCGGCGTGGTGCGCCTGCGCGAGCCGATGATCCTCGGCCATGAGGTCGCCGGCACGGTGAAGGCACTTGGCGCCGGCGTTTCCAGCCTTGTCGTCGGCGACCGCGTTGCGATTTCGCCCAGCCGGCCCTGCAATGCGTGCCGGTACTGCCTGCAGGGCGTGCAGAACCAATGCCTCAACATGCGATTCTACGGCAGCGCCATGCCGATGCCACATATACAGGGCGCCTTCCGCCAGTGCCTCGCCGCCGAGGCCTGGCAGTGCCACAAGATCGCCGACCATGTCTCCATCAACGAAGCCGCCTTTGCCGAGCCGTTCGCGGTAACGCTGCATGCCGTCAACCGCGCCGGCTCGCTGCTCGGCAAGCGGGTCTTGGTCACCGGCTGCGGGCCGATCGGTGCGCTCAGCATCCTTGCCGCACGTGTCCACGGCGCGCGTGAGATCGTCGTCACCGATGTCATGGACGCGGTTCTGGCCAAGGCCAACGAGATCGGCGCCGACCGCACCATCAATGTCGCCACAGATGCCGACAAGCTCGCTGGCTACAATGTCGAGAAGGGCAGTTTCGACGTCATGTTCGAATGCTCCGGCGATGAGCGCGCGGTGCGAGCCGGGCTCGATGTGCTGAAGCCGCGCGGGGTGCTCGTGCAGCTCGGCCTAGGCGGCGACATGTCGCTGCCTCAGAATCTCATCGTCGCCAAGGAGATCGAAATGCGCGGCTCCTTCCGTTTCCACGACGAGTTCGCGCTGGCCGTCGATCTGATCAACAACCGTCGCGTCGACGTCAAGCCGCTGCTGACCGGCATCTATCCGATGGACGAGGCGGTTGCGGCCTTCGAGATCGCCGGCGACCGCAACAAATCGATGAAGGTACAGATCGCCTTCGCCTGAGCATGGCGAGACACCCGCTATGAACCTTGCCCGCTCGGCATCTTATCGCTAGAAGAGCCGTCCCGACATCCATTTCGAGCTTCATTTTGCCTCAGTAACCGCCGGTCTCGCCAACTCCCCTGATCACGCTTGGCAGGGCGCCGCATTAAGCGGTGCCTGCTCAATTTCACGTGTTCCTCAGGCGGCGGTTCGAGACCGGTTTGGCACTGCTGAACCGTTGTCGCGCGCTTTGCCGCCCGTGACAGCTGATTTCCGACGTAGCTAGCTCTCGCCACGCCGTGCCCGCATGGGCATCTCGCCATTGCCGACCTGAAGAACTTCCACACTGGAAGGTCTTCCGGCTTGTCCCAACATCTCGCTATCCACTGGGCAATCGCGCCCGAAATCGCACCTCGACCCCTGATCCACTGCAACCGCTGCGGCGCCGTGAAAGCCTATCGCTGCAGCGACAAATTCCGCGTCAACGCCAATGGCAAACGCATTGATGTCTGGCTGATCTATCGCTGCATCGACTGCGACAATTCGTGGAATTTCGGCATTTTCGAACGCTGCAACCGCCGCGACATCGAACCCGCGCTGCTGGCAGCGCTCGAAAGCAACGATCCGGCCCTCGCCCGCCGCCATGCCTTCGATGTCGCGGCTTTGCGAAACCGAGTCGGCCGCGTCGAGGAGTTTCCCGATTTCGCCGTTCACAAACACCGGCTCGGCGGCGAAGGCGAACCCGCAGCCGCGCTTGAAATCAGGCTTGGGCTGGAAATGCCGACATCGCTGCGGCTAGACCGTCTGCTCGCCGGCGAACTCGGCATCTCGCGATCAAGGCTTCAGGCGCTGGAGGAGAAACGATTGCTGTTTGTCGTTTCCGAAGGCGCCAGGGCTTTGCGCAAGCCGGCTCGCGATGGCACGATCGTGCGAATTGATCTCTCCGGCGAAGCCGACCGAGAAACCATCATCTCAAGGGCGAGCAGATAATCGAAATAGGGCGAAGCACATCGGTGCTTCGCCTCCTTCCGGATTTGGAAATCAGACGATTACGCCGCGCCCACAACCTTGGCCGACTTCTCGAAGCGCTTGCGCTCGTTCGGGTCGAGATAGAGCTTGCGCAGGCGGATGGTCTTAGGCGTCACCTCGACCAGCTCGTCGTCCTGGATCCAGGCCAGCGCGCGCTCCAGCGTCATGCGGATCGGCGGCGTCAGCTTCACCGCCTCGTCCTTGCCGGCGGCGCGGATGTTGGTCAGCTTCTTGCCCTTCAGCACGTTCACTTCGAGGTCGTTGTCACGGCTATGGATGCCGATGATCATGCCCTGATAGACCTTGACGCCCGGGTCGATGACCATCGGGCCGCGGTCTTCGAGGTTCCACATGGCATAGGCCACTGCCTCGCCCTGTTCGTTGGAGATCAGCACGCCGTTGGTGCGGCCCGGCAGTTCGCCCTTGTAGGGCTGGTAGGCGTGGAACAGCCGGTTCATCACGGCGGTGCCGCGCGTGTCGGTCAACAGTTCCGACTGGTAGCCGATCAGTCCGCGCGTCGGCGCGTGGAAGACGATGCGCTGACGGTTGCCGCCCGAAGGCCGCAGCTCGACCATCTCGGCCTTGCGCTCCGACATCTTCTGCACGACGATGCCGGCGTGCTCCTCGTCGACGTCGATGACGACTTCCTCGACCGGCTCCAGCAATTCACCGTTCTCGCCCTTCTGCATGACGACGCGCGGACGCGACACGGCGATTTCAAAGCCTTCGCGGCGCATCGTCTCGATCAGCACGGCCAGCTGCAATTCGCCACGGCCGGAAACGAAGAACGAATCCTTGTCGGGCGATTCCTCGATCTTGAGCGCGACATTGCCTTCGGCTTCGCGCAGCAGGCGGTCGCGGATGACGCGGCTGGTCACCTTGTCGCCTTCAGTGCCGGCGAGCGGCGAATCATTGACCAGGAAAGACATGGTCACGGTCGGCGGATCGATCGGTTGCGCATGCAACGCCTCGGTCACCGCCAGGTCGCAGAACGTGTCGGCGACGGTGCCTTTGGACAGGCCGGCAATGGCGACGATGTCACCCGCCTGCGCCTCTTCGATCGGCTGGCGCTCGAGGCCACGGAAAGCGAGGATCTTGGAGATGCGGCCGGTTTCGATCTGGGTGCCGTCATGGTGCAGCACCTTGACCGCCTGGTTGGACTTCAGCGTGCCGCTCTCGATACGGCCGGTAATGATGCGGCCGAGGAACGGATTGGCTTCCAGGATGGTGCCGATCATGCGGAACGGGCCGGGATGAACGGTCGGCTCCGGCACATGCTTGATGACGAGGTCGAACAGCGGCGCCAGGCCCTGGTCCTTCGGGCCTTCCGGATTTTCCGAGACCCAGCCATCGCGGCCAGAACCGTAGAGGATCGGGAAGTCGAGCTGCTCGTCGGTGGCGTCAAGCGCTGCAAACAGGTCGAACACCTCGTTGACCACTTCGACGTGGCGGGCGTCCGGACGGTCGATCTTGTTGATGACGACGATCGGCTTCAGGCCGACCTTGAGCGCCTTGCCGACGACGAACTTGGTCTGCGGCATCGGGCCTTCGGCCGCGTCGACCAGCACGATCGCCGAATCCACCATCGACAGGATGCGCTCGACCTCACCTCCGAAATCGGCGTGGCCGGGGGTGTCTACGATGTTGATGCGGGTGTCCTTCCAGTCGACCGAGGTCGCCTTGGCCAGGATGGTGATGCCGCGTTCCTTTTCGAGGTCGTTGGAATCCATGGCGCGCTCGGCGACGCGCTGATTGTCGCGGAAGGAACCGGATTGCCGCAGCAATTGGTCGACGAGGGTGGTTTTTCCATGGTCGACGTGCGCGATGATCGCGATATTACGAATTTTCATTTTGTGGTCTCGGGAGCGTTGCAGGCAGCAGGCCAAAAGGCGCCGCCTCTTTCGGTTGCGCGGCTCATACAGGGTTTTTCGCAATTGCGAAAGAGGAGGCGCACCACCAAATACTCATCAAATCTTAAGCATCTCGGTGTGAGATGGTTTTGTTAACCAAGGCGGGAACCTTTCTGGGCCCGGGTAGTTCGAAATTCATGACCGACAAACTCAACCGATTTTGGCCCCTCATCGCTTCGGTCGCATTCGCTGCCGTGCTGGCGGCCAATGCCGCTCAATCGGCCGCCACGGTGAAGGAAGCCAATCCGGCTTCGTCGCCCGACCGGACGGCCGAGCAGATGTTTGCCGACGCCCCTGATGGCGTCGACCCCGTGGTCACCGGCCCGGTCAGCGCCTCTTTCAAGCAGAGGCAGCGGGTTGCAGGCTGCGACAGCGCGGTGTGGCCGAAGATTCCGACGGTTTGCTACCCGGACTGACGGCTGCCCATTCCAGGCATAGCGATCCTTCGCACCGGCCCAAAGGCTTACGCCGACCGCACCGGATCGAGCGTCACCTTGTAAAGCTCGATGTCGTCGCGATCCATCAGCCGCACGGTCAGCTGCTCTGTCGCCCCTGAAATGTCCACCAGGCCAAAGAACTGCAGGCCGGCCGAGGGTGGCAGGTTCTGGCCCTGTTCGGTGGTCGGCGCCTTGATGAATTTCAGCTCCGGGCCGAAGGTCATGTCGAAATCATTGGGACCGAAGGTACCGGCGTGGATCGGGCCCGAGACGAATTCCCAGAAAGGATTGAAATCCTGGAACCGCGCCTTGTCGGGGTTGTAATAGTGCGCCGCCGTGTAGTGGACATCGGCGGTCAACCAGACCGTGTTGGTGATGCCGGCAGTCTTGATGTAGCGCAACAGGTCGGCGATCTCGAGCTCGCGGCCTTTGGGCAGGCCATTGTCGCCATTGCTGATGGCTTCCGCGCCGACCTTCTTGGCGCCGTCGTCCCAGACGACGAGGCCGAGCGGCATGTCGGCGGCAATGATCTTCCAGGTCGCCCTGGAATTCGTCAGCTCGCGCTTCAGCCATTTCGTCTGCTGTTCGCCCAGCATGCGTGACTGCGGCGTCATGTCCTCCTGCATGTCGGGGCCGTTCGGGCCGCGATAGGAGCGCATGTCGAGGAAGAACACGTCGAGCAGCGGCCCATGCGCGATCTTGCGGTAGACGCGGCCGGGCTCGGACGGCTCGTAGCGGATCGTCGTCATCTCATGGAAGGCGCGCGCCGCACGCGCCGCGAGCACATGGATGGATTTTTCGGTGTAGCGGCTGTCGGCGCCGAGATTCTTCGAATCCGACCAGTTGTTCAGCACCTCGTGATCGTCCCACTGGTAGAAGGTCGGGCAGATGGCGCTCAAGGCCAGAACGTTTTTGTCCATCATGTTGTATTTCCACTGGTCGCGGTACTCATCCAGCGTCTCGGCCACCTTGCGCTTGCCGTCGATCAGGACGACGTTTTTCCACTTGCCGCCGCCAGGCAGGTCTACCTCGTCCTTCATGGCGCCATCGGCATAGATGGTGTCGCCGGAATGCAGGAAGAAATCCGGCGTGTGCCTGGCGATGGTGGCGTAGGTTTTCATGCCGGTCTCATCGATTCCCCAGCCCTGGCCGGCCGTGTCGCCCGACCAGGCGAATTTTATGTCGCGCTTCGAGGCGGGTGCTGTGCGGAAACGGCCGACGATCGGTTCGGAAACGGCGTTGATATCCGACAGGTCGGCGGCAGTCATCCGGTAGAAGATATCCTGGTCGGAGGCGAGGTCGGTAAGCAGGCGCTTGACCGTGAAGTCGCTGGCCGGCGAGGTATCGAGCGGCGCCAGCCGCGTCGCATTGGCGAAGTTTTCCGTCGACGACACTTCGAACATGACGCGCGAAGGCCGGTCGGTGCGCGTCCACACCATGCCGCTCGAGGCATCGACATCGCCGGACTGGACGCCATGGGTGAAGGCCGGGCGCTGGCTGGCGCGCGAATAATAGGGCAAAGCGAGCCCCGATGCGCCGAGCAGACCGGCGGCGCTGGCAGAGGTGACGAAAGCGCGGCGGGTCAACGAGATCTTGTTCATGGCTGTCTCCTGATGGCTTCGAACGGTGCCAGCAAGCTCCAGCTTCAATGTTTCAGCCACATCCCGGGAAGATGAAACTTTGATAACAATCGACAGGTGATCTCCGCCCT
Organism: Mesorhizobium sp. M0676; assembly: GCF_040320535.1. Classification (NCBI taxonomy): domain Bacteria; kingdom Pseudomonadati; phylum Pseudomonadota; class Alphaproteobacteria; order Hyphomicrobiales; family Phyllobacteriaceae; genus Mesorhizobium; species Mesorhizobium sp. M0676. The sequence goes on from NZ_JAMYPU010000055.1 coordinate 12,532, forward strand.
TGAGGGGGGAGATGTCGCCGAAGGCGACAGAAGGGGGTCGCCTCGCTTGGAGCGCCGACCTCTGCGCAAGAGGCTGAGTCCGGTCGCACGGACCCCCTCTGGCCGCTTCGCGGCCATCTCCCCCCTGAGGGGGGAGATTAGTACCGCGCCTTACGCCGCTTGCGGCTCCGGATCGAAAGCCGGCCTGCTCGTATTGATCAGCAGCGACAGACACGCAGCCACGATCGCCGTCATGCCGGCGATCAGGAAAGCCAGTTCGTAATTGCCCTGCAATTCGCGCATGGTGCCGCCGAAGGCGGCGGCGGTGGCGGCGCCGACTTGGTGGCCGGCTACGATCCAGCCGAACACGATCGGGCCGCTGCGGTCACCGAAGGCCTCGTTGGCGAGCCTGAGCGTCGGCGGCACGGTGGCGATCCAGTCGAGACCGTAGAGCACCGCGAAGATGATCAGGCTGGTCGCCGAGAAGCCGGAATAGGGCAGATAGATCAGCGCCAGACCGCGAATGCCGTAGTAGACGCCGAGCAGCTTGCGCGGGTCGAAACGGTCGGTGAGCCAGCCCGAGAGCGTCGTCCCGATCAGGTCGAAAATGCCCATAAGCGACAGCAGGCCCGCGGCCTGTACCTCGGGGATGCCCATATCGCCGCAGAAGGAGATCAGATGCGTGCCGACCAGCCCGTTGGTGGTGAAGCCGCAGATGAAGAAGGTGGCGAACAGATACCAGAAGACGCGGGTGCCGGCAGCGCGGCGCAGCGTGTTGAGCGTATGCGCCAGGAAATTGCCTTGCGATGCCGGCGATACCGGCGGCACGTCATCGGCCCCGGCGCCATAGCGCACCATGCCGATCGAAGCGGGACGCTCCGGAACCAACAGCCAGACCAGCGGCAGAAGACAGGCGGTGGCGATCGAGACGGCGGTAGCGACGGGCTGCCAGCCGCCCGACTGGGCGAGCGATGCCAGCAGCGGCAGGAACACCAAGAGGCCGGTGGCGCTGGAGGCCGACATCAGCCCCATCACCAAGCCGCGATTGGTCTTGAACCAGCGGTTGACGATGGTGGCGCCGAGCACGGTGGCGACCGCGCCGGAGCCGATGCCGGAAAACACGCCCCAGGTGAGGAACAGGTGCCATGGCTCGGTCATCAGCAGGCTGAGCGCGGTCGAGCCCGACATGATCACAAGCGAGGCAAGCAGCGTGCGGCGCAAGCCGATACGCTCCATCAATGCGGCGGCAAACGGCCCGGTCAGGCCGTAAAGGAAGATGCCGATCGCGGCGGCAATCGAAACCGTATCGCGCCCCCAGCCGAAGCTTTTATCCAACGGCAGCATCATCACCGAGGGTGCGGAACGAAGCCCGGCCGCGATCAACAGGCAGAGGAAGATGACGCCAACCACGACGAAAGCGTAGCGCTGGCCAAACGGACGGGATTGAGCTATCATGTTACTGACCGGTACGTTGCAGGGTGAGGACCTGTATACGTACCGATCGGTAACACGTCAATCGAGTCATACCATGCCAACGGACAAAAATTTTGAACTGACCATCAAGGACGGTCATGCAGTGGCACCGCCCAAGGCTGCCAAGAAAATCCTCGACGTGGCGTACGACCTGTTCTACCGCCGCGGCATCCGGGCGATCGGCGTCGACGAGATCGTCAAGCGCGCCGGCGTCACCAAGCCCAGCCTCTACCGCAGCTTTCCCTCCAAGGACGAGCTCGCCGCTTCCTATCTCAGGCAATATGACCGTGAGTATTGGGAGCGTTTCGACGAAGCCGTGGCTGCCCACCCCGGCGACCCGCGCGCACAGCTCAGGGCTTTCCTGACTCGCGTCGGCAAGCGCACGCAAAGGCCGGACTATCGCGGCTGCGGCATGACCAACGCGGCGGTGGAATATCCCGAACATGGCCATCCGGCGCGCGTCGTCAGCGAGGCCAACAAGCAGGAGTTGCGCCACCGCCTGCGCGCGATGGCCGCAGCGATGGGCGCTAAAGACCCTGAGACGCTCGGCGACGGCCTGCTGCTGTTGATCGAAGGCGCCTATATCAGTGGCCAGCTCTTCGGCCTCGGCGGCCCGGCGGCAGCGGTCGCCCGCAACGCCGACCTGCTGATCGAGGCGAGCTTGAAGAAATAGACCTCTTGCGATCCATTCCAACCGCAAGCAATATCGCTGTCATGTCAGCGATCAAAACAGAATCGCAGGTAACGACTTGAACATTGCTCAGACGATTTGGACGATCTCAAAAAAATGTTCGGGATCAATTACATGAAGCGGGGCGACCTGGCGTTGATCTCGCACGAGGAAAAGAGGGATATTGCCACGGTCTTCGACCTGAACGAGCACAGGGTCAAGGAGGCCGTTCTGCGCAGAGTGCTTTTTCTGTTTTTGGTCGCATCGGTTGCGATGTATGTTGGGATGTATTTCGACGGCAAGGCACACGGCATTACCCAAACGGCGCGCATTCTGATCGCGTCGATAAGCGCAGTCGCTTTGGTATTTTTATACCTGGATGTTTTTGTTCCCGTCGTCCTGCTTGCCGCCTGCGCGTCACTCCTCGCAATCTGCTGGATGGACTACCAGGCGTTCGTTGCAGCCGCTTCGTTTTCCGCTTTGTACGCGCTATATTTTTTTGCGAGGCTCAGAGCCCGATAGCGAAATAACCACAGGGATTATTCGCCATGCGCGCTCTTCTGCTCTCGCTTGCCCTTGCCGGCCTCTGCCAGGTCGCCCATGCCGACGGAATATCCAGCGTCTACACCGACCTCGACTCGCAAAAGGATTGCGTCACCTATGCGCAGGCCGAGGAAGGTGACGGCGACTGGGCCGAACTCGCCTGCTCCGGCTATCGCGGCTATCCCGTGCTGATCGCCTATGACGATGCGCGTGAATCGCTGTTCTACGGGTTTCCGCCCGGCGGCGAGATGACCTCGGTCTGGGAGAGCTTTTCCGGCTTCAACTCGTCCGGCGCCAGGGTCGAATGGCGCATCGAGACCAAGGGCGACGTTGCCGTTCCCTTTGCCGTCATCCACCGCCGCTCGATCAGCAATCCCGAGGACGAGAACAAGCCGACCGAAGTGCTGCTCGTCGCCAAGGTCGCCCAGATGGAAGCCCGCGACGGCTGCACCATCGGCCTCGTGCTGGCCACCGGCAACCCGCAGGCCAACGACCAGGCGCGCAAGCTGGCGGACGAAAAGGCGAAGAGTTTCGCCTGTGGCAAGGACAAGCACACCGTCATCGGCAACGTCCCGGCTTTTGGCAGGGTGGATAACTAGCCACGTGGGTGCAAGGCACCCCCCTCTGCCCTGCCGGGCATCTCCCCCTCAAGGGGGGAGATTGGCAGCTTCGCTGGCGGCGCTTTTTCTTTGGGCGCGGTAAATTGAGGAAAGCCGTTGCGACATACGATCTCCCCCCTTGAGGGGGAGGTGGCCGGCGGGGCAGCGGGGGG
>NZ_JAMYPU010000056.1:0-14193 GCF_040320535.1 Mesorhizobium sp. M0676
TAATCCCGATGGCGCCGTCAGCCCGCCATCGTGAAACAGCCGGAAAACTCCACCTTCCGGCGGTCCAAAGAATGGTATCGGATCAAGGTGCCGGGCGGTGTCATGCGCAGCAGACATCACCGTAGGGGTCATGCCTCCGCCGTCAACGTTCTATCTAGCACAGCGGAGCGTCGACGGTGTTCGCAAGCGGACGCGCCTGGCGAATACAGTGAAAGGGTTTGCGTTGGGACAGGCACCAGCATCTCAAAACTCGATAGCACTGTCAGGAACATTATCTTGGCGGACCCAATACCAAGCGGCACATCACATACTTGGCAGGTAGCGGATCGAACTGCATCAGCCCGTCAACACCCTCCGACAGAAATCGAGCGAACTGAAGTGCAGGTAAAAGACATCCTCCTAACGCCGGGCGACGGTGCATTCATCTATGAAGATCGGGGCCATTAGATAAGGCGTACCCAGGATGCCTGACGGGCCGGCTCATGCCGGACTTCAAGATGATCGCCGACTTCCGCCGCGACAATGAGCCGGCTGCGATCCGCCCGGCTGCGCAAAGTTCGTCGTACTTGTCGCCAGCTCAGTCTGTGCACCCGGGCTGTCGTGGCCATCGACGGGGAGCAAGTTCAAAGCCGTCCACACCCGCTACAAGAACTTCACGGTGACCCAAGGTCGCCAAACGCATTGAACAGCTCGAGGCCACCATCGCGCGCTATCTGGCGACGCTCGACCGTGCGACCGGCAGGACGATGATGTCGCCGAGGCCAAGACGGTGCGCCTCAGGGAGAAGATTGAGGGGCAGATGCAGTCAAGGAGATGAGCAAGCAGGTCGAGGCCGCGCCCGACAAACAGGTCTCCCTGACCGACCCCGGCGCCGGTCGATGGCGACCAGCGGCAAGGGTTGTCGCCACGCCCTTACTCGCTTCTGCAACGTGTGAAGCTGGCGCAAGCTGTATCGTCCGGGATAACGGACCTGGAACTCGACGAGAAGTTCAAGTGCGGTCTGATCCGGACGCTCTTCAAGGCACCGTGCCATCTCTTCCCAATGGTCCTTAAAGATGTCGGGACGTCGGCCGCGCGCGCGAGCCGCTCGGCGCCACAGATTGACGCGGCGGACGAGTGTTTTGTACTGCTTGCGGGTAAACCGACCTGGAAACTGGACGTACAGCTCCTCGAAGAGCTGCGGGGCGTTGATGTTGGGGAATTCCTCCAATCGGCGGCAAACGATCGGCCACGCCATACTGAGCGCCTGGACGCGGGCTTGGCCAGGCTTCGCGTAACCGGCTTCGGCTTCTCATGCATCTTCGCGGCTGTCGCGGCAGGAGTGGGTGGGATCACCGGATTGAGCGCGGCGGTGGAGCCGCAATAAGGGTTTGTGTTGAGACTTTTGTAGACTTCGCAGGTAACGCGGTTTGGCTTCGATGGAGAAGGTCGGACGGATTTCGCCCGCGGGCCAGGCGCTCGATAGGCTTCTACGAACGCGGCCAGGTTGGGCGGCTCCGATGTCACCGGTGGCGGCGTTTTGCCCTCAGCCAGGGCTGCAAGATAAGCCTGCACAGCTCGCATTTCCTCCAGAAGCTTCAGCGGATCGAGGTCGGCGGCAATCTCGCGCAGCTTGCTCTTGGCAGCCATCGGGATGCCCTCCGGCAGGAGACGCTCACAGGGCGTCCGCGGCGGATGATAGCGCTTGGCCACCTTCGCTCCGTCGCGCTGCTTGGCAGCGAGCTTGAACTAGGGCTGGAAGAAGTTCACAAACAGCCGGGATGCCCCGTAAAGGCGCGTGATCGCTCTGGCCGCCGCCAAGCCTTCAAAGCGCCGATAACCCAGGAGCTTCCGTACAACGGCGCCATTTTTCTGCTCTATCCACGCCTGGTCGTTCTTACGGTAAGGCCGCGAGCGAGTGAGTTCGATGCCGTGACAAGGCAATATTTCGATCAGCCTGTTGCTGACGAACTCGCTGCCACTATCCACATCCAGCGCTCTCAGGGCAAAGGGCAAGCCCATGCGGATGCGCTCGAGTGTCTCGACCAGAGGGTGCCTTCTCGGACCACGATGGGCGCGGCCTCCGTCCCTCCGCTCGCGATATCGGTCATAACCAGGCTGTCAACGTAGCTACCGCGGTTGGCCTCTCCGCAATGAGCGACCAGGTCCATTTCCATGCTGCCGGGAAGCGGCTAGTTCCAGTTAGCAAAGGTGCGCATTTTGATGCGCCGCCGGGGCTCTGGCACAACCCTTGGCTTCTTTTTCGTACGCATGGTGCGCCTCGGCATCTGGAGCAAGTGGTCGATCGTCGCGGTGCTCATCGACAGGATCTTGTCGCGTATCTCCTCCTCGAGCTTCAAATGATCATTGCCGTGCGCGGTTCCAGTGCCGGCAATAGAATGGGCAGCAATGCCTTAAGGCGCTTGCCGCACACTCGATCGGAAGCTTCCCACAGCACAATCAACGCGCCCCGAGCGGCCTCGTCATAGAGCAACGGGCGTTGACGGGCTGCCGGCTCCTCGGCTGCGGGGGGCTGTTTAGGACACGGATTGCGGACTTTTCGTGATACCCCGTCGCGGCGATGAACTCCTCCAAGATCCGGCGCTTGTCCTTGGTCGTCGCGGCCGCATAGCGATCCCTGACCGCAGTGGCCAGTTCCATGCGCACGGCATGTGTCATCTTCGTTGTCATGATGCCTCCCTGATGGTGAACGCATCATGGCGACATGCGCCTTCACGAGTAACATTTTAGGTGAGGCAACGAACCCGCAGTAACATTTCCATTGAGGCAATGCGACACTCCCCCAGTTCGGCTGCAGCAGATTTCGAAAAGGAGGCCGTAGTCCGCGCAGCATGCCTCGGTCGAAGACTAGATGCTGCAACGGAACCACCAAATCCCATCGCAACGGCTTGCCCTCGGGCGCGTCGGTGTCAACGGTTGTGCCAAGTTCATCGAGGGGTAAGCAGCGCACCGAACAATACGGTTCGGTCGTAGCACTACTGATTCAAACAACAATTTGTTCTTCGTATTTCAAAATAACTAAATCATCGATTTTCACAGCTGTTCCTGGAAAAACCTCACAATACCTCATCACCATTTTATTGTAAATTCGGTCACCGACATAGGAAAACCCGACCTTAAGGTTTTTTCGAAGCGAACGCGTGTTCGACGGGCGAATGAATCCAGTCACTTTCTCAAGCTTTAAATGCTCGAAAGCAAATTGGACTACTGCCCTGCCGGCCTCGACCGCGATCCCCTTCCCCGAGGCCGCAAGGTGGAGGCGGGTTACGATTTCCACATTATTCGGATCTTCGGGCAGACACAGGCCGCAGCACCTCAATCCACAATAGCCGGCGAATTTTCTGGCTTGGCCTTCATCTTTTACGAACAGCATCCACAAGCCGAAACGATTGTGTTGCCAATGATTGATAAACTCACGTAGTGCAGCTTTCGACTGCTCTATCGTCGGATAGACTCCATCCCTGACGGCGTTCACCACGAAAGGATCGCTATTAAGTCCATGTAGAAGAAGCTCGTCGCTATGCGACGGCGGCCTTAGGATCAGGCGCGGCGTTTCTAGGATGTACATGAGAAATTCCTTTTCTGAACCGGCACTGATAATTGAGCGGCGCTTACAACAAACGTGGGACCATGATATCCTTGAATGCGCGTTGCTTGGGGTTAAAGTTCTAAGAAATCTCTGCGATAATCTTGTTTCGGGGGTTCTTTAAATTTCGCTGAGAGGCGCGGCCATTGCACGCTGATGATGTCGCCTCGCTCGCCCATGCGCCGCAGGTCTGCTCCAGCTCACGGTTCGGCCAAATGTTATTGTCCCGGCCTCACCTCGTCGGCCAATCGAAGACGCCGGAACTTCTGCAGCCGGATGGTCGCAGGCTCTGCCGGAACGCATCACCATCGGCCGCAAGGCCGTCCTGTTCGCTGTCGCGGAGCAAACGGCGATGATGATTGTGAGACGTTCCTTATTGATATCGATACGCAGGCCGCTTTCCGTCTCCAGGTCGGAGCGCGCCGAGATCGAGGCTGACAATCTCGGCGGTGCGCTCGGCATGCCTGCGCTGAGATCGTCCGGCGCGACGAGCAGTCCCGGCCCCGCTCATCGATGCCGCGCAGGATGACGTGGCTAGTGGCCGGTATTGTGGTAATAGGTAAGCGGTGCGCCGAGGCAACCTTTCCCGAAATCGCCTGGTGCGCCTATAGTACATCAGCCGTTGGTCCGCGCGGCGCCACCGATCACTCCGGATCGTCATAACGGGTGACGTAGTGGAGTTCGCGGAGGGCGGGATGACGAGGGCGATGTCTTTGTACGCCTCGTGCTCGATGAAGTGCGCGGTCTCGGGCCCCGGCCTGGGGCTTGCCGAGGACGGGCGTGCCCTTTTTGTCGACGCAGTAAGTCAGGATCGGCAGCAGCAGGCCGTGGTTGGGATTGTCGAGGTCGAGTAGCCGTTTCGATTTTTTGATGTTGAGATTCATAGCCGCGTGGAACCTGGCACCACGGCCGGGGTCGATGCCGCCGCTGGGCTTGGTGGCGAATCGGGCCCATTAATCCTGCGGTCTGTCGAAGAGCGTCTATTTGATCCGGTTGTGGATCCTGGCGACGCTGGCAAACACGGCGTGATCGGTTGCAGACCTTTGGCCAAGACGTCGCGCGGCAACCCCACATCCAGTCTTGCGGGTCCGGGAACCGCGGCCCGGTGACCGCTGCCCTCACGAAGCCATCCAGCGCCGACATGGTCCGCACCCAGCGAGCGACGGTTGATCTTGACGGCCATCCAAGACTCCAGCGCCTCGTCCGACAGCGCCATGTCATCGATCGCGCTCACTGGTGCACCTTTGGGCTGGCGGGTGCTAAGCGATTCAAGTGGCGTAGCATCCGCCAGCCCGAGCATCTGCCGTGACGGCCAATCGCGCTTGCCGGTTGACGGCCCGCATGAGACCCGCCGCGCGGCAGGTGCCGGGAGACCGCGACGGACCACAGGGTGAAGCGCCAGTGCTGGCCGGCCAGAGCGCCTGTGAGTGAGCGATCCGTACGATCTCCCGGTCGGGTGAGTTTATCGCAATCCGAGGAGATCAGCATATGCCATTTTCACGCAGGTTTGGACTGGGCGGCGTAAGCCATGCCCTGTGCGTTATTGACGGCGTCGGCCAGGTCATCGTCCGTCTCGATGTCCGCCACGATGCTGCTGGGTTGGCCGACATGGTAGCCCGGCTCAAGCGCGTGGCGGCGCCGGCCGAACTGCCTATCGCCATCGAGCGACCATCCGGTCTGGTCGTCGGTTGTCGAGGCCGGGTATCCCGTGATCCCGATCCATCCGAACGTCGTCAAGGCCCGCAGGCCGCGCTACCGCGCCGCCGGGGGCAAAAGCGATCCAGGCGATGCCTTCATGTTGGCCGACATCTTGCGCACCGACGGACATCGCTTTCGGCCTCTTGTGCCGGTCGCCGATGACATTCGGGCGTTGCGCGCCCTGGTCCGCGGACGCGACGACCTGGTGGCCCAGCGTGTCGCATTGGCCAACTAGCTCCGCAATCTCCTCGAAGGCTTCTGGCCACGGGCAGTCGCCATTTTCGTCGCCATCGACAGCCCGATCGCGCTCGTCTTCATCGGCCGCTATCCCACCCCCGACAGCGCCAGCCGCCTGGGCGAGAAACGCCTAGCCTGCTTCATGGCGCAACACGCCTACTGTGGGCGCCGTTCGCCTGCGGACCTGCTGGCCCGACTGCGAGCCGCGCCGACAAGGCTGGCCGGTGACGCCGAGGACCGACGCCAAAGGCGAACTCGCCTGCGCATTGGTCGCCATTCTCGAACACCTCGTCTGCGAGATCGCCAAGCTGTCATAGCACATCGAGAACGCCGTCGCCCAATTGCCCGACGGCAAGATCGTCATGTCGTTCCCGCGCGCAGGCCGCATTTGCGCCGCCCAGATCCTCACTGAACTCGGCGACGTGCGCGAGCGCTTCCAGACGGAGGACCAACTTGCCGCCGAGGCCGGCGTCTGTCCCGTGACCCACGCCTCCGGCAAAAGCCGAGGCGTTGTGTTCCGATGGGCCTGCAACAAGAACCTGAGATTGGCGCTCACCTGCTTTGCCGACAGCTCCCGTCACGCCTCCGCCTGGGCCGCGGCCGTTTACCGCAAGGCCCGTGACCGTGGCTGCAAGCACCCGCACGCTGTTCGAATTCTCGCCCGAGCTTGGCTTAGAGTGCTCTGGAGGGCGTGGCGCAACAAGGCGCTCTACGACCCTCAACAGCATCGCGCGGCCGTCAAAATCACAGCCTGAAAAATTAAGGCTAAAATTAGACACAGGGTGTCTCATGCCGCCAAGGAGAGCTGCATCTGTTCGCGGCGCCCCCAGGTCCATGGCATCAGTTCCCAGCGCGAGGCTGGCCAGACGTTCTGGATGCGCTCGGTGACGTCGGCCATGTAGGCTTCGGCATCGACGCCGCAAAGCTTGCACGTCTCTAAGATGCTGAGCACGACCGCTGACCTCTCTGCGGCGGCGAAGTTGCCCGAGAAAAGCCAATTGCGCCTGCCGACCGTAAATCCACCACGGCCCGCTGGCGATCAGGTTGTCGGGCTCGAGCTGGCCATCGTAGAGGAAGCGCGCCAGGCTGTTATGCCGCGGCGCAAGTAAATCCGGTCGGTCGGCACCACCGTGATCACCTGGTAAACTCCGCCAGGATGATACGCAGCGCCGTCGGATCGACGGTCCCCTCGATCCGCAATCGCGCGCCGTTCGGAAGGCCACGACGATTCTGCCGGCCGGGTCCGGGCAATCCGCGACGGGACGCTCGACCTCGGGCAGATCGTTCACTTCGATCCGCGCGAAAGTTGCCATCGCCCAGCGGGCTCGATCTTGCCGCCGGCCATCTGCTTGCGCCACGCATAGAGCTGGGATGGAGCTACGCCGAACGCCTCCGCGACCTCGGGCACCGACGACCCCGCCGCGCTCGCCAGGTCGACCAACGCGCGCTTCGGTGCAACTCCACAGCCTTCGTTGCCGCACGCGCCCGGGCATCGCTGCACAATCTTCGGCCGGCGCGCCGCCGCTGATCTCGGCGACCATATCGCCCCTTGCATGTTCCAATGTCAGGGCCCGAAAACTCCATGTTCATCGGCCTATTGCAAGGTGCCTTGGCGCATCGCTTACAGACATGGCGCAGCCACGGCCAGCTCTCGAGTATGGATTTCAGGACGGCCGGCCGCGCCGTCGCGGTCCTGGATGTCGGCGGCCTGAACGACGACGCCGACCAGCAGGCCCAGCGTGTCGACGACGGTCACTCTGGATGGCCACCGCCATTTCAGCTTCGGATAGCCGGCCCTCAGAGACCGCTGAAATGCACGCACGGCCACGTCGGTCGCGGCCATCGCATGACGCATTGCGTTAATCTCCAACTCGTTCTTCACGGCCATAACCGATGAGACCAGACGAGAGGCATCGGCAATTTTCATTTCGGGCATGAGGGTTTGAAGCGCGTATATATTTGCCGGAGCGAGGCCCAGCAGCCCAGCTCGAAACCTACCTTCTTGCCTGCCAATCCCACGTTCGCGCGGAGAGCTGCATCGATGAGTTGGTTGGTTATAGAGAGCAGCCAGATTTCGCCAAAGTGTCTGCCGAGGTGTTACGCCAGTGAACTCGTATTCCCGAACTACGCAAATTGGAGCCCCTCCCGGCACGAGACTCAACGGAAACGGCATGAAATACGCCCCCATTCCATCGTATCCGCTTAGATACTGGAGATGACCGTGGGCGGTGACCAACGAGTGCGTCCAGCTCGGGTTTGACTATCTCTCCAAGCACCTTCTTCTGCCGTCGTTTGTACTCTGATTTTGGGAACGGTGCGCCGGTGAAGGGAATCGATTCGGACGCAGTCGTAGATAACTCCTTTAACGTTGATTGTAGTCGGTCAAGTAGAGGGAAGAGATACCCCCTGGGCTACGTTCCGTACTCGACGACCACGGACATGCGTTGGCGAACCAATATGCACTCCAGATGCAATCTTGCGTCCAAAGAAAAACTCCCGATCTGTGGCGTTCGGGGATGCCGGGCCTAAACATCTGGAATCGCATACGTCGCCGAGGTACTCGATTGTATCGTGGTGGTGGGCAACGTTCTCTAACAGGCTGCTGCAAAAGTCTGATCGTTGCTGATCTCGATATTTTTGACGGAAATTTTTCTGTTGTCTGCGCGATTTTCGCGGCGGGTTGCAGCGCTGAGATGCTGCGCGAGTTGCGGTCCTTTCTGTTGACGGTTATGCGATCTGCCCTTTCAGGAGCTTTGGGATGCGAACCAGATTGTAGGCGATGACCGCAAAGATGAAGACGGCCTCCACTCTTGGCTGCCCTCGCAATTTGGTTTTGGCCAATCCGCCCGGCTTCTTCACCCAGCCGAATATCTCCTCGATACGTTTGCGGATGCGCTGGCTGATCACATAGCCGGCATGGCGCGTGGTGCGCCCGTCGATAGCGGTCTTGCGCACCGTGCCCGCGCTTGACACCGTGCCTTGTATCGCGATGTGCGGAGTGACTTGGCGCTGGCGCAGGTCGCCAACGAAATCCATGACGTCATAGGACTTGTCGGCGCCCAGCGCGATGCGATGTTTGCCTTGCCGCCGGTCGAGCATGACAAGCGTGGCTTCCCGCTCGGCCTTGCCGGTGGCGTGCGTCGACGTTGCGTCGACCGCCAGCCCGTTGCGGTTCTCCATCAGCACATGGCCCATGAAGCACAGGCGGCTCGGATGGCCGTCCGCCTTGCGTGTAGAGCCGGGCGTCGGGATCGGTCGTCGAGGCATGTGTCTGATTCGAGCGCTTCTCCTTGCGGAACTTGCGCTCGCCATTGCGCCCTGGCCCTGGCGGATCGCCCGAACCATCCTTCGGGCGGAAGCTCTTCATCGAAGCCCAGGCATCGATCAGCGTGCCGTCCACGGAAAATGCTCGCTCGACAGAAGCTTGCTCACCCGCTTGAGGCCCATCAGCTCACCCAAAAACTCTCGCGGCACATCGGCTTCAAGCAGCCGGTCCCGATTGTGGGTGAAAACCGTCGCATGCCACGCCGGCGCGTCAAGCGGCAGGCCAACGACCTGTGGAACAGCAGATTGTAATCAATCTGCTCCATCAGTTGCCGTTCCGAACGAACCGAGAAGAACGCTTGCAGCAGTGTCGCCCGCAGCAACATCTCCGGTGGGATCGACGGCCGGCCCATGCCCGAATAGAGCGCCTCGAAGCGACCGTCCAGACGACCAAGCACTTCATCGCACAACTGCCGGATCGCCCGCAGAGGATGATCCAACGAATGCGCTTCTCTAACGGAACATAGCTGAAAAGGCTTTCCGGTCCTTCACTACGACCCCGCATCGCAAATCACTCCCGTTGTCAGACGAAAGTGAATCATAAAACAAAGCCAAATGCGACTTTTGCAGCAGCCTGCTAAAGCGCCACCTACTTCCTACCTGGGGCTCAAGCACCAGGATCACCGGCGCGATAGCGGAATCGCGCGACCACGTCATCCAGCAGTGCGCCCATGGCCCGCTCTAGGTTCGCCCAGTAATAGTTGGCACTAGCCAGTAGCTCCTCGCTCTGCTCAGGTGCCCGCTCCGCTTTCCAGTACCTGATCAACGCCAGCATGGTGAGCCGCGCGAGAGCCGCAACTGGCAAAAGTTGAAGTTCTGACTGGTTTATCGGCCGGCTCTGCTCGTACCCGGCGACAAAGGCAAAGGCATCGTCCCAAGAGTGATCCTGAGTGCGGCCAATCAGGTGCGCGACCGTGTTGGCAGGGTCAAAGATCACCGCGCTATGGACAGTGTCACCAAAGTCAAGGATGGCCGCCACGAAGTTATCGCTGTGCGGATCCACCACGACATTGTTAGGAGCGTAGTCACCGTGGATCACTTGCATTTCAAGACTGGGCAGCCTCGGGAGTAAGACCTCTTCGAAGAGCTTGAAGGCCCGTTGAGCCAGCAGTCGGTGCTTGGGATCTGGCACGTACTCAACAAGTCCCGTCCAATGGGGAAAGTGCCTTATGTCGTAAACTAAACTGCGCGCGGCAGCTGGATGCCCAAATAATCGCAGCGCAATGTTTACTCGCCCGAGCGCGTCGCCCGCCTTGGTCAACTGCTCAACGGTGGCATCCATCTGCTCCCATAAGAGGCCCTCGACAAAGCAGAAGACGCTGAGTGTTCTACAGGTGCCATCTCCCAAGTCGATTGGAACGCTATCCATTCGGTCAAGCGTAGGCTTGATCCGCTGGATCGGCAAGGCGTGAGCGGCATCATGAAGATAACGCATCGCCGCAATCTGCAACGCCGTTACTGGTTCAGGCTCGTCAGACGGTGACACCTTTACGAGGTATTTATTCACATCGGTTTTGAGCCTGAACGTATGGCCCTTTTCACTGCCCAATCGTTCAAACTGTCCGCTGAGCCCATAGTGCCTTTCAAGCATGTTGCTCAGCAACAAGGGGTTGATAGATTGGCTTGATGAGAACAGGCTACTCTCCTCCAGGAGACGCTGCAGCATTGCGTCAGGTAGTTTGTTCATGTTGCCAGAGCCTTCTAGAGCCGCAGTTTCGCTACGATTGCAAAGGTCTCAAGGAATCGAGACACATCGGCTGTGGTAAAAGCGACTGGAGGACGAACTTTCAACACGTTACCTGCGGAGCCGGTACGGCTGATCAGAACTCGACGATCGCGAAGGTTCTTGATGATGCTATCGCAACGAATGGGATCAGGCTGAAGTGTCTCTCTGTCCTTGACGATCTCGACACCAAGGTACAGCCCGCTGCCTCGGATCTCCGCAACATAAGGAGAATCCCGTGTCAGCGTTTCAAGCCCTGCCAGCAAGGCTGCTCCGTTCACAGCAACACGTTCACGCACATTCTCCTGCTCGAACACATCGAGCACTGCGGACGCCGCGGCTATTGAAAGCGATCGGCCGCCCAGTGTGTTGAAGTAGCTGACCTTCTGTCCGAATTCATCAGAGACCTCCGGGCGGAAGGCAACGCCAGAGATGGGAAAACCGTTCCCAATCGCCTTGCCCATTGTGACGATATCAGGAACCACGCCGTGCCGACCGAACCCCCACATCGAATCCCCGAGCTGAGCGAACCCTGATTGAACCTCGTCAGCAATGTGGAGGCCGCCAGCGGCATGGACCTGGTCGACCATTGCCTGCATGAAGCCCACAGGATGAGTAAAAATGCCGTCGGAGGTGAAAGCGGAATCAGCAATCAAGGCTGCTAGGCGGTATCCGTGCCGTTCGAGATCAAGAATCGCGGCACGCACTTGCTCCCGCATGTAATTCTCGAGGGATTGCCCGGGTGCGCAGAGCCTGGGGTCAGGAGCGGAAATGAGTCGGACGTTTGGTCCGAGCGGGGATCCTGCCCCTAGCATTGGGGAAAAACTGGCGACCTCGCGCGTGCGGCCGTGAAACGCCCAATTCGTAACTATGATACCCTCGCCGCCCGTATGGAACCTCGCGACCCGAATTGCTAGGTCATTCGCTTCAGATCCAGTGCAGGGCAAGCTTAGCTTCGACAGCTCAGCTGGGAAAGTTGCAAGTAGCCGCTCAGCATAGGCGACCAGCGCTTCCTGGGGGTAGCGTGTATCAGTGTTGACTGTGGCAATCTGGCGGGAAACGGCATCCGCAACGTGCCTGTGGGCGTGCCCGACGCCTTGAACGTTGTTAAAGGCATCGAGATAGTCATTGCCGTCATTGTCTATCAGGTGGGCGCCGAAACTCGAGACGAACTCCACCGGAATAGTCTCGGAAAACTGGTAGCCCGGCCCGAGCACCGCGTCACGGCGTCGGATGATGTCCTGGAGTCGTTCAGGCAGATCGCTAATACCGTTCGTATGGATCCGCGTGGGCCAGCGCGCGCTCATCTCAGCGTGACAGCGGACGATCGAAGAAAACCACCGTGGGTTTCGTCGCGTCACATGCTATGTGGCCAAAGAGAGCAACGCTTCGCAGAGGGTTGACGGATTCAGCCTGGGCGCGAAATGTTGCATTCTTTACGCTAACTGCCGCAAAAAAACATTCGCTCATTCGGAGTGCCCGTAGACTGTAATCAAATCCATGTCTTTCATCAGGTATAGACAGCCAGCGGCTGCCGCAGTCCAATTCAGTTTGCAGATTGCTGTCTTCTCGCGACGAGATGACAACAAGCGAGGCGATAATTGGAGCATTGCGAGCATGCGTCAAGCACGGCGCGAGTCGGCCGCAATGCGCTGACCCCATTCGCCACCGCTGCCATCCTACACGACAACCGTCTGTCCCCCGGCGATGCCCCCACTCCTTGGGGACAAGGCTACTTGAGGTTAGTGCGGTTTGAAGCACACCCATCGTGAGACGGGCTGCCATCGCTGTCAATGCCACCATCGCCAAGACCGTCGACGATGCCGGCGTCGACTACCTGCTGGCCGTCAAGAGCAACCAGCCGCGATACGCATCGAAGTGAGGTTTCAAGGGTGCACCCGCGACAGCTTCGTCGACCTCGACGAGGCGCATGGCCGCATCGAGAAGCGCACCGTGACCGTCAGCCGCGAGACCGATGGCGCTGGCTGAACTGCTCAAACCGGCGCGCAAGCTGAACGTCACCCTGATGGCCATCCGCAATGCCGCCCGTTTCGTCTGACGATTTCAGCAAGCGGCCATCTACTCTAGAGTCCTCAAACATCTGCCTATGCACCTGACGGCTACGCCAAAGAATCATTTCGCGCCAATCCTCTGTGTCGCACTGCACTTAAATGTGAGATTGCGCCCACCTCGCCCTACCGCTGCCTCAGGTTTGTATCAGTTTGCCGTAAAGATGTTGCCTCCGGAATGGCATGGTGAAGCATCGTGAGCCGGGCGACGCCATAGAAATCGGCATGGCGCGTGAACCCACGACGACAGGAGCTTTGAGAATGACAGGAAGCGGCCTTGTACCGCTGAGCTCTCGGATCATGCGTAGGCGGTTTCGGCGCTAATCGGCGGTGCCAACTTTCCACCGCTTCAGCTGCCAGGGTCGTGATCGCGTGGAAATATCTGCCGCCGCTGATCTGCAGAATTCGGCGTAGAGACTCGGCGTCAGCACCGTCGGTTGGCGAAGTGGCATGTTTCGCAAAACGGACGAGGCTAGTGCTTCGAACCGTTCATTGGCCGCCCACCTATTCAAGGTCAGCTCGCCGAATCGGCGGGCAAGCTGTACGCCACTTATCGCTTCGCGCGCTTCGATTAGGCCGAAGCAAACGAGGGAGATCTGAAGCCGATTGCTGAGAAGTCGCAGCGTGTTCAGCACGACCCGCTGTTCGCGGTACGAGCCGGCGAGAATGTTATGTACTTCATCGATCACCAGAACCTGGACGCCGACCGTTTTCATAAGCCGCAACGCCGCTTGCTCCATTTGCACAATGTCGGCGCGGGGTGCCTGTGGTGCTCCAAGTGTAGCCACGATCTCGGCATCTAAACGGCGCTCGCGGCATAGCCTGAACGCCGGTCGTCGGCTCAAAACGGGAGGGGTTATTGTCGCAGAATTTTTCCAGGATCATCGTCTTGCCCATGCCACTGTCGCCGTAGATGGCGACCGAGGGCATGCGCGTGCCGCGCGGATGGCCGACCAGCAGGTTGAGACGATCGAGTGCCTGCTTGGCGCGCTGTAAAAAAATCCATCGGCGAGCCTGAATCGCGCGAACTCGGACAATCGGGCTCGCCGAGGAGGTCTTTGGCCGCCTGCGTCAGATGGACGTTATCCGTGCTCGAGAGGCTCAAATCCAGAACTTCGACGGCGGGAACAGGTTTGCTTGAATCGACGCCCCGGAGCGAGCCCACTTCATCGTCATCACATTCGTTTTCGCAAGCCGCTGGCGCCCTTGTGTCTTGTGTTTCGCCTCCTCGATCAGTTCGCGCTGCGAAACCGCAGTGCGAACAAGCACGTGCATGTTAATTTCGCGTTTGCCCTGAGCGTTGAGTTTGTGCCGGGCAGCCTGCGCCTCCCAAAACGTAATCGGCGCGAGTGTCACATCGGCATAGCGAGCCTCGACAAAGCTGCCGGAATGACGCCTAACAAAAACGCGAGACAAATCGCGGGGGTCGTATTTCACAATCAGGCGGGCCTTGGTTCGTCCAATGTCCGCGGGTTGATCTGATCCCCAGAAACTGGACCGTTCAGAATTGGAGTTTTCCGCTGTAGTTTCCCGGCTGGGAGAGGAGCGGAAGCGAT
>NZ_JAMYPU010000057.1:0-14067 GCF_040320535.1 Mesorhizobium sp. M0676
GGCCGGCGGTTCGGTTGCCGGAGCGGGTGCAGGTGTCGAGGGTGATGGTGTTCCGCTTGTCTGGGCGAGCGCGGGGGAGGTCAGGACTATGAAAACGGCGGCCGCGGCCGTCGTGCTGTGTGGAAATCTCATGGCATGCTCCATCAGTGCCTTCGCTTAGAAGGCCAAACTGGAGCTCGATCTGATTGTTCCCCGAACGGGATCAGGTCACGGCGAAGTTACAGGGCATGCCCCTGTCTGAGGTAGATCAGGGACTTCGTTAGGGAATAATTTCTTCTCCCCTCGGCACAGGAGGGAAGCCCCTATTTCTTGCGGGCCTTAGCGCTGTCATTCCGGTTCCTGTCCCAAATCTGCCGGACAGCTTTGCGCCCAATTTCGGCCATTGCGACGCTCCCGTCCATCACCAGAAGCGGACATTGATGTTTTCGGAGGCCACAGTTAGCTTTCATCAGCTTTCGCATTCATGAATGCAGACTGGTTAGGAAACTGCACAGATTGTTGGGAGGCTGCGTCCGATGATGTGCTGTGAGCGTGCTCCCCAGTTGGCCCCGTTATGAGTTTGCCCTGTTCACGTTGTGATCCTGTCTTTCGTGTCGGGTACCTAGCGTTAGATTTGACCACTGGCTGGCCGGGCGGATGTTCTGGTTGATGTGGAAAAGGTTGGTAGGGTCGAACTTGCCCTTTAGCGCGGCGAGTCGCGGGTAATTGTCGCCGAAGCTCGCCTGGACGCGCTCTTCGCCTTCGTCATCCATCATGAAGTTGGGATACGCGCCGCCGACGTCGAACGGATGCACAGCTTTCCAGTAGTCGGTGGCCCATTCCTTGAGGACCGGCGCCATTCCCGGATCTGGATCTATCCCGGCGATCACCATGGACCAAGTCACATCACGAGCGTTCCAGGCGCTGTCGCCCTTGCCTAGGCGGTGCACCGCCCCGTCGATTGGGTAAAGATGCATGCACGACGCCGGGCCGGCCCTGCCTGCATGCAGGAGATGCGCGTGGATGGCGGCATCTGGCAGCGCTCGGACAAAGTCGCCCTTCCAATACCATTGCTGCCCGGCCGGATAGAGCGCGTCGAATAAGGTCTGCAACCCTGTGTAAGGAATCGGGCCCGCCCAGTCGATGAGTGGCTTGGGGAGAGCCGCCCGGATGGCATTGACAGCCGCTTCTCCACCCTCGCCGTTATGCGCGACAAGGAGGACGCACATCTTCTTGTTCCAGTGCTCCTGCGGGAATGGATCGCCGCCGGGCACGGATTGCAGTCCGAGGAAGATGTAGAAATCCTCCGGAGCATTCGCCTGGAAATCACGATACCAGCGCATCACCTCAGCGGCATCGCCAACATCGAAGATGATCGGCCCGCCATAGAGCATTTTCGCCGGGTGCGTGCGAAATAAGAAACTGGTCACGACGCCGAAGTTTCCTCCGCCGCCGCGAAGCGCCCACAAGAGATCCGCATTCTCGGTTTCGCTGGCGGTCATGAAACTCCCGTTCGCCAACACCACGTCGGCTTCGATGAGATTGTCGACGGCAAGCCCATATTGCCGGCTGAGGTAGCCGTGGCCGCCGCTCAGCGTCAGACCGGCGACCCCGGTGGTCGAGATGATGCCGAACGGCACTGCCTGGCCAAAGGCGTGGGTAGCATGATCCACGTCGCCTGTAGTGCAACCAGGCCCGACCCGCACCGTGCGGTTCTGTGGATCGACGCGAACGCCCTTCATAGTCGAGAGGTCGATGACGAGGCCATCGTCGACACCGCCGAACCCCGGTCCGTTGTGCCCGCCGCCGCGGATTGCTATGGGGAGTCGGCTGTTGCGGCCGAAGTTCACCGCAGCAATCACATCGGCGACGTCCATGCAGCGCGCAATTAGAAGAGGCCGCTTGTCGATCATGCCATTATAGAGTTTGCGAGCTTCATCATAGTCAGCGTGATTGCGACCGATTAGCGTGCCTCGGAGATCCTGCGCGAATTTGGCAATGGCGCCGCTGTTCATTCCACCCCCCCCCCGAGAAATCGCAATACCGAGTTTCCGAGTTCGGATCGAAGGTTGATCAGATAGTTTCTGGCGCGCCGCCTCCCGGCACGGGCCGCCTAGCTGACAATGTTGACCGGCAGCCATCACTTAAGAACAACGCCTACTTTGCCCGAAAATGAGCCCTTGGTCCAAGGGAATCGTGAAATGGGGCCTCATCGCAACTAAGCTGACCCTCAGTGCGGCATGGTGCTATGGCTAACTTCGCGCTAGTTTAGCATGGTGACATCGGCAAAAACGCGATGCAGACGATCGAACACTGGCTGAGCCAGCTCGGCCTCGGCAAATACCTGGAGGCGTTCGTCCAAAACGACGTGGACCTGCGAGCGCTCCCTCATGTCACTGAACGCGACCTCCAGGAGCTTGGTGTCTCACTTGGGCATCGCAAAATTATCATGGCTGCTGTCGCCGGACTTGCTCAGCCAAATCTCGCCGGGTCCCTGGTCCCTTCACCTTCTCCTGCGGGTTCGGAACTTCAGGCCAGCGACCTCGCTCAAGAACCGACTGCAGACCGACGGCTGCTTAGTGTGCTCTTTTGTGACTTGGTCGGGTCGACTGCGATATCTGCCCAACTCGACCCCGAAGACATGCACGAGCTTACGCGACGCTATCAGGACAGTGTTGCAGGCGCGATCACGCGCTTTGGAGGCTACGTCGCGAAATATCTAGGCGACGGCGTGCTTGCATATTTTGGATGGCCCATGGCTTACGAGGATCATGCCGAGCGTGCGATTCGTGCAGGCCTTGAGGCCCTCGCTGCAGTCGAGGCCTTTCAGTCCCCCAGCGGCGAGCAATTGAAGGCGCGGATCGGCATTGCATCGGGGCACGTGGTCGTCGGTGATATCGCCGGCAGCAGTGCAAACGAGCGGGCCTCAATCGCAGGAGATACTCCGAATCTCGCGGCTCGCCTGCAAGCTGCTGCTGCGCCTGGCCAGATCGTGGTGGCAGACGCCACGCGGCGGCTCGCGGGGCAATCCTTCGAGATCGAGAGCCTCGGCGCGCAGGAATTGAAAGGCTTTCGACTGCCTATTGCGCTGTTTGCGGTCCACGGGGAACGAGAAGTGGAAAGCCGTTTCGATGCCGCGCAAACTAGTGCGCTCTCAAAATTCGTTGGCCGCAGCAGTGAAATTGGAATGCTGCTGGATCGCTGGGAATTGGCTAAAAACGGCCAAGGCCAAGCAGTCTTTGTATCGGGAGAGGCGGGAATCGGGAAATCGCGTCTCGTCGACGCGCTTGAGGAACGGTTGCATGAGAACCAGCCCGAGTTAATACGACTGCAATGTTCGCCCTATCACTCCACCTCGGCCTTTTATCCCATCATTCAGCGCCTGAGCCGGCTGGCAGGTCTTTCAGCCGCCGACGAACCTCTGATGCGAGCAGACAAGCTGCGCGCAATTGTTCAGCGTTACGGCGAAGATCCCTCAGAAGTCGGCTCCACATATGCCGAGCTGCTCTCCCTCGATCTGGCCAGTGAATTCACGCCGCCCGATCTCTCCGCCCAACAGCGCAAAGAACTGATCGTCCGCACACTGGCGAACCGGGTGCTGCTCGCGGCAAAGATGGCGCCCGTTTTGTTTGTTGTTGAGGATGCTCACTGGATCGATCCGTCGACCAATGAATTTCTAACAGAGGTTGTCCGTCGCATGCATGGCGCGGCCGTCCTTGTGGTCGTAACACACCGGCCCGAATGGACGCCGACCTGGCCCACGGGGCTGGTTCACGTGACGACGCTGGCCATTGGTCGGCTGACGAAGCAACAGATGCGCGAGCTGATCGACTCGATGCTCGCAGACGTTCCGGATCAGCTTGCCGACAGGATCGTGGAGCGAACTGATGGTGTGCCGCTGTTTGTGGAAGAATTGACACGTTCGATTCTGGAAAGCGGAAAGGCGGCGTCTCTCAATGTTGAGATTCCCGACAGTCTGCAGGGATCTCTCATGGCTCGACTTGACCGTTTGACAGCGGCAGCCAAGGAGGTGGCGCAAATCGCCTCTGTCATAGGCCGGGAATTTGACCGCGGCTTACTTTCCAAGGTTGCCGGTCTCGATGACCCAACTCTCGGCGAAGCGCTCAATGAGCTCATGTCTACCCAGCTCGTTGTCGTCGGCGGTGTGGTGAGAGACGCGCTGGTATTCCGACATGCGCTCATTCAGGATACGGCATACCAATCGCTGCTCAGCAAAAGGCGCCGTCAATATCATGAAGCCATCGCTAATGCGCTCATTGACGCATATCCGGATCTCATCGTGACCCAACCCGAGCTCATTGCCCAGCATTATGTCAAGGCACAGCAAGGCGCGCTCGCGCTGCCATACTGGATGAAGGCCGGCGAACGGGCGCTAGGGCAATCAGCCAACTATGAGGCGGTTGATCACTTTCAGAACGCTGTCGCCATCGCGGAGCACCTGCCGGGAGGACCGGCCCGGCAAAAGGAAGTGCTCGAGGCGACCCTAAAGCTCGGGGAGTCACTGAGTGCCGCAGGTCGCTTGTCGGACTCAGTTGCAAAATACAAGCTGACCGCGCACTTGGCTCGCGAGACCCATGACACGAAGGCCTTCGTTCGTTCTGCTCTTGGTTTTGACGGCGCCCAGTTCCTGTCTTCGAAGCTGCTAGACGAATCGCTTCAGCTGCTCACTGAAGCAATGGGTATGCTCGATCCCGAGGATCAGAGATCGCGGAGCCAACTCCTCAGCCGCCTCACGCGTGCATATTTTTACCTTAGCGACAGTAAGAACAGCGCCAAATGTCACGCAGAAGGGGTTAAATTGGCTCGGCAACTAGGCGACCAAGCTTCGCTTTTTGAACTTTCTGTCCTGCCTTTCTTAACGCCCCGGACCGTGAAGTCCGCGGCAGAGGCAACTCAACTGATGGCGCGGGTAGATGAGATAAAGCGCCTCGCGGCCGGCATCAACGACGATGACCTGCGCGGCCGCGCTCTCGCGCTTGACGTCTACGTCTCGACTGAGCTTGGCGACCGCGCGCGCGCCGATCAAGCCGTGGAGGGGCTGGAAGAGTTGGGAACGTTGCGACAACGGCTCAACATTCTATGGCTTGCGTGGAACGCAAGGGCAATGATGGCCATCCTCGATGGAAGGTTCACCACCGCCGAGAAGCTGGCTGGAGAAGCCTTGGGTCTGGGCAGACAGACGCATGGCGCGGAAGTCGAAGGCGTCTATGGCATGCAGATGTTCACGATCCGACGCGAACAGAATCGCCTGTCGGAGGTGGCTCCGGTGATGAAGAATCTTATCGATGAAAATCCGGATGAGACCACATGGTTGCCAGGGTTTGCTCTGGTTGCGGCCGATTTGGGATACCGGGACGCAGCGCAACGCAGGTTGAGTGAACTAGCGCGTGCTAATTTCGCAATGCCGCCGGATGGAAAGCGAAGCGCATCCCTCTCATTCGTGGCTGAGGTTGCTGTTAGTCTGGGCGACACCGAGGCGGCTCGGACAATCTACAACCTTATGCTCGCCTACAAGGATATGACGATCACGGCAGGAGTCGCAACGGTCTGCTTTGGAGCGGCAAGTCGCTATCTGGGAATGTTGTCGGCATCGCTGGGCGATTTTGGGAAGGCCGCCGAGCACTTCGAGCATGCGATGGATATGAACGCAGCCAGCGAATCACGACCTTGGCTGGCGCATTCCCAGGCTGAATATGCGAACTTGCTTATGAAAAAAGGTAGCAAGAAAGCGATTGAGAGGGCAATGTCACTTTCGGAGCAAGCCTCGGTGACCGCGGCTGAACTGGGTATGGTCCGTTTGCAGAAGAGGCTGGAGACAACGGTTCACTAGGTAGGCTCTCATGCCTCACTGCATCACCACGTTGAGAAGGAGCATGCTTATGCCACGCTACGTAATCGAAAGGGAGTTCGCGGAACAGCTCAACCTCACAAAGGAGGGCGTTGAGAGTGTCAATTTGATCAATGACCAGGAAGGCGTGCAGTGGATTTTCTCGTTCCTCAGCGCCGACAAGAAAAAGAGCTATTGCCTTTACGAGGCGCCTAACCCGGAGGCTATTCGGGCTGCGGCACGAAGGAACAACATCCCCGCAGATGCGATCATTGAAATTGGTGGAGAGATCGGTCCGAATATGTTCTCGTAGCACAATCCTGACCGGCAAAACCGTCGCGAGTACGCCAAAAGCCGGAGGCCGCTTTGGTAATGCACCTAAGCATCCGCTTCCCGGCCGATTGACCGGAAGGAATATGCCCTAGGTGGCATCTCAGCCGAATGTCCGCTTCTTAGACCGTTGACCTAAAACAACCACTCGGTCTTTTCCGGCCCCAAGGCTGCCGGGCGGCTATGCGCCCAAAGTCTGCCATTTGAATCAGCTTCGCCATCGCCTGCAAGCGGACATCTTCCCCCGATTCCTACGCACTACAGCCCGACTACACCTGACCCTCGGCACGTCGCCGCTATCCAAAGACGGATGATTGTCACTGAAATATCTCGTGCATAGTCCGGCGAATCATTAGCAACCGGTCACAGCAAACCTAAGGCGACTTACCGTCAGCGCCGTTGATTTCGCTATCTGCCTGCCTCACCCCGGCCGGGGCGAGTCAAAGGGACGAGTGCGCCGATTTGATCGCTTCTTTCGGACGAACAAATCGATCACATCAGTTCAATATCTCCAGGTCACGCAACGCTTGCTGCGTGCCCCCGCCACGGCGGACATGCCTCGACCGATAGAGACAGTCGGACCCACCTCCAACAATCTGTACCATCGCGACTAGCGACACAGTCCCCCTGAATGTCCGATGGCGTTGCGCGGACTGGCTACTGGCCTTTTCATTCTGCGCTTCGACCGCGCTACTTCCGATGTGCCAGGCGGTAGCGGGCGGCCTTGGCGCGGTTGCCGCAACTGTCCATCGAGCACCAGCGCCTCGGTTTGGAGCGGCTGTCGTCGATGAAAAAGCCACCGCAATTGTCAGCCTCACATTGCCGGATGTCGTTTCCTGATGGAAAGAGCACCAGGATGGCAGCGGCTGCTGCTGACCGGCGCAGCGGCAGGTATAGCCCTTCGTTTGTCGACGTGGATTGGAGGTTCAAGATGTCGCCAAGGCCCGCCGAGCCGCCAGCGTGCCCTATCGCTTTGTGAAAGCTGCGCAGGGCAACGCGTTTCGAGGCGACACCACGGCCGAGGTTTTTTGCACAGACACCGAGCCACGATTTGAGGGCGGCGCGCAGTTTTAGCACCTCGAGATGTACCTCGCGAGCGACCCGTGGGCGATTTACGGCATGACGGTCGAGGACCCGCCTTTCAGTTTCCGACAACAACAGGGCCGGAATGCAAAAGGCCAACAGATCCTGATAGCTCGTTATGCAATCGATCTCTGCTCCCTGGCGCCAGTGCAATGTGTTGGCAAGATCAAGTGCGGGCGCACCACCCAGCATGCGCATAGGCCCGCGCGGCGAGACGTAGGTCCGTAGAAATTCTGTTGATTCCATCGCTGTCAATATGTAACCTCCTAAACAGTTACTCAAGAGGGCAGGGCGGGTTAAATGAAGAAGCCTCTGTTGACGGTCTTGTCCTGGTTTGCGTTTGCAGTCACTGGCCAGGCAAACGACGATGTCCTTTATCGCTCAAGCGTGATCGTCACCGGAGATCGCGAGGAAACGCGCGTCCCTGCCATCCCTGAGGGTTTCGCACTGGCAGCGCAAAAGCTGACCGGAAATCCCGACGTCGTGCACAATCTGACCTTCGCCTCGCTGGCGACCGGGGCACCTGCCATGGTTTGGTCCTACACCTACCATGACCGCATGTTCGGCAGGCCAATTCACGACGAGCAGGGCACACGCGATCGCCCTTTCGATCTCACCTTCCAGTTCGACCGGACGCGAATGGACCATGCGATGGCGCTGCTGGGTGAGAGACCGTGGTTGGGGCCGCGCCCGAAGCTGGCGCTTGTCATCGAGGTTACCGATATGGCGCGTAGCTATGTACTCGCCGCCGATGGCGTCCACGGATCGGACCTGCGCGCAAGCTTTGAAGATGCTTCGGCGCTATTCGCCATACCGATCATTTTCGCAAAAGAAGCCGATCTGTCGGCGGTCGCGCAGGAAAACGTCGATGCAATACCTCATGAGCGCCTGGCCAGACTGAAATCCAGATTGGGGGCTGACGTGATCTTGGTCGGGCACCTCCATTGGAAAACCAACGAGCCGGGCTGGCATGCGGTTTGGCGCCTGCCACTTGGACCAGAAGGTACAAAGTGGGAGATCGCAGGCGTAAATTTCGATGCTGCCTTCCGCAACGCAATCGGAGGTGCCGCCAAACGCATGCGACCGACAAGATAGCTCACTCACCACTATTCCCGGGGCTGAAGATGCCCCCAACTCAGGGTCCAACTGTGCCCGCGTGCGGTGACACGGGTCAGCGAGTCAGGACCGGGTGGGTCGTCAGCTGTGTTGGGACCACCTCTGAATTGTTGCGTATTGGTCCTGGGCGCTGTTGAGGTAAGAAATGCTGCCACTTTAGAAGCCCGCCGGCCCGTGGCGCGCCGCGCAGGAGCCGAAAAAACGGGCGCCCAACGTAGGGTTGGCGGAATGCCCATTCAACTCAGTACAAAACTATGCCCCGTTCTCAGCCTGGGTTTTACGACTGCTGCCCGACTATCCGCACTTGCGCTTGCGGGCACCGGTTGATCAGCAAATTCGGAACAAAGCAGCACAGGCTGCGTTTTTTTAGAGACGAGGTCCATCCGTTCAACCGACCGCGTTTGAAGTGGGCAAGAGAGTGCTCTTTAGACGTCGAAATCCTGATGGTCTCTTCGAGCGATTGCGCATTTATATGTGGCCACGCCGCTCCTTCTCGCGATCGTTTCAGTATGTTTCAAAGCGAATTCTCCGTCTGAACGCCACTCCAAACGCCGTTGCGGCGGGGGTGGCAGCTGGGGTTTTCGCGTCTTTCTTTCCACTAGGGTCCCATTTCGCCATTGCCGCCATCGTGTGCTGGCTGATTTCAGGAAACATGGTGGCGGCCGGGCTAGGAACATTTGTCTTTGGCAATCCGCTGACCCTCCCGTTTGTTGTGGGAGGGAGCGACTTGGGAGACCGGCAAGATCATGTTGCACGGCCACATGCAAAGTCACGAACGGCCAGCCCATTTGAGTGAGATGTTGCAGACCCTTTCAATCTCGCAATTGTGGGCACCGGTCTTAAAGCCCATGCTGTGCGGCGCGGTGCCCCTCGGGCTGATTGTTGGCCTGTTGTTCTATGGCATCACCCGCTATGGCATGACAGCCTGCCGCGAACAGAGGCGCAAGCGACTGGCCGAAAGGGGAGCCTGCTCCAGCAGCAGGAAGACATCGCGTTATCACCCCCTCTGCCAACTCGACATCACCGTTCTGAAGGGTGAATTGCTGGTAGGGCAGCTGTAGAAATGCGTCCGCTCGTCGGCAATATCGCCGCTATAAGCGCTGCCTACAATTTGTGGCGCGGATATTCTGGAGCTTGGGTTCCTCGCCGCACTTTTATTGATGAACACCCCACCCTGCCTGTTTGGCGCGATGTCAGGCCGATAGACGCTCATGAAGCTCTCCGTACAGACAGCGCTGTCTGAGAATCCCTCCTCAGGGCCCCGGGCATCTGTATGCATGCAACTCGCATCAACGTCCACTCAGAGGTCGTCTGCCGAATGGCAGCTATCCGCCGAGCTCGCCCCGATAGCGACCGGCCGGTTCCGGCCCCATTTCGGCCTTTCAATGACGTGCTTCGTTCGTCGCCGCGTGCCGCTATGATGCGGGCGGAAACCTGGCAGCCATAGACCTCCTGCCGGTCGTGATCGGCGCGGAGGCACAGTCTCCCGGATCAGCAACGGCCAGATTGGTACCCATCGCCGTAACGGGAAGCGCGGCGCGGGGTGGACGTGAAATAGGAAATTTCCAAGGCCGTAGAAGATCGGCGCGCCATTGTAGATTTCCACGGCCTGCAGCACCGGCGCGCCGTGGCTGACGAAGAGGTTGGCGCCGGCGTCGATGCACATCCTGGCAAAGGTCTGCACCCAGCGCGGCACGTCCTGCCAACCTGGTTCCCAATGATGGTGGTGCAGATAGGCAATGACGAAATCGCCTTGTGCCGCCGCGTGCCGGATGGCGGACAGATGGACACTCGCGCTCCGCTGATCAACTTCGATCAGACGGCCGAAGTCGGCGGCTTGCGTGAACACGGTGCCGTAGAAATTGATTTCGTTGCCGACCGACACCTCTACCGGGTCCTCCGGTTGCGCATAGTTGGCCAGTTCAAAGGGCGAGCTTTGCAAATGAGCGCTCAACCTTGCCAGTCTGCCGAAATGTCCGTCCGGCACCCCCATCTTGCGACCGGTGTTCAGACGATTGACGCCGGGCCGAGCCGGCCGGAAGGCCGTGCGGTCTTCGGCATACATGTTGGTCGGGCCGAGACCTGCATCCATCGCAAGAAGCGCGAGGTCGCGCGCGCCCAGCCGGCGGCCCCAGGTTTCCTCGCGTCAGTCTCGTCGGCCCCGATGCCGGCATGCAGGACACCGCGCCCTTCCACCTCCTCCAGCGTCGAGAGGATACCGCCGGCGCCGAAACCTTTTGATACTCACATCTATGCGGCGCGCGCTGCCAACAGCGCGTGGAGAGCCTCCGGCTTCAGATGGGTGTAGCGCTTCAACATTTTCCAGTCCTTGTGCCCAGTTACCAGCGCAACCTGTTCGATCGTGGATCCGGCCTCGAAAAGGCGGCTTGTCCCTTCGTGCCGCAAGTCATGAAAATGAAGAGCGTGGATTCCCAAGTCAGCACATCCTCGACGGAACGCAGTTCCAACTGACCGATGGTTGAACGGGAAAATTCGATCGTCGTCATTGCTACGCTTTCTCAGCCGCTCTTCAACAATGGCCCACGCATCATAGCCAGTGGCTGCAAACAGCGGTATGCGCTGGTTGTTACCGTTCTTGTTTCGAGGGTCCTTCCTGTCGCGGACAAGGAGCATCCGCGTGCGGGATTCCAAATCGGACCAACGCGCCTTGCAGATCTCTTCCTGGCGCATCGCGGTTGCGATAGCGAACCGAATGATCTGGCTAATCGGTGCAATCTGGCGAGCGTTTGCCTCGAAGTGAGCGATGAGCTTGTCGAGTTCATCCTGTGTCGGTCGTCTATCTCGCTGTAGGCCTTTGCCAACGAGACCGAGCCTCGTGAGGGCGACACGCGCGAAATCAACCGGTTCGACCTTGACGGGCAGGCCGTGGACCGCAGCGGCGTGAGTAAGAACAAGTTTTATAAAGCCGATGTCGATACCGAGAGTCATCGGTCCGGCACCTTGGGCGGCGCGGTCACGACCAAAACGAATGAGCCGTTCGCGATCGAGCGCTGCTAGGTTGCACTTCCCCAAATGCCGTTGGAGCATATCGAGGGCCGCGGCCTTGGAGCGGCGAGGGGACTTGCCTACATCGCACATGTGGTCGATATGAAGGTCTATCAGTTCGCCGAAGGTTTTGAGGCGCGCTATGCGGGACTGGTCGGCGTCTCACCTCGATCGACCTGGCGCTCGGTTTCGGTGGCCCAACGCCGGGCGTCGTCTCGGCGCAGGAAGGTCTCGCTGACGTAGCGACCTTTGCGACGGACTTGGACACGCCAGGAACCGGACGAGAGCTTTGTGTAGGTGGCCATTTTTTCGTGTGCGCTCCGTGTGCACTGAGAGATCGAAACGTGGCAAAAACGGGTCGTATTCTGGCGTAAATTCGTGTGCACTCGGTAGGTTCTAAGGTTCTGATGTTAAACAGATGCTGAAAAATCAAGAGCATAGACTGGCCGTTGCGCCGATGATGGATTGGACCGACCGGCATTGCCGGTTCTTCCACCGCCAGCTGACGCGGCGTGCGCTGCTCTACACCGAAATGGTGGTGGCGGACGCCGTCATCCATGGTGCGCGCGAGCGGCTGCTTGGTTTTGACGAGACCGAACATCCGGTGGCACTGCAACTCGGCGGCTCCGATGCGCAAAAGCTGCCCGAGGCGGCGCGCATCGGCGAGGCGTTCGGTTACGACGAAATCAATCTCAATGTCGGCTGTCCGTCCGACCGGGTCCAATCCGGCACGTTCGGCGCCTGCCTGATGAAAGTGCCTGACCTCGTCGCCGATTGTGTGGCGGCGATGAAGGCGGCGGTGAAAATCCCGGTGACGGTCAAATGCCGCATCGGCGTCGACGAGCAGGATCCGGAGCCCGCGCTCGACGCGCTGGCCGACGGCGTCTTCGCGGCCGGCGCCGACGCGCTGTGGGTGCATGCGCGCAAGGCTTGGCTGGAGGGTCTGAGCCCGAAGGAAAATCGCGACATCCCGCCGCTCGACTATGACAGGGTCTATCGCCTCAAGGCTGGAAGATCGAACAAATTCATCGGCATCAATGGAGGCGTTCAATCGCTCGAAGAGGCGGCTCGCCACCTCGATCATGTAGATGGCGCCATGCTTGGCCGCGCCGCCTACCACACGCCAGGCATCCTGGCCGGCGTCGACGCGGCATTCTACGGCGACAAGGCCGGCGCCTACGAATTTGCCGCGCTGATCGACACGATGGCCGACTACGCCGCGCGGCATATCGAGCAGGGCGGGCGGCTCGGCCACGTCACCCGCCACATGGTCGGGCTGTTCCACGGCCTGCCGGGCGCGCGCCGCTTCCGGCAGATACTGTCCACCGACGCGACGAAACCCGGCGCCGGACCGGATGTGCTGAAGGCAGCGTTCGCTGCCGTCGATTTCGACCGTGTTGAAAAGGCCGCTTAAGCAGTTCAGTCGCGCAGAATCATCCGGTCGCCGCGCACGTCGAAACCCGACAGGGAACCGATGAAGTTCATGCCGAGCAGGCTCTGGCTGAGCGCGCCGGGCGCGGCGACCATCACCTGCATGTTCTTGCGCACGATGCCGCCGATCGCCAGTTCGTCGGTGCGCACCGAAGCGGCGCGTGCCATGCCATTGGCGGTCGAGACCGGGACGGTGAAGCTCAGCGCGGCCGGATTGAAGCCGGCCGCCTGCGCGTCTTCGGCGGTGAGCACTGTACTGGTCGCGCCGGTATCGACGACGGTGCGGATCGGCGCGCCGTTGATCGTGATGCGGGCCTCGAAATGGCCGCTGTCGGCCTTGTCCAGGGTCACGGTGGCATGGCCGTCCTCGACGCCGAGCGCCAGCGGGCTGCCGGGAACGAGGCCCGCCGTCACCCGGCTGGCGAAATCCTGCAACTCGTAGCGGTACTGGTAGCCGGCGACGAGCGCCAGCACGATCAGGGCCCACGTGCCGAGATTGCGGGCCATGACGCCGAGCGGCCTGCCGGATCGGACAAGGCCGGCGCTGACCAGCAAGCCGATCGCCCCCAGCCAGACCAGACGGCTGAAATCGTAATTCTCGATGCCGAACGTGCTGCCGGCGTCGTTGTTGATCATCAGCAGCACCAGCCCGAGGCCGATTGCCGCCATCACGATCCAGAACAGTCGGTTCATTGGACCTGCCGTTTCAAGAGAGGACGTCGCGCTCGCGCGCCATGCGGCTGCGGCGTGTTTCCCGGCGCGGCCGGCGCTCGACCGTTTCCAATCGGGCCGGCAACTCGGCCATGACGCTGCGGCGTACCTCCGGCGTCATCCCAATCCAGGCGCCGATTTCATCGCGCGTGCGGCCGCAGCCGAAGCAGAAGCCGGTTTTCATGTCGATCGAACAGACCAGGATGCACGGGGATTCGATGGCCGTCATGACTTTCTCTTGAAGGTTCCGTCCGGAATCCCTCGTTCCATCTCCACATGGTGCAACGGCAAAGCCAATGCAAGCCCTTCGGAATGCGGCGCGGGGAACTGCTTTCGCGCCAATGTCGAGGGGAGTTGTGCCGGCCGGGCAAGGCGGTTATGCCGCTGATCAACCACAGGGAATGATCAGGACCGACATGACCAGCGCGCTGCCCTTCGACGACTTTCGCAATCTGCTGGCGAGCCTGCCGCCTGCCGATACAGTCGCGGAGAAGCTGGGGGGGCGCCGGGTGTTGCAGTCGCCGCCCGCCACAGACCCCCAGGGGCGCGAGGGGGTCAGCGGC
>NZ_JAMYPU010000058.1:0-13237 GCF_040320535.1 Mesorhizobium sp. M0676
GCGGGAATCAGGTGACGTGAACAATCACCAGCCTGCCATGACCGCCCCCTCTCAGCGAATTTGCAGAACTCTCAGCACACTACCGAAGGGCGCTTTGCATAGCGCGCCGAACCGAGGGCCGATAGGCTCCACAGATCGTGCGAGAGTGAACTTGCCGCAGCCGTGTTCACCCATGGATCGGCGGGTTTGGGCAGTTCGCAAATCGAGGCAACCTCCTCCGAGGCCGCCTGTAGGCCTGCAACTCAAGTCGCAAGTTGCCGTAGCGAGCGGTGATCTCTCGGCTGGGACCGCCACCACGTGAGATAGAGGATAATGAGCCAAAGCACGGGCACAAGCATTAATAGGGACGACACCGCGGCGATCGTGGGGTCGATCTGGTTGCGTATGTTCTCCCACATTTTGAGTGGGAGGGTACGGATCGAATACCCGCTAACCAACGATGTTATGACCACTTCGTCGAAGGAGTGGAGGAACGCGAACACGGCGCCGCCGATAACCCCTGGCCGGATCAATGGAAGCGTTACCCTCATAAAAGTCTGCAGAGGCCCCGCGCGCATGCTTTTGGCTGCCTGCTCCAACGTTGGATCGAAATTCGCCAGCGTCGCCGATACGATCACGACGACAATGCCAATGGCACCGATGCTATGGGCCAGGACGATCCCAGTTTTCGAGCCGATCAATCCCAGATTGACCAGTCCGAGATAGGTCGCGATGCCGACGACGATGACGGGAATGGTGACCGGAGTCAGGATCGTCATTGTCACGAAGCTGCGTAGCCGGGGACAGGTGCGGTTGAGGCCATAAGCCGCGAGCGTCCCGACGATAGTCGACAGGATAGCCACCGCTACGCCGATCTGGATGCTGGTCCAAGCAGCGCCATTCCAGGACGAATAGCCGAAGAAGGATCGGTACCATTGCAGCGAAAGGCCCGAGGGTGGGAATTCCAGAAAAGCCCCGGCACTGAACGACATGATAATGACGATTAGGCCAGGTGAAAGAAGGTAGATCATTACGAGTAATACGAACAGCGCGCCGACGATGTTCGATAAGCGGCTGCCATATCCTGCCTGGTAGAGGTGGGTCGTCCATAGCTTCGCCCGATAGGGACTGAGAAACTCACTAAAATAGCGCTTCAGCACGCTAAATACGGGTAGCCGCCCGACCCAAGACTTCCGCGCTGGTGTCGGCGCGCGCCCCTGTGCACCCGCGAGGTCAAGGCCTAGCATGGAAAGCACGGTAACCGCGATGGCAAGAAGGATGAAGGCTGAGGTGGCAATTCGTGGGATGTCGAAGGAGGTCGCGACTTGCCCCGCGATAAAGGTAGACAGCATGGCATCACGCAACCCGCCGAGGGCGGCTGGCGTTACATAGAACCCCAGACAGAATACGAAGACTAGCAGTGAACCACTGCGCACGCCCGGCAAGCTAAGCGGGAAGAAAACCCGCCAAAAAGCTGTGAGCGGCCGCGCTCCCATACTGCGGGCCGCCGCCATCAGCGATCTGTCGATGCCCATCATGGCGCTAACCAGAGGCAGAATCATCAGCGGCAGCATGATGTGCACCATGCCAATATAGACGGCCCTGGTGTTGTAGATGAGCTGCAGCGGGCTGTGGATCACCCCGAGGTGGAGTAACAAATTGTTGATCACGCCGCGATCGCCGAGAATGACAATCCACGCATATGTACGGGCCAACCCGCTGGTAAGATAGGGGATGATGACGAGGCCAATGAGGGTTACGCGCACGCTCATCGAGGCGGTTACGATCAGATAGGCTGTGGGATAGCCGACGATGAGGCAGATGACGGTGGCCACGACGCTCACTTCGATGGTCTGGAAGAGCACGCGGACGTTCGCCGGTTGGCGAAAAAACATATAATAGTTGGTTGCCGAAAAGACCGGCGCATTGATGCTGGTCAGGAACAGATGGAGGATCGGTATTCCGAATACTACCAGCAGGATGGCGAAGGCCGGTACGGTGAGCCCAATTGGCATTTGGCCCATTTTTTGAAAGGTCTTCATCACGTCTACGCTCCTGGTGCGTTACGTCGCGACAAAGCGAATGTCGGACCGTAGCCAGTTGAGGCATACTCCGTCGCCGGGTCGGAAGATCGGCTGCCCTGCGGCGACATGTTCACGCACGATGAAAACGCTGCCACCGACGCGCACATGGTATTTCCGCAATGGCCCGGCATAAATCATGTCGTCGACGATGCCCGTAACGGACTGGCGCAGGTCTGCATAGCCGCGCTTCCGCGCATCAGTAGCGACAATGCGGATACGTTCGGGCCGGATCATAGCCACGGTGCCGGACGGCTGCTCTGCACTGGATTCAATCTTGAAGTTGGGATTTTCGAAGAAGTTGGCCTCACCCAAGAATTTTGCCACGAAGCGTGTTGCCGGCCGGTCGTAGAGGGCCTCGGGACTGTCGGTCTGCTCAATCCGGCCCGCGCGCATGACGACGATGCGGTCCGACAGGGTGAGCGCTTCCTCCTGGTCGTGCGTAACGCAGACCGTGGTGATGCCGAACTCTTTGTGGAGGCTCTTCATCTCAATCTGCATCTGCTCGCGGAGGTTACGATCGAGGGCGCCGAGCGGTTCGTCAAGCAAGAGGAAGGGCGGATCTGCGATCAGCGCGCGGGCGAGCGCCACGCGCTGCTGCTGGCCACCGCTCAATTGCGACGGCATACGGCCACCAAAATCATTGAGGTGCACGCGCTCCAGCATGCGGCGGACCCGTGTTGTCCTCTCAGCAGCGTTTATGCCGCGCATTTCGAGCGGGAACTCCAGGTTCCGTGTCACCGTGAGATGCGGAAAAAGCGCATAGCTCTGGAAAACGATGCCTTGATCGCGCCGATAGGAGGGCACTGCGGCGACGGAACGCCCAGCGATCAAGATATCACCGGCAGTCGGGGCCTCGAAGCCGGCGAGCAGCATCAAGGTTGTAGTTTTGCCCGAACCGCTCGGACCGAGAATGGTTAGGAATTCCCCACGACTAACTGTCAGTGACAAATCTCTGACCGCCGTGACCTTCCCGTAGGTCTTAGTGACGCTGCGGAATTCAATCTGCGGCAGAACGGGGCTTTTCTCCAACGCGGCATCCTCTGAGTTTGGGACGCGGGGTGCATGCATGTTCACTGTCGCGCCTCCAACACGATCCGACCGCTGACGGACACTTGCTATTACCGTAGCTGCTCGGTCCAACTCGACGCGGAATAGAGGGGTAGAACCCCTGCATCCAGCCAGTTTTTCGAGCCCTTATGCGCAATCCCCAAGTTTGCCAAAAAGCGGGGATAGCATTGGAGCCATTCATCTCCGGGTCAAGCCGAGCGACGTGACCGTTCGCTCGGCCGGAATAGCTCCAGTGAATCCAGGTCTATTGAAGAACCCATTCATTCCAGCGCTGAATGAGCAGTTCGGTGTTCGTCAGGCCATCCGGCCCCACATCATTATACCACTGCCCATTCAAGGAAACGCTGCTCTTCATATATTCAGGATAGGTAGGAAGTTTGCGGGCGACCTTATCCGGAATCAGCTTGAAGGCGTTGCGGTTGGTTGGACCTTCGGGGAATAGCTGCGAGAATGCCGCCTGGCGGTCAGCGCGAGTAACAAATTCGATGAACTTCTGCGCGTTCTGCACATTGGGACCCCCCTTGGGGATCACCCAATAGTCCCATTGTAGCTTGGCCTGATTCCGATTGATCTCGACTGGTGCACCTTGGTCGATCAGAAGAAGCGTCCGCCCGTCATATGACTGCGCGACATCGACTGCCTTATCATGCAACATTTGCTGGATCTCGGAGCCCGTGCCCCACCACTTACGGATATGCGGCTTGATCTTATCTAGGCTAACGAAGATGCGATCGATGTCCATCGGATATAGTTGATCAGCGGGCACGCCATCAGCCAGCAGAGCTTCCTC
Organism: Mesorhizobium sp. M0676; assembly: GCF_040320535.1. NCBI lineage: Bacteria > Pseudomonadati > Pseudomonadota > Alphaproteobacteria > Hyphomicrobiales > Phyllobacteriaceae > Mesorhizobium > Mesorhizobium sp. M0676. The sequence continues at coordinate 3,922 of NZ_JAMYPU010000058.1, forward strand.
CCAAGGTCCTTCCGATCCATACTGCCCTGACACCATCGTTCGGATGCCCGGAAACTTTTCGACGTCCCAGAAATCGGCCCAAGTTATTGGCCTCGGCTTGCTAGCAGGGGATGATTCAGTATTGTAAACCATGTTGTACGAATAGATGAGCGAGGCGATGCCGAACGGTTGCTTGGCAAATTCAACGATGCCGTCTAGATCTTCCTTTTTGTGAATCGAATAATTGATCTGCTCGAGGAGGCCTTTTCCCGCTAAGGTTAGGGCAGAACCTTGCCCTATATAGCCAACATCAAGCGTAACGTTGCTCGATTTCACCATCAACTCAATCTGGCCCATGTTTGTATCGTCGGTGATCGGCCTCACCTTGATACCTGTCTCAGCTTCGAATGGTTTGATATAGGCCTCGATGGTGGCTTTACCCACATCGCCGCCCCCCACCGTGACCCTTAACTCACCCAATGATTGGGCCGAAGCCGGGCGAACGACGGAAGACAGTATGCCGACCGCGATAGCCGACGACGTCGCTTGCATGAAACGTCTGCGATTTATCCAAAATTTCATTTTAAGTTCCCGTTTTTTAGCGGCCTCGCGGCCGAGATCATGCGCGATAGAGCGTGGGTGGTGTTTGGCTCAATAGTTCCACACCACGCTCTGTCACTAAGACGTGAGCGCCAGCCCCGAATAAGTAGCCATTTTCGCTGCACAATATATTTGGAATGTGCAAGGTCATGCCGGGCTTCAGGATATCCTCCGCCCCTGGCTCCAAGCTCAGGTCACCACGTTCAGTCCAATTAATACCAGTCTGGTATCCGGTTCGTTGGCGAAAGACTCCCTTTCTCCCAGACCGCTTCAGCACCTCACGACCGGCCGCGTCCACTTCCGCCGCGGAGGTGCCCGGCTTAACTGCGGCAACGAGGACGTCAATGACCTCCTCGGCCAAGGTGTGTAGAGATTCAACCTCAAGATGTCGGCCAAGCACAGCGCACCGGACCATCCCTACGGTGTATCCGTGTTTTGATGCACCGATTTCCAGAAAAGCCGGCTCGTTATTACTAATTGGATGCTGAGATGGGGGGGCATGCGGCAACTTCGTCCGTTCTCCGAACAAAATGGTACCGCCAGAAAGCCCAACTTCCCCGCCAGCGCTCCTAGCCTCTGCCCTGATGGCCGCCGAAATGGTCGCCGCCATCTCCAGTTCGGTAACACCTTCCCGTAGCGAGCCTTGGAAGGTTCGCAATGCTAGGTCAGTCGTGCGCATTGCGTCGCGCATGCACTTGAGTTCTAGCTCGCCCTTTACCGCTGCCACCGAAGAGACCAGCCGAGTCGCATCAACGATCTTCAAGCCGGGAAGCTGCGACTGAAGCGCATTGACATCTGCCACCGCTAGGTTCCAGCAACCAAGCTCAAAACCGATCCTCTTGCTTTGCAAGCCATACCGACGAAGGACATCGGCACACACTTTCCTAAAATCTTGCTGCTGGGTATAAGTAACCACTTCCTCAATGCAACTATACGAACGAACCGCTTGCTCATCATACTGTCGGATAACAAATATTGGCGACTGACCGGGCACCATGATCAAAGGAAACGGTGCGAAGTATCCACCATTGCCATCATATCCAATAAGATACCGAAGATGGCCATGGGCAGTCACTACAAGTGCGTCTAGCCCCGCGCTCGCCACTGCCGCCAGCACGTTGAGCTGCCTGCGCTCGTACTCGGATTTCGGGAACGGGACACCCGTCAGAGGAATAGCTGAGGACATCGTGGCCATATCTCACCTCAATGATTTGCCATTTTGTGGTTCGGTTACGCAACAGTACGCATCGGACCGATGTTCGAAGCTGTCGCTTAACGTTCCAGGCTTTGGTTCAGGCAGTTGCGAGGCTTCAGCATCCATCGGAGGTCCGAATGAACAGGCCACAAGAACGCCCGTCTCACGCCGCTACGTCGAGAGATGGCGCTGTCGCTGATAAAAGGCGCTTTTCCCGAAACCCATGCGGCGCGTTCTACCGCCTGGCGGCCAAGATCGTGGCACGCTGCGTCGAGCGCCGAGGCCGAAGGGCGGGCCGGCCGGGCCAACCGTTCCTCGCGGCTCGCCCATACCCACAGGCCACTGCTGCGTCGATCGTGAGCGCGTCGTGGCGCTGCGGCGTCGCCTGAGTCGGCGTCTCCTGCCACCGTCAGACGGGTTCTCCAGCGGTGCTGACTATCGCGGCTGAGCGATATCAACCCGGCCGAAACCGGTCCGTGCGGTACGAGCGCTTGCATCCCGGCGACATGATCCATATCTAGGGCCGCTTCACAACTCGGCCATACGATGCCTCCGGCCTCCCCTTCTCACATATCCTGGCCGACGAGAAACAGGACAAGCCATCGCCTTCCTCCTCATCGATCTCGTCTGACACTGGGGCGCCAGTTCTAACTTTCGTTAGGGGTCAGTTTCTCATTTCCGCCCAACGAACTTGAAACGCGCAACGCTGTACCGGCCGTCGACACTGACAGGCACCTCGCCCTCAATGGTCGCGCGACGAACGACGCGGCGTTGGTCGCCGCAATCGTTGGTTGCGCAATGCATCGTTGCTCGATTGTCCCAGATGGCGATATCACCCTGCTTCCACTTCCAACGCACCGTGTTTTCCTGCGCGGTGACATGAGACTCAAATAGATCGAGTAGCCTTTGGCCGTCATATTTGGGTATGCCAACGAAACGCGTTACATAAATTCCGAGCACAAGCGTGCGCTCCCCGGTCTCGGGGTGGACGCGTACGACTGGGTGCTCTGTCTCGATCATTGGTCCAATATGGGGCTCGGTAGAAGACCTGAGATACGATCCGGGGAAGCTGTGAACAGCCCAGAGTTCGTTGGCAAGCCGTTGCAGCGGCAACGGTAAGTCGAGATATGCGGTGGCGGTGTTTGACCAGACGGTGTCACCGCCGACTGGCGGGATCACAACGCCTCGCAGCACGGCAATCCTGGGATAGGCGTCCATGCAGGACCAATCGATATGCCAAACGTAAGCCCCGATATCGCCACGTGCGGAATCAATGTCGAAAATCGGCGTCGTTCCCTCCGGATACGGCGAGGGCTTCCCGAATCGCACAGCAAAACGCTCCTGCCCAGCGTCGTCGAGATGACCCTGGTCGCGGAAGAAGATGACTTTATGCTCAAGCACCAGGCTGTTTATCGCAGCGATGGCTTGGTCCGGCAAATCGGCCGACAGTTTGATGTTCCTGATTTCGGCCCCGATGCGCGCTGTGCATTTAACAACATCCGTAGGCGGAATAAAATTGTCGATCAAATCCTTTTCACTCATAGCCACGTTCTCCTTTTCTTTGCAAAGCTATCCAGCCGTGAAACAAAGCTTTGTCGTTCATTGTAACAACTCGATCTAACGTTTACCGGATTATAGGCGGTCGATAGAATTTTACTCTGTTGAACGAACTACAATGCAACATTTCTTAATCAGTGACACTCGTCAGATGCTGTGCTTAAAATCTTCGCCTGCTTAAAGCGCCGGGGAATCGCTGATCGGTGCCATTTTTTGCCAGAAGAAGCGCGCCATCCCGGCGCTTTGCAAGTATTTCCAAATTCTGTGGTGTATATCCTTCGATCGGGCATCAGACCAGAGGCTCTCGCGCGCTCGAACTCGATCGTATGGCTTGCATACTGTTGTCTCCTGTTCGCTGGCGGTAGTGTTACCGTGTCTCCAGTTGCACCGCATCCTACCAGCCCTAGTGGGTTGATCTCACCCGGGCGAAACCGGCGTGACGTCTCGGCTGACGTCATGGATCGTGGTCGCCTCGGCTATTGGCTTTCGGCCTCACATTGGAGTGCTCCGCTCGATAGGGTAGCCAAACACCTGCAGGGAGGCGGGCAGGTGAGACTGACGACGCGGATAGGATGGCCGCTGATGCGGACACATCAATTTTGCGGACCTTGAAGGCACGGATGAACCGGCGTCTGTCTTTGGCTCCCCGCAGTCGAGGGGCTTGGTGCGCAAATCCGGAAGATAGAGATTCGAGCTTTTGGCGTAGTATCGCCTGGTCGATTGTCGTTAAGCCGCGAACCGGTACTTTGGAATGCCGATGCAGTGCTCAGCGACCACTCGATGGATCATGTCGCCATTTTCAGCGACGTCCATGATGCCAGGGCAGAGGCTGACGGACTAAACTGGCGTTCCTTGAACATCGGCACCCTCGGAGGCGTCAAGACGCACCTTGCCAAACCGCGGTAACCAAAAGTCGCAACGTACCCTTCAAATAATTTTGCAGAATCTTTGCGACCGCAGATCGCTGTCAATTGTATGTTGACCGCAAGTCTGAGTATGCACGGCTAAAAAAGCTAACGCCACGTTCAGACCACCACACAACGCGCAACGAAAGGTCGACTTAATGGCAAGAAGAGCGCTCATTCTGGTTGAAGGTCACAGGAGCAGTGGTCTGCGATACGTCCAAGCGGCCCAGCGTCTTGGTCTTAGTCCAATTACTCTGTCGGCTGATCCGGCTCAGTACGAATATCTTGCTGCGGAAGGCGTTGAGGCAATTCGTGTTGATACAGACAATCTCGATGCGCTGATTCGCGAATGTTCCCGGCTCCGAGCTACGAACGGCATTGCTGGCATTACCGGCTTTGCGGGCGAAGACGAGTCGATCTCCGCGACAGTTGGCAAGCTCTGCCGGCACTTCGATCTACCGGGACCGAACCCCGCATCGATTGAACGATGCTCGGACAAGTTCGCTCAACGTAAACTCCTCGAGGAGGCTGGCGTTCCGATTCCTGCTTATCGCCTGGTAGCAAATGCGATGGGGATCGAAAGCGCTGCTGCCGAAATCGGCCTGCCGGTGATTCTTAAGCCAGCCGTCGGCAGCGGCAGCATCGGTGTCCGACTGTGCCGTAATGTCGATGAGTTAGCCGAACATACGACCTATCTGTTGGGTGGGAAGCACATATGGCCATCTTCCCCGAAGATGCTGGTCGAAGAATTCGCACAGGGCCCCTTTTATGCCGTTCACATGATGGGAAATGAGGTCATTGGGGTCGAGTCCTCTACCTTTCACAAGGCACCATATTTCGTCTTCAGTGGGGGCACCTTCCCCGCCCCGCTGAGTGATGACGAGCATAGGCGTATCACCGACGTTTCGCAGAGTTGCTTGGGAGCTCTCGGCCTTGGTTGGGGGCCAACGGCCGTCGAACTTCGGTGGACGAAGCGTGGCCCAGTCGTTATTGAAGTCAATCCGCGCATGAGTGGCAATCCTCAACCGGTTCAGCTGGCTTACGGTGTCGATCTCATCACCGAGCACATCAAGCTTGTCATCGGCAATGAATGCAATTTGCGCAGAAGCCATTCGCATGTTTCAATCTGGCGGTCCCTACTTCCTGATCGCGACGGCATCCTCGATTGGATTGATGGTGACAGTCGGGCGGCTGCTGTACCAGGTGTCGCCGAGGTCAAAATTTATATTGAGGCCAAGACGCTGATCGTCAGGAAAGGCGATTACCGGGACTCTATAGGCTATGTCATGGCCGTTTCACCCTCCCTTGCTCAGACCAAAGCGATACTTCAGCGTGCCGTCGACCTGATCGATTGGTCGATTAAACCATTTCCGACCGAATAGGAAAAATTAGCGCCCCCTCACCTCTCCGCACCAGAACAGGTACCCCAGGTAAAGGGTGATCGTCGCCGAACATGTTTCAATCGAGACCACGAGAGAGAGCGCCGGTCGATGATCATACTTTTGCCGTCCGTGAAAGTCCCGATCGGGCTGATTTGGCCGAGCCGGAAAATCCTGTTACTCGCCGTTCTGCGGCACGATCCTGACTGGCGACGGTTTGCCTGGCGTAGTGCCGGTGTCGAGTGCAGACTTGGCCCCGGCGTCGAGGCAGATCGCCGGAAGCCTGTCGCGCGAGCATGATAGAATCTCACCAACAAAGGATCGGAACCCCGGCACCACCCGATTGTACGCTGGTCCCCTGCGGAGAACTTCCGCGATCAGGCTCGTTGGTAAAGGCGACGATGTTAGACCTGCCGGTCACTTGCCTCGCGTCTTGCTGCATCCAATGTGCCGCGCTGCACAGGCTTCACATACTGCGATGGAATCAGACCCACTTCAGATCGTGGTCGAGTAGCTCAGCCATTCGGCTTTCGCCCTTCACAGTCCCGCACCCGGCTGTTCCCGAGGGTAGCCCGCGTCATATCCGTGCTTGCGCCCAAGTTTGAGTGATGCGCGTAGTTGGCAGGGAAGCGCGCCGTCAGTGTCTCGAACTCCGACCAGCCCATACGCCGGCTTGTCTGGCTGCGCCGTCTCAGACCGTAGCCATATCCGGCGCATTTGCCGATGGAATCCGTTGAGCGCTGGGTAGTTGTGCGGCCTGCCGTAGTAGCCTTGGTGTCCGCGCAGAACGGCAGCGAACCACCTGTGCTGTGCAGCCATTGGCGCGTGCATAGCCACCAAGTATCCTGGCGCAGCGCCCTCAGCTTGCGCGTCAGGCGTTTCCCTTCCGTGTTGTGCTTCACGATAACCGGCCATCCCGGGTCCGCCCCAGTAGTGGGTGAAGCCCAAAAAGGCGATGGTCTCGGGCCGCCGCTCGCCACGCCGCTGTCGTGAGAGGGCCGCGAACCACCCAACTCGATCAGCCGCGTCTTGTCCTCCTGGAGCGTCAGGCCAAAGCCGGCCAGCCGCGCCTTGAGGACCAACAGTATCTCCTCTGCATCGGCCTTCTTCTCGAAGCCCATGACGAAGTCGTCAGCGTAACGAACGATCACAACGCAACCGTGTGCATGGCGACGACGCCACTGGTGGGCCCAGAGATTGAGGATGTAATGCAGAAGATATTGGCGAGGAGCGGACTGATGCCCGCCCCTTGCGGGGTACCCCTGTCCGTCTCCTGCTTCTCGCCGCTCTCAAGGACGCCAGGTGCCGTAGCGGATGGTGTTGGACTTCGTCGGAGCAGCCTCCGGTAGGTTGAGCTGAGCTTATCGGTTCAAGCGGCGAGGTCAATCTGCTGATCTATTAGCAGCTTGATTGGAAGTGTCTGTCAGCCGTCCATTTTTTCGCATCGAGATTTGACCGGATACCATCAGCGCCCAGAACAGCATGGCCGCGGTGTCGGCCGAAGGCAGCACGGTCTGGGTCTTGACGCGTCGCTTGAACTCCTCATGCAGACGCTCAATCGCGTTGGTTGTTCTGGCGCTTTTACATTGGCTCGGCGGCAGCCGGGTGAAGGCGAAGAGACGCTCGCCGGCCTCCTCCAGGGCTATCGGCCACCGCGCGGCACTTGAGCCGCCATTTGCGCAGCAACGCCTTGCGGCGGATCTCGATCTCCTCCGGCGTGGCCGGGTAGATCATGTCGGTGTAATCGGCGCTGATCTCCTCGTGCAGGCGCTCGGGAGCGTGGGCGAGCAGATTCCTATGCTTGTGAACCGGCACGCCGTCCCGCAGGGCCGCGATCGCCCTGTCCAGTCCGGGCGCGCCGTCGACGATGAGGAACTCAGGTCGGCGCAAGCCGCGCCCGACGAGATCGTCGAGGGTGGCCCGCCAGGCAAGTGATGATGGTGTCCTTCGACATCAGGCTTCTCTCTCAGCTTGCGAGGATGGCACTGGCGGCAATCTCGACGAGAAGGCCATCGTCGATGAGCGCTCCAGCCTGGATCATAGTCGTTGCCGGTCGAATCTCGCCGAAGACGGAGCCGTGCGCTCTGCCGGCGGCTTCCCAATCGCTCATGTTGCGCAGGAAAATGTGCTTGTCGACGACATTGTCGATCGAAGCGTCGAGTTCGCGCAGCGCCGCGCCAATGCGCTCCAGAACCACGATGGTTTGCTGTTCCGCGTCGCCAGGGTGAAGTATGCCATCGGGTCCAGAGGCGGATGTTCCCGATATTACAATAATGTTTCCGGCGCGCACCGCCCGGGAATAACCGATGCCGCTCCCCAGCATTGGTCACGTCGACCCTGTGCCTCTTCATAAGCTGCTCCTCAACTGTTCTGGAGTTTCCTGCCGCCATCATGATGCGAGTGGCAGCAATGCTCGGTCGAACGCTCGTACTACCTCGTCAATATCTGCATCTTCCATAGCGGTGGAGAACGCCATCAACCCATTGCCCGCGATGATCACGCCTTCGTCGAACAACGCTTTGGCGAGCGCCGAAACCCGCGTAGCGCCATCCGCTGCGGCGAATGTGGAACGGTAGTCGCTCAATGGTGCGTCCGTCAGGTGAACACGGCGCAGCGAGCCCAGCCCGGTAACCTGCCCCGTGATTCCGTGTCGGGTGAAACAGGCACGAATACCCTGATCGAAGCGATCGCCGAGCGCCTTAAGCTTCTCGAATACAGGAGGCGTCAATTCTTCCAGAGCGGCTATTCCGGCCGACATCGACATGGGATTGGCGCTGAACGTGCCGCCATGCGGCACCGCCGGCTGGCCCTTGCTCGGATCGAACACCGACATCACTTCCGCACGACCGCCGATGGCGCCGATCGCAAAGCGGCCCCCGATAATCTTGCCGAGCGTGGTAAGGTCCGGGTCGATGTCGAAACGCCACGCACCATTGTAGCCAAGGCGAAAGGTGATGACCTCATCAAGGATAAGTAACGCACCGAGTTCGCGCGTGACCCGCCGCAACATCGCCGAATATTCGGGCTTTGCCGGCACGAGGCCGGCGCGATTGGGCATGACATCAACGAGCACGGCAGCAAGACTGTTGCCGCTGGCGCGCAGGATAGCCTCGGCGACCGAGGTATTGTTGGAATGACGACAACATCGTCGAGCACGCCTGGGCTGGCGCCCAATCCATCTCACCCCATGTCTTTTCGGCACTCGCTTGCGATGGATACTGCTGCACTCCGCGGTGGACCTTCTGACCATCCAGGCATTGCCTGCATCCTGGCGGCTGCGTGCAACCGCTCCAGCGTCACCGGTCCACCCATCTAGCCTGACCTCCGCAGCTCATCCGGAATAGGCTCTGAAACGGGGCTCGCCTTCAACGCCGGTGCCGAAATGGTTTTCTTCACGGGCGACCACCTAAGCTAGAAGGTGATGACGTAGCGGTTCCCCTTTATTTCCTCAAGATTTTAAATCTTGTTTGACCGGCTCGGAATTCGTAAATAGATCGATATCACACCCGTCTAATACTTTAGATGGTTGATCATCCGGCAACCTCCCGTCGACTGCGCCACGTTACAGATCGTTTGCTGTGTCCAATTGAAGACGCCTATGTGCGAAATCCGACACCTAGAGCAGAATCTGATCACTCAGGCATCCTGCGGCGCAGAAGTAGTTTGAGCACTCCTCGGCGGTGAAGCGTGGCAAGGCGTCG
>NZ_JAMYPU010000059.1:0-12567 GCF_040320535.1 Mesorhizobium sp. M0676
ACCCTACCGGAAAGCGCCGATGACCACCCACACGCCGCTCGCTCGCTACAGCGCTACTAACGGCGCGCTCGTGAGCGGCTTCGCTGCCGCCGAGCTACACCACCTGATGGGACACGACCGCCAACCGCCGCTGTTGAAATTGCGAGGCTGTTTCGAACCCAATCTTCGACAATCTTGGCAATGACCACGTCCGGTTCCCAAAATCGGCAGCGCGGCTCGTCGCGCCACGCGCCATTCAATGCTGCATCGCCTGCTGTAAGCAAAACAGATCGCGAGGAGCCCAACTGCGGTGCAGCGAAGCTGGACCGAGGGTGTCCCGTTTGCAGACAACGGCGGCAAGAGACATGGGAGGGGGCATCTGCCCTCGGAGCACGTCATTGCCGTTCGAGGATTTTTGGGTAGATGCCGTCCAGGGCGAGCGGCTCATCGATCAGTCGCTGACCGGAGCATCTGTCGGTTGGGTGTCGCCAATCGATATCGTCCGATTGCTGCTCATCAGACGATGCCCAAAGCCATTACCTTATCAGGTTTCGATACGCCACCGTACCATCCTTGGCGCCGTGGTTTCGGGTTTCAATGAGCTTGTAGCCGAACAGAGACTCCCAAGGCCTACAATTGCAAGACCCACCCATCTTGCCTAAAGGACTCCGCTTAGGGCTGCTCGCTGGTGTCTCAATCGTCTGTCAGGCAGGTCCGGAGTTAGTCTCCGAACTCAAGCGCCAAACGCTCGGGCCCCACTATACGCGGTTCGCTTCAATCGACGCCGGCATATCGGTTTCGAGAACTCAGCCGCTGCAGGTGAATTGACACTCAGGGGCATTGAATCTCATGATTAGGTACAGCGGTTGTGCGAGGTGGGCGCAATCTCACATTTAAGTGCAGTGCGACACCCGCCCACTTGGCGAGATCACCTATGGCGGCTTGGCGCCAGCCGAGCCACATCGAGGGGCGGAGCGGCCTCGCCAGCGTGCATGAGTTCACTGCGTCTGCCGAAGGCTATGCGGCGCCCTCGGGAACGCGGCGTGGAGCTTTCGGGTGGCGAAGGCCAGCGCGTGGCTATCGAACACGCAATTCTGGCCGACGTCCCGCAGGCCGGAGCTGCCGCTCCTTCCAGTCCGTGTACTGAGACACAGTGCCCTTCGCCAGCCAATTCGCTTATCGACGGTCGGAAGCCGCACAAAATTGTGCCGTTGCAACAGACGAAATGAGACGCGAATAGCCAACGTATTGACCTAACATCGCTTCAAGTTGGCATAGCGCTTGCTCTTCGAACTGCGAGGTTAGCGGCTCAATTTCCCTACTGATGATTTCGCTTGAGAGCATGACCACAACGTCGTCCGTTCTACCAGTTGCTGGCGACGGGACGGGGCGATGCAGTACACGTTATCGGCGAGTTGGAGCGCCTAAGGTAGAGGTTCGGTGACAGGATAATTCAACGAAACGCACCTCACATGCACGCCAGTAAGGCAAGAAATGTTTAAAAACAATACAGGACATTAGCAATGGCTGATGAGTTTAGCTATGCTGAGAATTCGGCTTCGAATTATGAAGAATTTACAAGCATGGTTGATAAGTTCACTGAGGCAGAACTGACGGAGCTCCCCCCGCGTCCTATTCGGGCCGTATGCGTCCTGCGTCCATCTCAAAACCAGATGACCTCAATACACACACTGAATTTGACGCAAGCCCTTCGGCGATTGAACATTGATCACCAGCCCAAAATGCAAAGCAACCCAAAATGCAAAGCAATTGGAAAAAGGAGAAGATGGGCTCATCGTGAACCGCAGGCGCATCAATGTTCGCCAGTTACCGTCGGGACTCGTGATCCGCGCCCGCCGGGCTTCGCGCGGTCCTCGCATAAGGTCCGAACGTTGACTGTTGGTGACTGGGAAAGCGACATTGAAGCTTAACGTGCCGCTGGTCACGCCGTGCGCCTGAGGCCCGATCAACGACCTCGAACTGAAAGCCGCTCCATTCCAGCAATAGGCACGGATCGTTTGCGCCGCAAACTAAAAAAGGGGAACTGAAGCATGAAAATCTCTCGACGTGAAATGATCAAGGCGGGTTTGGCCGCCGGAACGGTCTTATCAATCCCTTCTGTCCTGCGAGCACAGACGGCGCCAACCGCAGCGCGGACGGCCCGGATGGTGTTGGGTGACCTCAGTGTGTTCGACCCGGTCGTTACGACAACATACAACACCGCCAACCATGGCCTGGCGATATACGACACGCTGTTTGCCCTCGATTCCAAGTTGACGCCACAGCCGCAAATGATCGGGAAATGGGGCGTTTCCGACGACAAGAAGACCTATACGTTCGAGCTCCGCGATGGTCTGGGCTGGCACGACGGGACTCCCGTCACCGCAGCGGACTGCGTGGCCTCGATCCGTCGCTGGGCCCAGGTGGATCCCGGCGGAAAACTGATAATGGAGCGAGCCAAGGATATCTCAAACAAGGATGACAAGACCTTCACCATCGCGCTAACGGAGCCGTTGGGGATTCTGACTGAAATCCTGGCGAAAGTGGCTCCGCCGTGCCTATACATCATGCGCGAGAAGGACGCAAGCCGCCCTGCGACAGAGCAGGTAACCGCGAATATCGGATCGGGACCCTTCAAATTCAACGAGGCTCTTGCCAAGCCAGGCGCGAACTTCGCCTACGACCGCAATGAGAAATATGTACCTCGTAGCGAGCCTTCCGATGGATTGGCCGGGGGAAAGCTCGTCAACGTCGATCGCGTCATCTGGGACAATATATCCGATCAGCAGACTGCTTTTGCGGCCTTGCAGTCGGGCGAGGTCGATTTCATTTGGACGCCCGCCGCCGATCTTTACTCAACGATTGAGAGCGATCCCAACCTTGCACTGCAGGTTCTGAACAAGTCGGGAGATGTATATTTCATGCGAATGAACTGTTTGCAGAAGCCATTCGACAACGTCAAGGCGCGCCAAGCGATGCTCCACCTGATCGATCAGGAGGCATTCATGCGTACCAGTTTCCTTGCAGAATACATCAGCACCGTCCCTTCGATATTTGGAAACCATACACCCTATTCCAACGACGAAAATACCGGTTGGTTCAAGAAGGGCGGCGACCCGGAAAAGGCCAAGCAGCTTTTCAAGGAGGCCGGATACGTCGGCGAGAAGGTCGTCATTCTCCAACCGACGGATTGGGCGGCGGCCAGCAATTCCGCCCAGCTTATGGCGGCAACGTTGCGAAAGATTGGAGTCAATGCCGAACTTGCGCCGAGCGACTGGGGCGGGCTTGTCGCGCGCCGGGCAAACAACGGCCCCGTTGAGAACGGCGGTTGGAGCATATTCATCACGAGCGAGTCCGATTTTGAACGCAGCAACCCGGTCGTTAACCCCACTCTAAGCGCGAATGGCGAGAAGGGGTGGTATGGCTGGCCGAAGAGCGATGAATATGAGGCGCTTCGCGCCAAATGGGCCGATGTCAATTCGCTTGATGAGCGCAAGGCACTGGCCCGCAGGATGCAACACGAATATTGGAATTTCGTGGGCACCGTTCTGCTGGGTGAAGTGGTCTCGCCAATCGCGCGACGCAAGGCACTCACCGGTCTCATCGGCATGCCGGGGCTCCTCCCGATGTGGAATATTCAGAAAGCTGAGAGTTAGGTGGCTAGCTACATCCTACGCAGAATCGTGTCGACCATTGCCGTAATGGCAATGGTCGGGATTTTCGTATTTCTGCTTCTTAGGTTGGCGCCCGGAGACCCGGCGGATATGATCGCTGGCCGCAACGCGACGCCAGAGATGATCGCCGGCATTCGCGAAAAGCTGGGCCTGAACGATCCTATGCCGGTTCAGTTCTTACGTTGGGTGCAGGGCATGCTCGGCGGCGATTTCGGCACCTCGATCTTTGCCGGTCGACCGGTTCTCGAGCTGATCTCGCAGCGGCTGGAACCGACCCTTTCCCTGTCAATCCTGACGATGATCCTTTCGGTATCGGTCGGGGTCTCTTTCGGCATCCTTGCCGCGTGGCGAACTAGCGGTCTCATCGACCGCCTCCTTGCGGCCTTTTCGGCGTTCGGTTATTCCGTCCCGGTCTTTGTCATCGGTTATTTCCTGATCTACTTTTTCGCGATCTGGACGCACTGGCTGCCGGTCCAGGGATATGTACCGATCGATGGTGGCCTCGGGCCTTGGTTTGTGCACCTGATCCTTCCCACCCTAGCTTTAAGTCTCGGGTACATTGCATTTATCGCGCGGGTTACGCGCGCCAGCATGCTCGAGGCTCTGTCGGAAGACTATATGCGAACGGCCGCCGCCAAGGGTGCTTCGTCCTATGCCATGCTTTTACACCATGCCCTGAAGAATGCCGGCGTTCCGATCCTGACTGTGATCGGCATAAGCTTCGCCTATATGATCGGTGGGGTCGTCCTCACTGAAACAGTGTTCAACATCCCTGGTATTGGTCGTCTGGTCGTGGATGCGATCAACAATCGCGACTATCCCATAATCCAGAGCGTGCTCATCCTGACTTCGGGTCTGTACGTCCTTATCAACCTCACGGTCGATCTGGCGTACACCTTCATCGATCCCCGCATACGGTATTGATATGACGATATTGTCGGCACCAGTTGAATCCGTCCCTACGGGCCGCCTGCGAATATCTGACCTTCCCCGTCTGGCAAGGCGTCATCCGCTGGTCATGATCGGCGGCGGCCTGTTGGCGCTCCTGATCATTCTGGCGCTCGCTGCCCCGCTTTACGCCCGCGATCCGGTGAACATGGATCCGTTCAAGCGCCTCCAGCCGCCTTCCGCCGAGATGTGGTTCGGCAGCGACAATCTGGGCCGGGACGTGTTTGCGCGAACCATCTTCGGCGCCCGGATCTCCCTCGTGGTCGGGCTTCTATCGGCAGGGAGCGCGGCCGTGGTCGGGCTCCTGATCGGTGTCATCGCCGGCTACAGCCGCAGCTTCGATAACGTCGTCATGCGGGTCATGGATGGCCTAATGTCAATCCCGACGATTCTGCTGGCGATTGCTCTCATTTCCCTGACAGGCCCCGGTATTGGCATCCTCATCGTCGCCATCGCGATCCCCGAGACGCCAGCCGTCGCGCGGCTGGTTCGTTCGGTGGTTCTGGGGGTTCGCGAGCGTCCTTACGTGGAGGCCGCGCTCTGCGGCGGTGCGCGCCTGCCCAAGGTGCTGTGGCGGCATATCCTGCCGAGCACCATTCCGGCGCTGATGGTCCAGGGCGCTACTGTCTGCGCCAGCGCAATCCTGACGGAGGCGGGCTTGAGCTTCCTCGGGGTGGGCGTTCCGCCGGAGACCCCCAGCTGGGGCAACATGATCGCAAGTTCGCGGCTATATCTTGCCATAGCGCCATTGACGATCTTCGCCCCCGGTATCTGCCTTGCCGTCACAGTCCTTGCCGTCAACCTGCTAGGGGACGGTTTGCGCGACCTGTTCGATCCCCGCGCGAAGCGGAGGCGCTGACATGCTGATGCGAGAATCTGCAGAGGATAATGTGCTTCTCGATGTTCGCGACCTTGAGACGCACTTTTACGGCGAGGAAAGCGTCACCCGGGCCTTGGGCGGCATCAGCTTCCAGGTAAAAAAAGGCGAGACGCTCGGCGTCGTTGGCGAATCCGGGTGCGGAAAGAGCGTTACCGCTCTCTCCATTCTTCGCCTGCTGCCGAAGCTGTCCGCCAGGACGGTCCGCGGCGAGATCCGTTTTCGCGGACGCGACCTCTTTGAACTTTCCGATCGGGAGATGCGAAAGATCCGCGGCGACCAGATCGCCATGATCTTCCAGGAGCCGATGACGAGCCTGAACCCCGTGTATACGGTCGGCCACCAGATCGCAGAGGCGGTGCAGATCCACACGAAATCGTCCCGCCCGGTGGCCATGGCAAAGGCCGAAGAGATGCTCCGTCTCGTCCGCATCGCGGACCCAGAACGGCGCGTGAACAACTATCCTCACGAAATGTCCGGCGGGATGCGCCAGCGCGCCATGATCGCCATGGCTCTTGCCTGCTCACCGGAGCTGTTGATCGCTGACGAGCCGACGACGGCCCTTGACGTCACGATCCAGGCGCAGATCCTGCGGCTCATCGTCGATCTGAAAGAGCGCACGGGAACGGCCGTCATGTTCATCACGCATGATCTGGGCGTTGTGGCGGAGACATGCCAACGCGTGATTGTTATGTACGCTGGCCGGATCGTCGAGCAGGCAACCGTAATCGATCTGTTCGCGCGTCCCGCGCATCCCTACACTCAGGGCCTCATGCGCTCGGTGCCTGATCCGCGCCGCGGCCGTCAGCGTCGCCTTCCAGAAATTCCCGGCATTGTCCCAAGTCTTCGCGAGCCTATTGTCGGGTGCAGTTTTGCACCTCGCTGCCCGTTCGCAATAGACATTTGCCGCGAGAAGACACCCATCCTGCGTGATGTCAGGCCGAGCCACGCCGCGGCTTGCTGGCGCGCCGAAGAGGTAGTGGGTGCATGAGCGTTCCTTTGTTGAAAGTCGAGAATCTGACCAAGCATTATCCGCTCGGTGCGGGATTCCTGAAGAAGACAATTCCGGTGATCCGGGCGGTGGAGGATGTATCTTTTTCGGTCGAGGCGGGCGAGACGCTTTGCATCGTCGGTGAATCCGGCTGCGGCAAGTCCACCGTGGCGCGGCTCTTGATGCGGCTCGTCCAGCCGACTAGCGGGCGCGTAATGATCGACGGGACCGACATTGCGGGCCTCAAGATGGACGCGCTCCACGCCTGGCGCCGTCGGATGCAGATGGTCTTTCAGGATCCTTACTCGTCGCTAAATCCGCGCCTCGCGGCCGGGCAAATTATCACCGAACCTGTCGAGAATTTCCAGCGCCTCAGCCGGAAGCAGCGCAACACGCTTGCTGCGGACCTTCTCCAGAAGGTTGGAATGTCGCCTGAGATGATGCACAGGCTCCCGTCCGAATTGTCGGGCGGTCAGCGCCAGCGGCTCGGCATTGCACGCGCTCTGTCGCTCAACCCCTCTCTCATCATCGCAGACGAAGCGGTGTCAGCCCTTGACGTCTCCGTGCAAGCGCAAATTCTGAATCTGCTTCTGGATCTCCAGCAGCAGATGGGGATCGCCTTCGTCTTCATCTCGCATGACCTCGGCGTCGTGCAGCACATCGCGCATCGCGTAGCGGTCATGTACCTGGGGAGGATCGTGGAGCTAGCCCCGAGCGAGGCGCTCTTCGGAAAACCGGTCCATCCCTACACCGAGGCGCTGATCGCGGCAGCTCCGGTGCCGGATCCGACGCGAGTTCGGCTGGAGGCACCCGTTGAGGGCGAGGTGCCAAGCCCCATCAATCCGCCGGCTGGATGCGCGTTCCATCCGCGCTGCCCGCTCGCGGTCGAGCACTGCCGCATCGAAGTGCCACCTTTGGTCCCAATGGCAGACGGGCGGGTCGTGGCATGCCATGTGCGCGCCCCGGCCACGGGCATGCCCACCCAGTCGGCCGCGTTAGCCAGTTCCTGGGCCGGTCCGGTGGCATAGCCTCAATCCCTCTGAGATCCAACATCGTTGCCAAGTACGGCAAGCATACGAAACTAAAGGAGAAGCTGTCATGGAAAAGCATTTGCGCGAGAACCGTCCTTGCGTGGTCGAGCAGGATGACAACTTCGACACGGTCGGTTCAGTACAAACAAACGTGGCGGACGGCTTCACCATGGTAGCAGTGGGTGACCTCATCCTGTCGCGAGCGCTGACGAAATACAAACATCCCGGCTTTGACGACATCGTCAAGATTCTTCGTGATGCCGATGTCACGATTGGCAACTTGGAAACCAACATCTTCGATATCCGATCGTTCAAGGGAAGCCCGGAAGCTGAGTACGGCGGTGCGTATCTTAACAGCTTGCCGGAGGTCGGCCCCGATTTGAAGGCGATGGGGTTCAACATCGTTGGCCGCTCGAACAACCATACCATGGACTGGGGCCTTGAAGGCATGCGCGAGACGAGTCGTGTGCTCGATGAGAGCGGTATCGTCCACGCAGGTGCGGGCGAAAATCTTGCGCAAGCCAGCGCCGCTCGCTTTCTGGAGACTGTCCGAGGCCGCGTGGCGATGCTGTCGTTTGCTACATCATTTGTGCCAATGGCTCGTGCGTGCGATCCCGCCGGCGAGGCCCCTGGTAGACCAGGGCTCAACGCCCTCCGTTTGGAGAGAAGCGTAGTGGTGCTGCCAGAGATGCTCAAAAATTTGAGGCAGGTGCGCGATGCGCTGCCCGACTCCGAGCCCGGTCGTGAGGATCCGAACCGGGTCGCCTTCGCTGGAGTAAAATATAAAGTTGGCGAAAAGGCCGGCTACAGCTTCGAAGCAGACCAACGCGATGTCGCTGACATTCTACGCAATGTTCGCCGCGGCAAGCAGTTCTCCGACTGTTGCATCATCATGAACCACTCTCATGAGCCTGGAAACTGGAGCCATGAGTCCGCCGATTACGAGCAGTCGTTTGCGCATCGAATGATTGACGCCGGAGCGGACGCATATGTCGGACACGGACCGCATCTGTTGCGAGGCATCGAAATCTACAAGGGCCGGCCAATCTTTTACAGCTTGGGGAATTTCTTCTACGACCAACTCCGGACCCCTGCGGGGGCTGACATGTTCGAGGCCTACGGGAAGGACCCGCGGGTCGACACAGATGCCGAAGTAACGGTCGACGAGGAAGCAAAAGGGTACCCGACGGCTGAGGGGTTTGTAGAAGCCCTCTCCGCCCCAGTTTACTATGAGAGCATCATCACCGTCAGCCGCTTTGAGCACAATCAGTTAGCTGAACTGCGGCTCCATCCTGTTGAACTCGGCTACTCGAAGAGGTTTGCCAATCGTGGTATCCCGCGGTTAGTCGCCGGGCTGCAGGCAAAGGCCATTTTGGAGCGTCTACAGACACTCTCGAAGCCATTTGGGACCGACATCGCAATCGAGAACGATGTTGGAGTGATTAGGTTGAGTCCAACTTCGGCGTGATCGTTCGGCTGGGTCGTACACTTTTCGCCGCAGACTGCGAAGTCAGTTGATATTTCTCCACCACTTCGCCGCTGTCGTCGGGTCCTCCCACCGAGCTTTGCGCGGCGCGCCCTGCCGGTTTACCTCCCCCCCGGCAGGGCGCTTTTCTAGGATGCTGGATGGTTCATTGCGTCCTGCAGCTGAATAGGCTGGGAAAGCAATTGGAACCCGCTCGAAGGCGAAAGTGAGCGCCCGCGCGTCGTGCCGGCGCATTCCATCGATCCCGAAGGAGCACGTCTCCGTGACTGACCTTAAAGCCCTCACGGCGTTCGGCGCCGCCAAGCCCCTGAGCACCCTTATCCGTCGCGACGATACTCATATCGCCCTGTTTGCGCGGCATCGTGCGCCGGATCGCTCTGGCATGCGCTGGAAACCGCGACGAAGTGGCTCGAGGGGAGGGTCGCGTGACTGCCAGATCATCGACGGAAAGGCGTTCGCGGCGCAGTTGCGTTCGAGACTGGCTGTGGTGTGGCTCAAGGAGGAGCACGGCATTGCCGGGGCTGGCTGTCGTTCTGCAGACTATCGAAGCTGGCATGAGCAGCCTCGAGCACAAGCTGCCCACCTAAACGACCGACGCCGATCTGCTTACTCTGATCGAGCAGCTGAATGCCAATCCAGAGGTGCACGCGCATCGGGATAATCTGGAAGAACGACACCGTATGGTGGAGCCGGACTTGCAGCAAGCTCGATACGAGGCATCTCTCGCTGAGCGTCGCTATGCCGCTTGCGACCCCGACAACCGGCTGATCGCTGCCCAACTTGAGAAGAGCTGGGAGGCAGCGCTCAGGCGCGTGGAAGCCGGTGAAGCGGGTTTGGCCCGAGCGCGACAAATCGTACGCCTCCGGCGAAGCTTCCGATTACCCACATCGTCGGCGGGCCTATTGCCCCGTATGAATCTGCCGTGATTCTGTCCGTGACGCCGAATCACGGAGGCGTCATTGATGAGAGACAGGACCAGCAGGGGGAAGCCGCTTGGCAGGATGAGCTTTGCGCGGGCCCTTCCCGACATGCGCCGGGTCCGCCGGCTGCAGTGGTTGCTTGATCAGCTGTCAACAGCGCCGGACAAGCCGATCCTGGCGGCCTGCGGCGACTGGGCGCGGTGAAGGCGGCCTACCGCTTCTTTGACAACCCGCGTGTGACCGAACATAGCGTTCTGGCCGGCCATTTCGCCGCGACCGCGGCGCGCGTTGCGGCGAGCGAAGGTCCGATCCTTATCCTGCAGGACACGACCGAATTCATCTACAGCCGCGCGCACGGGCAAAATCGGCTTCACCAAAACCAACAACGCCGGGCGCTACAAGGCCGGGCAGCCCCAACGTGCTGACCTTGTGCGGGGTGCTTCCACAAGGTCATGAAGTCCGGCTGCCGTGCCGAGGAGGCGAGGCTCGAGACCGCCGAGAGGCTGGCGAAGTTCATCGCTCTCATCGCAGCGGTCAGCTGGCGCATATTCTTCGTCACTATGTCGGCGCGCGCCAAGCCAGACGCCGCGCCTCGCCGCTTACCTGCTGCAAATCGCGATGCTGGGCGGCTATCTCGCCCGCAAACATGATCCGCCTGCCGGCAACATGGTCGTCTGGCGCGGCATGACCCGCTTGCACGACATCGCCTTCGGCATCTCCATTGGATCACCGACGATGTGGGTAATCGGAAGCTTCACCGGATGGGTACTACAAATCGATCTTGTCACCCCAGTTCCCGATTTTGCTGGCATTGCCACCGACCTGGAGGCTGCCTGGGGCGCGCCTGACGTCGATATGCGTTGCCGCCAGCAACTCCTCCGCACCCTCGTGTCGGATATTATCGCTGACGTCGATGAAGAGTAACGTGAAGTTATTTTGACGATCCACTGGAGGGGCGGCCAGCACTCCCAGCTGCGTATTCGCAAACCCAAGCTGGCGAACATGGCCAGAGTACTCCGGAGGCCGCCCTTGCCGTCATGCGGTCTATGGCTACCCTGGTCCGACACAGACATTGCTGCGACTCTCAACCGGATGGAAATGCAGACCGGACAAGGCAAAACCTGGACGGCGCGCCGTGTCGGGGCACTGCGCACGGTCCAAAATCCACGGCTACCGATCCGCCGAAAAGAATGGCGAGTGGCTCACGCTGACCGAAGCTGCCAGAAAGCTTGGAGTTACTGCCCATCGGGTCCGTCGGCTGATCAAGGAGAGCGTCCTTCCTACTGAGCAGGTGGTACCGGATGCGCCGCACCAAATACGAGCTACGTACCTGGAAAAGGATCAAGTGAGCCAGTTTCCGCGTCACAGAGGCCCGTGTCGCATCAAAATGGAAACCAAGAGTCCCTGTTTCCGGACGTTTGAAGAGGAGGTGCAGTATGAATCGGTCATTGTAAATCCACGAATGGCCCACTTGCCGCGCTGTAATTAAACGGTGAGACTTATCACGCAATTATATCAATCCCTTAGCCATGTAAATTGAGAATTTGCATTTAATTTGAGATTCCCCCTTGGCTCGCTGCAGTTAATGTGAGATTCAGATGCTCTCACATTAGTTGAATTGTTCGCGGGCAGAATGAGCGACGACACCAATGCACGCCCGTCCTTCGCGCAGTTGGTTCGCCAGGTCCAAATCGCCTGCGCAGCGGCCGGCCTTGCTCCACCAAACTGGCGCACCCTCAAATCCCGGGTTGAAGAGATCGATCTAGGGGTGAGGGGGCGTAAGCGCGGCGAGAGCTAGGTCGTCAAAGCTACAACGCCCACCCCAGGTGCCTTTTCGGCATCGCGGCCGCTTGAACTTGTGCAGATCGATCATACCAAAGTGGACGTATTCGTTGTCGATGAAGAAACGCGTCTGCCGCTCGGGCGGCCCTGGGTGACAGTGGCGTTGGACATCTTTTCTCGGATGGTGACGGGCCTCTATCTGACCATGGAGGCGCCGTCGCGATTATCGACAAGCCTATGCATACTGCACTCCGTATTCGACAAGACCCATGGTTGCAGGAGCGGGGTATCCATGAAGCGTGGCCCGTGGCCGGTTTGCCGGGAACGATACATGTCGACAACGGCGCGGATTTTCGAAGTCATGCATTCGAACGTGCTTGCCGCGACAACGGCATAAAGATCGACTGGCGCCCGCCGGGAACGCCCCATTTCGGCGGCCACATCGAACGGTTGATCTGCACGCAGATGGGCGCGGTTCATCTGCTGCCAGGATCGACCTCAAGCAATATCGAGGAACGGCGCGAGTATGATGCCAAAGCCATGCGACACTGACACTCCGAGAGCTTGAGCGCTACATCGCACTCGAGATCGTTGGGCAATACCATCATGCTTTCCATGGGGGCACTCCATCGGCCACCAATTGCAGTCTGGCGACAGCAGGAGGGTGAGTTGGTGTTGCACCTGCCGAAAGATCGTATGCAGTTCTGGATCTCCTTCCTGCCGGAAGCAGAGAGAACGTTGCGTCCGACCGGCATCCATCTTTTCAACATCCGCTACTGGTCGCCAGCTCTGCCTGATCCGATACCATTCTTTGGACCGCCGGAAGGTGGAGTTTTCCGGCTGTTTCACGATGGCGGGCTGACGGCGCCATCGGGATTA
>NZ_JAMYPU010000060.1:0-12347 GCF_040320535.1 Mesorhizobium sp. M0676
CAGGGAATCGGTGACGTTGAACATCACCAGCCTGCCATGACCGCCCTCTCTCAGCGAATTTGCAGAACTCTCAGCACACTACCCCGACCCCCTCTGTCGCCTTCGGCGACATCTCCCCCAAGGGGGAGATTACACCACCAGCGTCTCACACCTTCCCAGCCGCATATTCCAGCGCCACCACGCCATTGCTGAACTGTACGGTCGAGATCGGCTCCAACGCCACCGGCATATCGGGCGGGAGCAGCTTCTTGCCCTCCCCGACGGAGCCAGGGTAGCTCAGCAGCCTGACGCGATCGACCAGACCATGGCGCAGCAATTCCCGCGCGACGCTCAGGCTGCCATGCACATAGATGTTGCCGCCGCTGCCTTGCTTCAGCGCCCGAACCGCTTCCGGCAACACACCCTTCAGCAACTCGGCCGGTTTCCAGTCGAGTGCCTTCGGGCTTGTCGACGCGACATATTTCGGCAGCGCATTGAACCGGTCGGCGAAGTCTCCGGTTTCCTTGGGCCAAGAGCCGGCAAAAATCTCGTAGGTCGTGCGCCCCAGAAGCATGGCCCCGCTGTCGGCAAGCTCGTCCTCCTTGAACCTTTGCATCTCATCGTTCCAGGTCACGCTGGGCAGCTTCTCGACCTCGGCGATGCCATCGATGCTGATGAACTCGGTGATAATAAGGTTTCTCATGGCGCTCTCCTTCTTCTGTCAAAGGACGAACCGTGTGAGCCTTTTGCGACCGCTCTGCGAAAAAAAAGCGCTTTGTTGAGCAGGCGTTGCTGTCGGGCGCTGGCCCATCGCGCTTAAAGGGGGGCGCTTCGGACACCATCGACAAACGCCAGAACGACCACACACGGAGCAACGCAGTAAACCAGTCTCGCTCTGCGGCCCGTCTTCGTCACAGCGTCGCTTGCGTCGAGATCGACGGTGATGTCCTCATAGCCCAGCACTTCGCCATCAAGCGGGTAGGCGGCCTTGTAGACAGCTTCCTTGGCGGCAAAAAGGATGCGACCGGCAAGATACGGGTCGGTTGCGTCGATCCGGTCAGCGGGGACTGCAACCAGCGCGAAGATGTCGTCGGGCAGGGGCAAAGCGGGCTCGATATCGATGCCGAGCGAGGCGATGTGGGAGAGCGGCGCGACGGCCGCCACGGCTATCTCGTCGTCGTGAGCCAGCGACCCCGTTACTCCATGAGGCCATACCGGTGCGCCGGAGGAGCCGCGGAGGATAGCGACGTCGTTCAAGCCCATATCCGCCAGCAGCTCGTGCGCGATCCACCGCGCCGCGCCACTCGCCCGCCGCATCAGCGGCAGGCGTGACGGGATGGAGCGTGCTTCCTGCGGCAGCAAATGGTTCTCATCGCCTTCGCGGATCGTGCGGCATCCGATCCGAACGCCGGCCGGTGCCATGGCGGCCATCGCCGCCAGCAACTGCGCCGACAGGCTGGCGCCGGCATCGAGCCGGCGCGTCATGGCTGTTCGCCCCGCAGAGCGAGGTCGGCGATCATTTCCCCGTCCTCGTCGGGCCCTTCTTCGACGAAACCGGCAGCGCGATAGAGGCGGCGTGCCGCTTCATTCCCAGGTTCGTAGCAGATCGAAACGTGGCTGATGTGGCCGAGCCGCATGATTTCATCCAGCACTTCGCGCAAAGCGGCCTTGCCGTAGCCTTGGCCCTGATGGACGCGATCGATCATGAAGCGGTAGATCCGCGCCTCGTCGTCGTCCTCCGGCGCCTCGTACATCAGGAAACCGACGACGCGATCCCCTGCCATGACGACGCGCGGCCGAGCGTCCCCGTCGGTTTCGGCTTCGTCCAGCGACTCCGCATTGCTGGCGACGAAATCCATCTGATCCGCGGCCAGTTGCAGGGCCGCGACCAAGGCCCGGTTGGCCGCAGTCAGCGAAACGAGACGGACGTCTGCGCCCATCAAGCCGATGCCTTGACGCTATCCTCCGGCACCGGCGTGACGAAGCGATGCAGCTTGGCCGGGTTGCCCCGCCAGATCGAGTTGGGCTCCAGCTCTTCGCCCTTCATCACGAAGGAGTCCGCATCGACCATCGAGCCTTTGCCCATCACCACGCCGTAGTGGACAAAGGCGGAAGGCCCGAGCGTGCAGCCATCGCAGATGCGGATGAAATCGGACTTGAACGCGCCTTCTTCCAGCGAATGGGCCTGGATCACGCAGCCCTCGTTGAGCGTGACGTCGTCGCCGATCTCGACCAGCGAACGCTCGGTCAAATTGCTGCCGCCGTCATAGACCCGGCTGCCGACCTTGACGCCGAGCAGGCGCAGGATCATCGGCCGGAACGGCGTGCCGGCGAACAGGCGCACGATGGGCGAATCCGCCAGCTTCCAGTGGCGTTCGTGGCGCCAGAAGGCGACGTCGTAGATCGTCGTCATCTGCGGCTTCAGCCGGCCAAATCCAAGGCTTGCCCGCTCGACCAGAATGTAGAACGGAATAGTGATCGCCGAGGTCAAAAGCACGGCGGCGAACAGGGCGACCTCCGCCCATTCCGTATAGTAGTTCAGCGCCCGGTCCCAGATCGCCAGCGTGACGAACAGCATGACCCATTGCGTTGCCAGGAACAGAAGAATGGTCACCAGGTTGTGGCGGTTCTTGTGCGGGATGCGCCGGCGCCGGTCGGCCTCGTCGACGCCGGCGATAAGCTCCTTGTCGCGGTTCACCATGCGCGGGATTTCAAAGGCGGGCGAACCGAGAAGGCCGACATTCTGGCGCACCGGCCCGTCGATGGGGATCATCACCTTGGTGCCGAGCAGCACGTTGTCGCCGGTGCGGCCGTCCGGGGGATAATAGATGTTGTTGCCGAGATAGTTGCGTTCGCCGATGCGCGTCGGCTCGAGCCTGAAGGCCGAGGCGGATTTGTGCATGTTGATCATGAACAGCCCGTCCGAGACCATGGTCTCGGTGCCGATCTCGCACAGAAGCGGGTTTTCGTGCTGCTGGTTGGAGCCGAAATTGGAGCAGGTCTGCACCACTCTGTTGAGGTTCCAGCCGATGGCGCGCATGTAGTGCACGATTGCCGAGCTGTCGCCGGCCAGGAGCCCGAGCACGCGGGAATTGCTGGCGAATTCGGCGACGGTCTGCAGCCAGTAGCGGAAACCGTAAAGCGTGTAGGTGCGGCCCGGCTTCAAGATGAGGCTGGTCAGGCGCGGCACCAGCGTCGCCGCCAGGAAAGCCGCCGCGATATAGCCGAAAAGCGTGACCGTGGTGCCGATTGCGACAAGGCCGATCGTCTCCTGATAGTCGTCGCCGACATATTCCCAGTAGCTGTGGAACAGGAGCGGCAGCGGGGTGACAAGGCCAAACAGGCCGACCAGCTGCAGCGCTTCATAGAGGAAGCGCCGGACCTGGTAAGGATTGACATTGCGCACCTTGCAATAGTCCGCCGTGGTCGGCACCGCCGGCGATCCATGCCAGTGCTCGCCGTCCGGGATGCTTTGCCCGCGATGCAGCGAGGACGAATGGCCGAGCTGGGCGCCGTTGCCGATCCTGGTGTCGATATCGAGCGTGGAGCCGACGCCGACGAAGGCATCGCGGCCGATGGTCAGCGGCCCGGTGTGGATATAACCGGACTGGGCCCTGAAGCCGAGGATCATCGATTCCTTGCGCAGGATGGTGTTGGCGCCGATGGAAATAAGATCCGTGCAGACGGGCACGGATTTCGATTCGATGACGGCGTTTTTCCCGAGCTTGGTGCCGAGCAGCTGCAGATAGAGGCTGTAGAGCGGGCTGCCGCGGAACAGCACGACGGGCGCGGTGCGGATCAATGTCTTGACCACCCAGAAGCGGAAGTAGCGCACGCCCCAGATCGGAAACGCCTCGGCCTTCCACCGGCCGATGAGCACCCATTTCGCAAGGACGGCAAAGCCCGACATGCCGAAGAACACGGCGGCCGAGAGCGCCACGCACCGGATATAGAGCTGCAGCGGATCGTCGAGCGCGTCATACATCCAGTTGAGGCCGTCATTGATCGCCCAGAGCGCCACGTAGCTGTAGAGGCCGTAGAACGAAAGCTGCGCCGCGCCGCAGGTCCAGTAGGCGAAATTCGAGGCCCGGCGGGTGAGGACCGGCTCGTTGGTTGCCGTCGTCATCTCCTCCGCTACCCCCAGATGCAGCGCCAGGCGCGCCACTGTGGGATAGAGATAGATGTCGCGCATCGACGTCGTCGCCCATTCCTTCCTGGTGCGCACGCGCGCGCAGAAATGCGCCATCAGCAAGGAGTTGGCGCCGAGATCGTCGAAGAAGTGATCCTCGACCGACACCGCGTCGAATTTCAGCACCGTGGCCAGCGCTTCCGCCAGGAATCGCTCGTCCTCATTGCCGGGCGGCACCATTGTGCGATCGGCCGAAAGCCGGACGCTCGTCGGCTTCGGCAGTTGGCGCAGGTCTACCTTGTTGGAGACGGTCATCGGGATGGCGGGCAGCTCCTCCAGATAGGCGGGCACCATATAGTCCGGCAGCCGCCGCTTCATCGTCTGGGCGAGATTCGCACGGGAAACCGCCGCTACGCCGGTTTTAAGCGCGTAATAGGCAACGAGTTCGACGCGGCCGGGTTCGATCTCCCAGGTGGTGACGGCGGCCTGGGCGATCTCGGGCTGGTCGAGCAGCACCGCCTCGATCTCGCCGAGTTCGATGCGATATCCGCGAATCTTCACCTGCGTGTCGATGCGCCCGGCATACTCGATCTCGCCGCTATCGTTGATCCGGCCAAGATCGCCGGTGCGGTAGATGCGCTGCGACGGGTTGTTCGGCAGGCCGACGAAATCGGCGATGAATTTCTGGTCGGTCAGGTCCGGCCGGTTCAGATAACCGACGGCGAGCCCGATGCCGGCAATGCCGATCTCGCCCAGTTCACCGGGCTCGGCAAGTTGCGGCAGCGAAGCGTCGAGAATGACGATCGAGTAAGTCGGCAACGGCGCGCCGATTGTGACGGGACGGTCCGGCGTCAGCGCCCCCATCGTTGCGGTGACGGTCGCCTCGGTCGGCCCGTAGGTGTTGAGGATCTGCCGGCCCGGCTTCGACCAGCGCACCACCAGATTGTGCGGGCAGGCCTCGCCGCCCACCAAAAGCGTGCGCAGGCTGGGAACGTCCGATGTCATCGATGACAACAATGTCGGGCTGCAGGCCATGCAGGTGATGTCATGGAGGCGCAGGAAATCCGCCAGTTCCTCGCCCACCAGCGGCATCTGGCCAGGTGCCGGCACCACCGTCGCGCCGGCGACGAACGGCACCCAGATCTCTTCGGAGGAAAAGTCGAAGGCAATGGTCATGCCCTGATACACCCGGTCGCCCGGCCGGTAGCCGTAGGAGGCGGCCGCGACGTGTATGAAATTGACGAAGCTCTGGTGCGTGATGACCACGCCCTTGGGCTTGCCAGTGGTGCCCGAGGTATAGAGGATGTAGCAAATGTCGTCGGCCGCCTGCGGCTTCAGCGGCGCGGGCGACTGCGCGGAAATCTCGGCGGCGGCGCTGTCGATCAGCACATGCGGAACGGGCAGTTTACCGGCGCGCGACGCATAGGCGGCGATGGTGACGATCATGCTGACGGCGGCGTCTTCGATGATCAGCGCCATCCGCTCCTGCGGAAACGCGGTGGCCAGCGGCACGAAGGCAGCCCCCGCCTTCATCACCGCCAGCAACGCGACATAGGTTTCCGCCGATCGGTCGAGAATGAGCCCGACCCGGTGGCCCGGCCGCACGCCGTGCTTGATCAGCATGCGGGCGAACTGGTTGGCGCGGCTGTTCAGCTCCTGATAGGTCCACACGCGCCCTTCGGAGATCACCGCCGGCAGTGCGGCAAACGTTACGGCGAGCTGCTCGAACACCGTATCGAGCCGCTCACCCGGCTGCCGGGCAAAGTCGGCGCCCGTCAGGACCTGGCCGTTCCTTGTCGGGCCGCGAGCGATCCGTGCCAGCGCATCGATGCCTGGCAGGCCGCCGATCGCCGTTGCCGCGTCGCTGTCCAGTTCGGCGATATCGTAGTCCATGTCCATACTTTCTCGTCCTCGCCGGGCATCGCCCGGCTGTTCGTGCCGCCGCTGGAGGAGGCACTGCGCCGCCGCTGCGATTTTGTTGGTGGAGGGCTTCCAAAAAGGAAGTGCCCGGAATCCCGACGGGGAAGCTTATGCCACCCGATCTTTTCGCCGGTTTTTCCGAACTGTTGAATTTTGTTTCTGGAGTGTGTCTGGGCGGGGAGCTTGGCCGGCCGCTCGCTGCACCTTGCGGGGGAGGGCTTCAGCGTTGGTGGCAACCCGGAAACAGAATATGAGCGAACCTCATGCGGACGACGCCGGCGAGCTGTCTATCTTGGAGCGCTACGGCGACCCAGCAGCAGAGCGATGCCCAACGCCGGAAGCGTCGCCGCCGCGACGGCGAAGAAGACGAATTGCAGCCCGGTCGACGCAGCGACCAGGCCGAGCGCCGGACTGCCGAAGCCGAGCGCCACGTCGAGGAAGACGGTGTAGAGTCCCATGGCCAGGCCGCGGCTGCGCGACGGAAGACGGCTTACGGCCTCGGCGCCGAGGCCGGGATAGACCAGCGAGTAGCCGAGGCCAGTCAGGCCCGCTCCGATCGCGGCGACAACAGGCCCGGTCGCAAGCCAGATCAGCATCAGCCCTGCCGCCTCGACCACAACGAAGATCACAGCGACGCGTGCGCCCCCAAGCCTGTCGGGCAGGTGGCCGAAGCACAGCCTTGCCACGATCAGCGACGCGGCATAGGCCGTGAACGGAAGCCATACCGGCTGCCAGCCCCGCTCGGCGAAGAGCAGGGCGCCGAAGCCCAGAATAGCACCATAGCCGAGGCTGCTGAAAGCAGCTCCGACGCCAGGAAGCCAGACCCCTTTCGCCACGCTCCTCCATGACTGCGGCGCGCTGCTCGCGACGGCACCGGTGCCGCGCATCGGCAGGATGGCAAGCAGCGTCGCCAGCGGCAGGAGGATCGTCGCGAGCGCGATCGCGGTGAAACCGCTCGCTGCATAAAGCGCAGATCCGACCGGCGCCCCCAGCGCGAGCGCCGCAAACATCGCCGTGCCCACCCAGGCTATGACTTTTCCGGAGTTCTGTCCGCCCGCAACGGAGAGGCCCCAGGCGACGCCGCCGGTGATGATGAAGCTCTCGGACGCGCCCAGCACCGCCCGTCCGGCGAACAGCGCCGATGCGGACGCTACCGGCCGGTCGAGCAATGCCAGCGAGCCGAGGTAAAATAACCCGGCAAGGGCAGCGGCAATGAGGCCGACGACGACGGCGCGCTTGCCGCCGCGTCCATCGGCATAGTTTCCAGCCCCGATGCGCGACAGCATCGAGGCGACGAACTGGCTGCCCGTCACCAGTCCCACTGCGAAGGGGCCGAAGCCGAGCTGCTGGTGAAGATGCAGCGGCAGGACGGGTAGCGCCAGGCCGATCAGCAGGAAGCCGGCGAAGACAGCCGCCATGATCGGCACCAGTTCCGCCATGACGCCATTTCGGTCTGAAATCCGCGCCATCTTGGCCATCGGCAACCCAACTGTTCGGATCAGTAGCGTTCGTAGGTCACGCGCCAGCCTTCGGCCGGGTTGTCCGGCGTGAGGACCAGTTTGTTGTCCGAGACCTCGAATTTGCGTTTCATGCTCTTCCCGACGAGGTTGCGGACCAGAGAGGACTCGATTGTGATGACGAAGGTCTTGTCCTGGTCGTTGATGGCGACCGGCCCGTAATAGGCTTCGTAGCCATTCGCCGTGTAAGGCGTGTCCTGCGCCTTGGTGTCGGGGTTCTGCGCCTGCACCGAGAGGGTGCCGGCCTCGGTGAAGATGACCTGGCCGGAATAGGGCACGGGCTTCAGGTTTCCCTCTGCCCCGGCCTCGAGCGAAATCATCCGCCATGCGCCGATGATCGCGGACTCTTGCGAGAAAGCCGGCGTGGCGACCGAAAGCGCAAGAGCAAGGGCGGCAATCTTCAATCTCATCGTCATATGTCGTTGTTCCTTTTCTGAGTTGTGGGAGCGCACAGACCGTCCGCCCGATCTTGCTCACACCGAAAGCATGACCTTGATGGCGCGACGCTCGTCCATGGCGCGATAGCCTTCAGCGACCTCGGCCAACGGCAGCTTGAGGTCGAAGACCTTGCCGGGCTTGATCCGACCTTGCAGCACACGGTCCATCAGGTCGGGCAGGAAACGGCGCACCGGCGCCGGGCCGCCCAGCATTCGTTTCTGGCCGAAGAATAGTTTTTGGCCGTCGAAGTTCACGCCATGCGGCACGCCGACATAGCCGATGGTGCCGCCGGGGCGGGAGCAGGCCAGCGCCTGGTCGAAGGATTCTCCCGTGCCGACGCATTCCAGCACGGAGTCCGCGCCGACGCCCTTGGTGAGTTCCTTGATGAGGGCCACGCCTTCCTCGCCGCGCTCAGCGACGATGTCGGTGGCGCCGAACTCGCGGGCGAGTTTTTGGCGGCTGGCGTGCCGGCTCATGGCGATGATGCGCTCGGCGCCCATCTCCTTGGCCGCAAGCACGCCCATCAGGCCGACCGCACCATCGCCGACCACCACCACCATCGATCCTTCGCGGACCTCGGCTGCGTCGGCCGCATACCAGCCGGTGCCGAGCACATCGGACACAGCCAGCAGGTCAGGGATGAGTTCGGCCGGCGGCACTTCGGCGGTGGCGACCAGTGTGCCATCCGCCAACGGTACGCGGGCGTAAGGCGCCTGCGCGCCCGACATGAACTCGCGCTGCACGCAAGACGACTGGAAGCCGAAGCGGCAATGCGGGCAGGTGTTGTCGGAGAGGCAGAACGAGCCGACGACGAACTGGCCGGGACGGACCGTGCGCACCTCTGTGCCGACCTCGACGACGATGCCGCAATATTCGTGGCCCATATGCATCGGCCCGGCGACCGGCTGCAGCCCGCGATAGGGCCACAGGTCCGAGCCGCAGATGCAGCTTGCCGACAGCTTGATGATGGCGTCCGTCGGCCGCATGATTTTCGGATCGGCGATTTCCTCGCAGCGTATGTCGCCCGGTTTGTGAAGAACGGTTGCAAGCATGTTGGTTCCTTTCGAGGGGAGAAGATCAGGTGCCGTAGTCGGCGTCGCTGACATGTTCCAGCCAGTCCACGACCTTGCCGTCCTTGACCTCCTGGAGGGCAATGTGGGTCATGGCGGTCTGAGGCGACGCGCCGTGCCAGTGCTTTTCGCCGGGCGCGAACCAGACGACGTCGCCTGGACGGATTTCCTCGACCGGGCCACCCTGGCGCTGCACGCGGCCGAGGCCCGAGACGACGATCAGCGTCTGGCCGAGCGGATGCGTGTGCCAGGCGGTGCGGGCGCCGGGCTCGAAGGTCACCTGTGCGCCTTGAACCCGCCCGGCGTCGAAGGGATTGAACAGCGGATCGATCCGCACCATTCCGGTGAACCAGTCAGGCGGTCCCTTGCCGGAAGGCCTGGTCCCGGCGCGAAGAATGTCCATGGTGATCTCCTTTGCGTCCTCAAATGCGCTCGATGCGAAGCGGGAATTTGCCGCGAATGTGCAGGGCCCGCTCGCCCTCGTCGAAGCGGCCAAGCCTGATCAGCCCGGGATGGCGGTAGTCGGCGTAGAACATGGCCAGGTTGCCCCAGGGCATGAAATAGCACAGGTCGTAGGGCTGCTCGTCGGCGAACGGACCGCTTCCCTCCTCGGTCAGCTTGCGCGGCAGATAGGCGATCTTCTCGTTGTGGGCGTAGTCCTCGATCTCGAGGTCGAGCGGCAGCATGGAGAAGAAGTCGCGCGCCGACGGATTGTCGTAGAGCGTGGCGGCCATGGTGCGGCCGTTGAAAATCATCCTGATCTTCATGTCGGTGGGCTCCTGGCTGACGGGAGATTGGTCTTCCTGGCTGGCGGCTGTGCGAGGCAGGGCGGCCGCCGCGAGCGCGGCGCCGAGCAATGTCCGGCGGCTGAGCGGCGCACGTTCGATCGTCATGGCAAAGACCTCCGGGCCATATACGCTGCGGCAAGGGCGGCGAGCGCCGATCCGCAGAGCAGCACCGCGCCCAGAGTGAACGGCCCCCACCAGCCGACCGTATCGAACAGCGTGCCGCCGATCGCGGCGCCGCCGGTGATGGCGAGCTGGATGACGGCTACCTGCAACCCGCCGCCGGCCTCCGCGTCGTTCGGCAATGTTCGGCTGAGCCACGTGCCCCAACCAACCGGCGCGGCCATGCCGAAGAAGCCCCAGGCAACGAGCAGCAGCGCTGTGGGACCCGGGAGTGCACCGAGGGCGATGAGCGCGGCGGCCAGCGCAGCCATGACCAGCGGGATGACGGTGAGGATGCTGAACAGACGCGTGCGCAGAAGCCGGCCGACGCACCATGTGCCGAGCACCCCGGCCAGCCCCATCGCCAGCAGGACCGCCGAGAGGGCGGCGATGTCGAGCCGGGTGACGTTCTCGAGGAAGGGCCGCAGATAGGTGAAGAGCGCGAACTGGCCCATGAACAGCATCATGATCGACGCCATGCCGGTGGCGACGGGAAGACGGCCGAGCAGCGCCAGCGGATTGCCGGCACGCTTCCTCCGGCGCGGGGGCAGCGCCGGCAGGCTTGTCCACTGCCAGGCCAGCGCCAGGAGGCCAAACGGCACGACGAGGAAGAAAGCGCCGCGCCAGCCGACATAGGCGCCGAGAAAACTGCCCAGCGGCGCGGCGATGGTGGCCGCAATGGCATTGCCGGCGTTCAGCATGGCGAGACCCTTCGGAACCATGTCTTGCGGCACGAGGCGCATGACGACCGCGGTCGACATCGACCAGAACCCGCCGATCGCGATGCCGAGCAGCGCCCGGCCGACCATGAGCAACGCGTAGTTCGGCGCGAAGGTGACAGCCAGACCGGACACGATGAGGAGGAGGGTGAAGCCGGTCACGACCAGTCGGCGGTCGATGTGGCGCGTGAGGCCGGCGACCAGCAGGCTGGTCACGACGGCGAAAGCGCCCGAAATCGAGATCGCCTGTCCCGCGCGACCCTCGGTGATGCCGAGATCGGCCGCTAGCGGCGACAGCAGGCTGACCGGCATGAATTCCGACGCGATGAGCACGAAAACACACAACGCCATCGACAACACTGCGCCCCATGCGGTGCGGTTTTCGACCAGCCTTGTGTCGTATGTCGTTTCCATGATTGGCATCCTGGCAAAGCGGCCGGACGGATCAGCCGCCATCGCTGCCAGAAGATATTGCAGGGGAACCCATTTAAGTAGACTAAGTAATCCGCATGGACTTATCTGCTCATGATATGAATGTCCGGCGGGAGGTGCCCTATGCAGCGCGATGGCATGAAGGATCTGCTCTGGTTCGTGGCGGTCACCCGGGAGCGCAGTTTCACCAGGGCGGCGGCCAAGCTCGGAACCTCGCAGTCGACCCTGAGTTCGACAATCAAGGAGCTTGAAGCTCGCCTTGGCGTCCGCCTGCTGACGCGTACGACGCGGAGCGTCTCTCCGACCGAGGCCGGCGAGCGACTATTCCAATCTCTTGTTCCCCGCTTCGAGGAAATCGAATCCGACCTCGCAAGCCTGGTGGCCTTTCGCGACAAGCCCTCCGGAACGGTCCGCATCACCCTGTCCGACCATGCGCTGCAGACGACCGTCTGGCCGAAGCTCCAGCCCTTGCTCAACGACAATCCAGACGTGCGGATCGAGCTCTACAGCGACAACGGCATGAAGAACATTGTGGAGGAGCGCTTCGATGCAGGCGTGCGGCTTGGCGAGAGCATCGACCGGGATATGATCGCAGTGCGCATCGGGCCGGATTGGAGGCTCGTGGCCGTGGCTTCGCCGGACTACTTTTCCCGCCATCCGGTTCCGACCGCGCCCCAGGACCTGGTCGATCATGACTGCATCAATATGCGGCAGGCGACGTTCGGCGGATTGTATGCCTGGGAATTCGCCAGGGATGGCCGGGACCTTCGTGTGCGGGTGGAAGGCCAACTCACCTTCAATTCGTCCATTCCCATGATCGAGGCTGCGACAAGCGGTTTCGGGATCGCCTATGTCCCGGAAAACCTCGTCAGCCACCACATCGCCGATGGACGCCTCAGGCTCGTGCTTGACGACTGGAGCCCGCCTTTTGCCGGCTATCACCTCTACTATCCGAGCAGGCGACAGCTCTCCCCTGCGATGGCGGTGATCATCGACGCGCTCCGCCATCGCATCTGACCGCAGGGACTGTTTGGATCATGTAGCTGAGCTTGGTAAATGGCGGGTTCTGCCCTCCAAGGCTCTTCGACTTCGACGCTGCGGAAGGCTGCTTTGCGCCCCATGTCGGCCGTTAAAGTTGACTTGTGCCACCACCTGACAGCGGACATTACCGGCGACCGCGCTTGAGGGCGTAGTTG
>NZ_JAMYPU010000061.1:0-9012 GCF_040320535.1 Mesorhizobium sp. M0676
CTCCATGCCTTGCGATATCGCTGGCGCGAACCACCACGAAAGCGCAAGTTTCAGTCCATGCCAAAGCTATCTTAGCGCCTATGCCCTTGAGGGGGAGATGTCGCCGAAGGCGACAGAGGGGGTCGCCTCGCGGAGCGCTAACCTCCTTCTGCAGCGGCAGGTAGGCCGAGCCCAGTCGAACCGACCCCCTCTGGCCTGCCGGCCATCTCCCCGCACGGGGGAGATTAGCGGCTCATGCGTTCCACCTACCGATCGATCCGGGTCGACAAAATTATCGACGACGACGTCCGCTCGACCCCGTCCATCGCCCCGATCTCGTCCAGCAACGCATCCAGGTCCCTGATCGACGGCGCGTCGACGATGACGATCATGTCGAAATTGCCGCTCACCGAGTGCAGCGTCCTCACCGGCGTCAGCGCCTGCAGCGCCCGCACCACCTTGTCGGCGAGCTTGGGCGTGACGGTGAGCAGCACATGCGCCCGCACAAGCCCCTGCTCGTAGTCCGGCGCCATCCGCACGCCATAGCCGGTGATGATGCCGCGCTGTTCCAGCCGCTCGATCCGGCTCTGCACTGTCGTGCGCGAAACGCCGAGCTGGCGCGCCAGCTCAGTGGTCGACGCGCGGGCATTGGCGCGCAGCAGGGAAAGCAGTTTTTGTTCGGCGTCACTGAGCATTTCGACGAACCTCGTCGGCGTATCGTTCAATTGCAGGGTTCATTTCGGACGATCCCACGCTTCCTTTCGACAGGCAAGCTGCGATTCTTGAACGCATCGCGTCCACCGCGCGGCGGTCTGGGCCAAAGAGTTTTCACGAGGGGCAAGGTCATGAAGAAAATCATCGTCGTCGGCGCCGGCAAGATCGGCTCGACCATTGCAGGCATGCTCGCCGACAGCGGCGACTACCACGTCACCGTTGTCGACCGCGCGGCGGCGCAGCTTGCCGCGGCCGAACTTCCCGCCGGCGTCGAGGGGCTGGAGCTCGATATCGCAGCGCCGGGCGCACTCGAGGCCGCGCTTGCCGGCGCCTTCGCCGTGCTGAGCGCCGCCCCCTTCCATTTGACCTCTCGCATCGCCGAGGCCGCGGCCGCCACCGGCGTGCACTATCTCGATTTGACCGAGGACGTCGTCTCGACCCGCCGCGTCAAGGATCTGGCGCGTTCGGGCAAGAGCGCCTTCATTCCGCAATGCGGCCTGGCGCCGGGCTTCATCTCGATCGTCGCCAATGATCTCGCCAGCCGCTTCGACACGCTGGAAAGCGTTCGCATGCGCGTCGGCGCGCTGCCGCAATACCCGTCCAATGCGCTGAACTACAATCTGACATGGAGCACCGACGGCGTCATCAACGAATATTGCGAACCCTGCGAGGCGATCGTCGAGGGCGAGCTGATCGAGGTGCCGCCGCTGGAGGAGCGCGAAGAGTTCTCGCTCGACGGCGTCACCTATGAGGCCTTCAACACCTCCGGCGGTCTCGGCACGCTGGCCGAGACGCTGAAGGGCAAGGTGCGCACGCTGAACTACCGCACCATCCGCTATCCCGGCCACGCGGCGATCATGAAGGCGCTGCTCAACGATCTCGGCCTGCGCCACCGCCGCGACGTGCTGAAGGATATCTTCGAGAGCGCCCTGCCGGCAACGCTGCAGGACGTGGTCATCGTCTTCGTCACCGTCTCGGGCCGCCGCAATGGCCGCCTGCTGCAGGAAACCTACGCCAACAAGATCTATTCGCAGCGCATCGGCAACCAGGTGCGCAGCGCAATCCAGATCACCACCGCCTCCGGCATCTGCGCCGTGCTCGACATGCTGGCCGACGGCACCTTGCCGGCGACCGGTTTCGTCAAGCAGGAAGACATCGCGCTGGATGCGTTTCTCGCCAATCGTTTTGGGCGCGCTTATGCGCAGCACGAGATGGTAAGCCGGCTGGCAAGCTGAGCTACTTCACCCTCCCCCTTGTGGGGAGGGTCGGCGCGCAATCGGAGCGAAGCGGAGATGGCGAGACGGGGTGGGGGTGAGCGCCGACGGTTGGCGAGGACCCCCACCCCGCTCCGCTCCGCGATCGACCCTCCCCACAAGGGGGAGGGTGAAGCGCCCGCTACTTCCGCAGAGCCATCGGTCGTCCGAGCAGAAACCGGATGAAGTTGCCCGCGGTCCGCGGCGCAATGCGGGGCTGCGTCGCCTGTCGTGGCGCGCTTTGCCTTCGCGCTGGCACCTTGGGTTCGACAGCCGGTCGGCCCACCGTGAAGGAGGGCCCCGAGACCGGCTTGCCCCTCAACACGTTGGCGGCGTTGTTGTCATGGATGACGATGCACCATTGCGCGCCCTTCGATGCCGCCACGACGGTGTTGAAGCGCGTCGCCATTTTTGCGTGGTGCTCGCTGTAGACGCCGCTCATCGCCGGCGATCTCCTTTCGACCAGCGTGCCGAACGCCGACGTGACATAGTCGTGGTGCGTGTAGCGTCCGCTTGCCGTGTCGAAATTCTGGCCGTCCGGAAAGGCAATGTAGAGCGGCTGCAGGTCCACCACACGCTTTTCGATCTCCCGGCGCGCGTAGTGCTCGACGCGCTCCATGAAGGTCGGCGCCAGCGCGTCGTCGCTGTCGAGCCGCGTGAGCGAAACATAGTCGGCATCGGTATCGGCCTGGACGAAGGCATTGAAGCGATCATTGTAATCCTCGCCGGCCTCGACAAGGATCGGCCTGACGTCGACACCGGCCACGCAGCTGCACACGGTGCGAATATAGTTCTCGTGCGTATCGGCATCGAACGCCACAAGGACGGTAAAATCCTTCAGCGACTGGCCTTCGAGCGACGACGCGCAATAGGTGTCGAACAACGCCAGGCGCTCGACCAGCCAGACCGGGTCGAGATTGGCGCGGCCCTTTCCGTCCCACTGGCTTGGCTTGAAGCCAGCGGCGATGTTGTAGCGTATGGCGATGTATTTCTTCAGGCCGGTGTCCATGGACCGACACTTAGTACATTCCGCTGATCTGCGACAACCGACGGCTGGGCGGCCACCCTCCCCCTTGTGGGGAGGGTCGGCTCGCGGTCGGAGCGAAGCGGAGATGCGAGACGGGGTGGGGGGAGCGCCGACGGTCGGCGAGGACCCCCACCCCACTCCGCTCCGCGATCGACCCTTCCCCACAAGGGGGAGGGTAAGCGCACTTCAAATATGCAGCGCGTGGCCCAGCGCCTTCAGCGCCGCTTCCTGGAAGCCTTCGCCTTGCGTCGGATGCGCATGGATGGTCCCGGCGATATCCTCCAGCCGCGCGCCCATTTCCAGCGCCAGGCCGAACGCCGCCGCCAGTTCCGACACGCCTTGCCCGACCGCCTGGATGCCCAGCACCAGATGGTTGTCCGCGCGGGCGACAACACGAACAAACCCGTCCTCGCCGAGTTTCGTCATCGCCCGGCCGTTGGCGGCGAAGGGGAACTGGCCGATCTTGATTTCGCCTGAAGCCTTCGCCTCCTCCGGCGTTAGCCCTGCCGTCACCAGCTCCGGATCGGTGAAGCAGACGGCCGGGATCGAGCGCTTGTCCCAGCTGCGCTTGTGGCCGGCGACGATCTCGGCCACCATTTCGCCTTGCGCCATCGCCCGGTGCGCCAGCATCGGCTCGCCGGTGACGTCGCCAATGGCATAGATGCCGCGCATCGAGGTGCGGCACTGGTCGTCGATCTTGATGAACTTGCCGGCCATGTCGAGATCGATCTGATCGAGGCCCCAGCCCTCCGTCACCGGCTTGCGGCCGACCGTGACCAGGATCTTGTCTGCCGCGATTTTGGTGCTCTTGCCGTCCGCGGTCTCGACCAGCAGCGCGTCGCCCTTGACCCCCTTGGCCTTGGCGCCAAGCATCACCTCGACGCCGAGCTGGGCCAGCCGTTTCACCACCGGCCGGGTCAGTTCCGCATCATATTGCGCCAGCACGCGCGGCAGCGCCTCGACCACGGTCACCGCGGCGCCCATTTTGGCGAACGCCATGCCTAGTTCCAGCCCGATATAGCCGC
The DNA here is from genome assembly GCF_040320535.1 of Mesorhizobium sp. M0676. Lineage (NCBI taxonomy): Bacteria > Pseudomonadati > Pseudomonadota > Alphaproteobacteria > Hyphomicrobiales > Phyllobacteriaceae > Mesorhizobium > Mesorhizobium sp. M0676. The sequence goes on from NZ_JAMYPU010000061.1 coordinate 3,999, forward strand.
CGCCGACCACGGCGAGCTTTTTCGGCACCTCGCCGAGAGCCAGCGCTTCTGTGGATGAAATCACCGGGCCGCCGAACGGCAGGAACGGCAGTTCCACCGTCGCCGAGCCGGTGGCGATCACAACCGTTTCGGCGCGGATGATCTGGGTGCCGGTCTCGGTCTCGACCGCGACGGTCTTGCCGTCGCGGAACGTCGCCCAGCCATAGACGGTCTTGACCTTGGCCTTCTTCAGTAGCCCGGCAACGCCCCCGGTCAGCCGGCTAACAATGCCGTCCTTCCACGCAACCGTCTTGCCGAGATCGAGCACCGGAGCCGCCACAGAAATGCCGAGCGGACTGCTGCCGCCGGCCATATGCGCGACCTTCTCGAACTCTTCCGCCGCATGGATCATCGCCTTGGACGGGATGCAGCCGACATTGAGACAGGTGCCGCCCGGTTTGCCAGCTTCGACGATCACCGTATCGATGCCGAGCTGGCCGGCACGGATAGCGCAGACGTAGCCGCCGGGCCCGGCGCCGATGACCAGCAGCTTGCAGGAGATTTCTTTCATGGCGTGACCCTTTGATGCGAGGGAATGTTCCGTCGCGATCCTTCGCGCCCCCCTCTGTCCTGCCGGACATCTCCCCCACGAGGGGGGAGATCAGCAGCTTCTTCGCTTCGCTCATTCCTGCAACGATGGAGATTGGCGAAACCCTGCGTGACGTCCAATCTCCCCCCTTGTGGGGGAGATGCCTGGTAAGGCAGAGGGGGGCGCTGTCCCGCCGTCATCTCGGTCGTTCCGCCCCTCAATCCACAAATATCAGCGCTGGCGTCTCAATCAGCGCCTTGATCCGCTGCACAAACACCGCCGCATCCCAGCCGTCGACCACCCGGTGATCGAAGCTCGATGACAGGTTCATCATCTTGCGCGGGATGAACTGGGTGCCGTCCCAGACCGGCCGCACCATCATCTTGTTGACGCCGACGATCGCCACCTCAGGATGATTGATGACCGGCGTCGTCGCCACGCCGCCCATGGCGCCGAGCGAGGTGATGGTGATGGTCGATCCCGACAGCTCGTCGCGGCTGGCCGTGCCGGACTTCGCCGCTTCGGCCAGGCGATTGAGCTCGGCCGCGCAATCCCAGAGGTCGCGCGCCTCGGCGTGCTTGACCACCGGCACCACCAGGCCCGACGGCGTCTGCGCGGCAATGCCGATATGGACGCCGCCATGCTGATGGATGATGCCGGCCTCGTCGTCGAACAGCGCGTTGATGTTGGGCTGGTCGGCAATCGCCTTGGCCATCGCCCGCATCAAGAACGGCAGCAGCGTCAGCTTCGGCCTCTCCACACCCTTGCGCTTTTCCTTATTGAGCGCCGCGCGCAACTCCTCAAGTGCTGTGACGTCGATCTCCTCGACATAGGTGATGTGCGGGATGCGTGACTTCGCCAGCGACATTTTTTCGGCGATCTTGCGCCGCAGTCCGATGACCTTGATATCCTCGACGCTGTCATTGCGCGCCAGACCCGACGCCTTCGCTACCTGCGGTCCGCGTGCCAGGAATGCCTCGATATCTTCGTGGCTGATGCGGCCGGCAGGGCCGGTACCCGACACCTGGCGCAGATCGATCGCCGCCTCCTTCGCCCTGAGCCGGATGGCGGGCGACGCCAGGGGCTTTTCGCCCTCCGGGCGCGGCGCGCCGGAGGGTGCCGCACCTTTAGATGTCGGCGCAGCACCCCCACCCTTAGCCCCTCCCCACAAGGGGGAGGGGGATTCAGTCTCAGCTGCCCGTGCGCTTTTGGCTGCTGGTGCAGGTGGTGGCGACTTGGCGTCGGATTTCGTGGCCGAAACGCCTCCCTCTTGTGGGGGTCCGGAGGACGGGCGAAACCCGTGGCTCGCCCCGGCAGGGGTGGGGGTCGGTGCCGCCGTGACCTCTGACGATTTCGAGCCTTCGGCGACATTGCCCTCCCCCGCCACTTTCAGCCGCACGATCGGCGAGCCGATCGCCACCGTGTCGCCGATCTCGGCGCCCAGCCACAGGATCTCGCCATCGACCGGCGAAGGTATTTCCACCGTCGCCTTGTCGGTCATCACGGCGGCAAGCACCGAGTCCTCGCGCACGAGGTCGCCGACCTTGACGTGCCACTCCACAAGTTCGGCCTCGGCGACGCCTTCACCGACATCCGGCAGCTTGATGATGTGTTCGCCCATCCCTAGGCTCCCATGGTTTCGAGAAGCGCGCGGCCGACACGGGCCGGCCCCGGGAAATAATCCCATTCCTGCGCATGCGGGTAGGGCGTGTCCCAACCGGTGACGCGCGCCACCGGCGCTTCCAGATGGTAGAAACAATTTTCCTGCACCAGCGCCGACAGCTCGGCGCCGAAGCCGGAGGTCAGTGTCGCCTCGTGCACGACGACGCAGCGTCCGGTCTTCTTCACCGAAGCGACTATCGCGTCGAGATCGAGCGGCAGCAGGGTCCGCAAATCGATGATCTCGGCATCGATGCCGGTTTCTTCCACGGCCGCCTGCGCGACATAGACCATGGTGCCGTAGGCGAGCACGGTGACGGCCGAGCCCGCCCGGCGGATCGCCGCCTTGCCGAGCGGCACCGTGTAATGGCCGTCGGCGACCTCGCCCAGTTCATGCTTCGACCATGGCGTCACCGGTCGGTCGTGATGGCCATCGAACGGTCCGTTATAGAGCCGCTTCGGCTCCAGAAAAATCACCGGATCGGGATCCTCGATCGCCGCGATCAGCAGCCCCTTGGCATCATGAGGATTGGACGGCACCACCGTCTTCAGCCCCGACACATGGGTGAACAGCGCTTCCGGGCTCTGGCTGTGCGTCTGGCCGCCAAAAATGCCGCCGCCGGTCGGCATGCGGACAACGATCGGGCAGGTGAAATCGCCGTTCGAGCGGTAGCGCAGGCGTGCTGCTTCCTGCGTCAGCTGGTCGTAAGCCGGGTACATGTAGTCGGCAAACTGAATTTCCACGCATGGCTTCAGCCCATAGGCGGCCATGCCGATGGCGGAGCCGACAATGCCGGATTCGTTGATCGGCGCATCGAAGCAGCGGCTCTTGCCGTACTTCGCTTGCAGGCCTGCCGTGCAGCGGAAGACACCCCCGAAGAAGCCGACATCCTCGCCATAGACGATGACGCGTTCGTCGCGCGCCATCGACACGTCCATGGCGTCGCGGATCGCCTCGATCATGGTCCGTCTCGGCATGGTCAGACTCCCGCCTGCTGGCGCTGGCGCCTGAGATGCGGCGGCATCTCGGCAAACACGCCCTCGAACATCTCGCGCGTCGACGGCTTGCCGCCGGCATGCAGCGTGCCGTGGCCTTCAGCTTCCTTCTGCGCCGCGATCACCGTCTCGAGGATTTCCGCTTCGGCCTGGGCGTGACGCTCGTCCGACCAGACGCCGCGTTGGATCAGATGGTTCTTCAGCCGCATCACCGGATCGCCGAGCGGCCAGGCGTCGGATTCCGTCTTCGGCCGATAGGCCGACGGATCGTCCGAGCTCGAATGCGCGCCGGCACGGTAGGTGACATATTCGATCAGCGTCGGCCCGAGATTCTGCCGCGCCCGCTCCGCCGCCCATTTGGCCACGGCATGCACGGCGAGATAATCATTGCCGTCGACGCGCAGCGCCGGAATGCCGAAGCCGAGGCCGCGCGCGGCAAAGGTGCCGGAGCCGCCACGCGCAATGCCTTGAAACGTCGAGATCGCCCACTGGTTGTTGACGACGTTGAGGATGACCGGCGCCTTGTACGTCGAGGCGAACACCAGTGCGGAATGGAAATCGGATTCGGCCGTCGAGCCGTCGCCGATCCACGCCGCCGCGATTTTCGAATCGTTGCTGATAGCGGAAGCCATCGCCCAGCCGACCGCCTGGATGTATTGCGTCGCCAGATTGCCGGAGATCGAGAAGAAGCCATGCTCCTTCGACGAATACATGATCGGCAGCTGCCGCCCTTTGAGCGGATCGGCCTCGTTGGAATAGATCTGGTTCATCATCGTGACCATCGGATAGCCGTCGGCGATGAGCAGGCCGGCTTGCCGATAGGTCGGGAAATTCATGTCGCCTGGCGCCAGCGCCTTACGGAAAGCGCAGCTCACCGCCTCTTCGCCCAGATGCTGCATGTAGAACGAGGTCTTGCCCTGGCGCTGCGCCATCTGCATGCGCGCATCGAAGCTGCGCAGCGTCATCATGTGGCGCAACCCCTCGAGCAGCTCCTCGTCGGTGAGCAGCCCGGCCCACGGCCCGACCGCCTCACCGGTGCGGTTGAGCACGCGGATGATCGAAAACGCCATGTCGCGGATGGTGCGCGGATCGACATCGATGTCCGGTCGCGGCACCGAGCCCGCCTTGGGGATAGGCACGTTGGAGAAGTCGGGCGTTCCGCCCGGCCGCACTTCCGGCTCCGGCACATGAAACCGCAACATCCCAGCATCGGTCATGACCATGGTCCTCCCATTTGCTGCGGTGATATTTGCACATCCGCGCGCCCGGCACAGCGCCAATTCATGGGGCGCCGCAACCCATCCGGCGTGTCGGCCGGCAGGCGACCGCAAGATGCAGATATGTCGGCGAAATTTCTTGTCGATGTTGGGGCGCGGCGCGCAATTAGGCGCAAAGTTTTGCAGGATTTCCAGCGGATAGTCACTTCACGGCCTCCGGGAGAGATGAACGCATCAAGGTCGGCGAACTGGCGCTTTCCTCTCCCCCGTCGATCGGGGGAGAGCTGTCGAGCGAAGCTCGACGGAGTGGGGGTCGACCCTTGGGCGCTAGGCAACGCTTGAGATAGTGCCCTTCGTTTGTCCGTTCGCGGCGATTGCCAGGTGGTTCCCCCACTCCGTCTCGGCTTCGCCGTGTCCAGCCGATAGATGGGTAACACTTTGAACCGGATACATAGGTGACACTTCTCTCCCCCTATGCGTCGGCCGCACCGCCAAGCGGATTGGTTGGCGCGGCGCTGCGGCGGACAAGCTTCATGTGCCGTGTGTCGATGATGCCGAGCGGGTGGGCATGGAA
>NZ_JAMYPU010000062.1:0-8216 GCF_040320535.1 Mesorhizobium sp. M0676
CTGGCCTCCATACCCAGCCGACATGATGAATCAGATATTCTCCCCGATGGGAATCCCTCGCGATTCCATCAGGTCAGATTATGCTCTAGAGTAGCTCGTGCGACCCCCAGGGTAACCTGGAATGGAGGCGGCTTTTATTTAGCCTTGCGTCCAATTACGAATTCGATCCAATCCAGTCCGGAGCAAAAGCTCCGCGTCCTCCCGATTTTCGGCTTCGACGTAGCACCGCATTTCCGGGGCATTTCCGGATGGACGCAAATGCAAGACACGGTTATCCGCGAGAGTGATACGAAGTCCGTCAACATCGCTAACCTTGCTTACCACTCCAATCGACCCGACGAAGGCGGCGATGTTAGTTTCCGCTGTACGAAGGTATGTCATGAGGCGAGTGCTGCTTTCGACGGAAAAATTTTCCAAGCGATCCGCCGCCGCTGCCGGCAATTGAAAGGAACTGCCAATCTCCGACAGTGGCTGCCCACTTGTACTAACAAGGGAAAGTGCCGCAAGGATGGGGAGAAAACTGTCGCGTGTAGGTAGCGCTGGCAGTTTAGTTCCGTTCGGGTCAAAGTCCGTGCCGGTCAACAAACCACCGTTTGCTTCGAAACCAACCACGCGCTCGTGACCCGACGCAACCAAATCGAGCATGGCAGCAATAACAAATGGCGATCCAACCTTGGTACGCACGACTTTAAAAGAACCTGCGGTCTCGATACCAGAGTTTGATGTGACCGGCGTGACGACTGCCTTCGCTTGCAGGAAGTTCGCCGTAATCAGGCCTAACAAATCACCGCGAAGGGGGTCTCCGTGGTCGTCAGCTACCAGTGGGCGGTCACCATCGCCATCTGCCGAGACGACCGCATCAAGCCGATGCTCTTTGGCCCAGAGCTTGAACTGTTGAGCAGTCTCGTCAGAGACCGCTTCAGTGTCGACAGGAATGAAACCTTCCGAACGTCCCAGGGTTACGACCGTCGCACAGTGATATGAGAGAATGTCAACCAAGAGATCGCGCGCGACTGTGCTGTGCTGATATACGCCCACCGTTAAGCCCTTTAGAGCATTAATCTCCATAAGCTTTCGATTGCGCGCCATGAAAAAGGCCTTGCATTCGGCCTCCCGGTGCTGCCGACGTGCAACAGCACCTTCAAGGACGTATCCGCGCTTCTCCAACTGCAAGGCGATGCGCGTTATCTCCCGCTCATCACCCTTGTCGATCTCACCGTCGGGTCGATAGAATTTTATTCCATTACGGTCGGCCGGAATGTGCGAGCCTGTGATCATCAAACAACCACTCTTACGCGCCTGAGCATACAGTGCCAGGGCAGGGGTGGGGACTGCGCCGCAATCGACTACGTTGAAGCCGAGCGCAGACAGTGCCGCCGCACAGACGGCGGCGATGGCCGGACTCGAGGCGCGAAAGTCGCGCCCTATGAGTATCTCGTCGCCAATTCTGGCCAGGCCGGATTCCAGCAGGAATGTCGCGAATGCCGTTGCATATAGGGCAGAGGCGGCTCCTGCCAATTCTGTCGCCAGGCCCCGTAATCCACTTGTTCCGAATTTCATACCAAATCCGACGTTGCTAACCGGGTTTTGAAGGTAACATGCTCAAACTTTGGCTCGTCCGGAATGCCCATCGACAGATCCCTCGGACGAGAACAAGAAGTACATTCGGTTACCGTAGACGCGTTCGGTTCTCGACGGTTACCCTTGTGAGGATTGACGCAGTCGGCGTCGGCGTGGGCAGCGCACCGTGACCTTCACGGCGACGAGGTTGGAGCGGATGGGGTCCGGGTCCGGCAGGGCTCCTCGCGGCTGGCTCACATGAGCGCTATCGCCATCGAGTGATTGTCTCAGTCTACATTAGCTCTGGGTCCCGAAAGCGCGTACAGGCCTGAGACGCAGCAAATCCTCTTATCTATCGCCGTTCGGTGTAGCTCCCGTTCAGAAATGCATGATAGACACTCTCGATGCCTTCCATGAGAGTGATCTTTGCTGCCCATCCCAAAGTGCGCAGCTTGTCGACGCTCATCAGCTTTCGCGGTGTACCGTCAGGTCTAGAGTGATCATGCGCGATCTCCCCGGTAAATCCGACTACACGGCAGATCATTCTAGTCAGCTCTAGGATCGTGATGTCCTGTCCGCAGCCGAGATTGACGTGATCATGGTCAGAGTAGTTCTTCAGAAGGAAGACTAATGCGTCGGCGCAGTCGTCGACGTGCATGAATTCCCGACGTGGTGTGCCCGTGCCCCAGATGGTGATTTGCTTATCACTTGTGAGCTTAGCTTCATGCGCTTTCCGGATCAGCGCTGGGATGACGTGGCTTGACTGCAAGTCATAATTGTCGCCTGGCCCGTAGAGATTCGTCGGCATAGCGGAGATGTAGTCGCGGCCATATTGCTGGCGATAGGCTTGAGCCATTTTGATGCCGGTGATCTTGGCGACGGCGTAGCATTCGTTGGTGCGCTCTAGTGGCCCGGTCAAAAGCGCGCTTTCAGGAATGGGCTGTGGTGCCATCTTCGGATAGATGCAAGACGAGCCGAGGAAGAGGACGCGGTCGACATTGTTTTCGTGGGCTGCCGCGAAGATATTGGCCTCGATCATCAGATTGTCGTAAAGAAAGTCGACCGGATAGGTGGCGTTCGCGAGAATACCACCTACCTTTGCCGCCGCCATAATGATAGCGTCCGGTTTCATCACTGCCACGAAGTTTTCAACCTCGGTCTGTCGCTTGAGATCTAGCTCTCCCCGAGGGGCGGCCACAACTTTGCAGTCTTCAGACGCGAGTCGGCGTACAACAGCGCTGCCCACCATACCTTTGTGGCCAGCGACCCACACGGTTTTTCCGTTCAGATCATACATTACGCTTCCTTCATGACTACAGATGTCTGCATGACCTTGAGGTCTTCGCGTACCATTTCCGCAGCAAGCTCGCGCACGGATGTCTCATGCACCCAGCCGAGCTTCTCCTTCGCCTTGGTAGCGTCACCCAGGAGAAGATCGACTTCCGTGGGGCGGAAGTAGCGTGGGTCCACTTGGACTAGGCATCTGCCGCTCGCTACATCATAGCCCTTTTCGCCGACACCCTTGCCACGCCATTCGATCTCGACGCCGATATCTTCGAAAGCCCACTCGACGAATTGGCGGACAGGAGTCGTTTTGCCCGTAGCCAGCACGTAATCATCCGGTTGATCCTGCTGTATCATCATCCACATACCTCGCACGTACTCACGCGCATGGCCCCAATCGCGTTGAGCATCGAGATTGCCGAGATAAAGCTTGTCCTGCTTGCCCAGGTAGATAGCAGCGGCAGCGCGGCTGATCTTGCGCGTCACAAAAGTTTCGCCACGAAGGGGGCTTTCGTGATTAAAAAGAATGCCGTTGGAAGCGTGCATACCATAGCCCTCGCGATAATTGACGACCATCCAGTAGGCGTAGAGCTTGGCGGCGGCGTAAGGGCTGCGCGGATAAAAGGGCGTCGTTTCGTTCTGCGGTACGGACTGCACGAGGCCGTATAGCTCCGAAGTCGAGGCTTGATAGAAGCGGGTCTTGTCCGTCAGACCGAGGAGGCGAATGGCCTCAAGAAGTCGCAATGTACCGATACCGTCCGCGTTTGCTGTGTACTCAGGTGTTTCGAACGACACCTGCACATGGCTCTGAGCAGCCAAGTTGTAAATTTCGTCTGGCTGAGATTCCTGAACCACGCGGATGAGGTTAGTCGAATCAGTGAGGTCACCGTAATGCAAGATCAGGCGCGGATCGGATTCGTGCGGGTCTTGGTAGAGGTCTTCGATACGACCCGTGTTGAAGGAAGAGGAACGTCGCTTAATCCCATGAACGATGTAGCCTTTTTTGAGAAGAAGACGGGCAAGATAGGCACCATCCTGTCCAGTTATGCCCGTAATAAGAGCAACTTTCCTGCTATCGCCCATTCTATTCCTGCTCTATTAAAGTTTAAAGTTTCGGCTCCGGCTCGCCACGCCGACACAATGTGCGGCCAGCCCCGTGCGCTATGGAGCACTTCGACAGATGCGGCGCGAAGCTCGTCATTGACAGTCCGCCAGCCGAGCACACCTCTTGCTTGGAGTCACAGCAAAATAGAGTTGCGCCGCTAACCGTCGGCTTCATACATGCGGTCTGAGTGCCGCTCAGCTCACGCCGTGAGCGACATGTACTCCCAGCACCTTGCAGCTGATTTGCTCATCCATCAGCGAGTGAGGACGCCTTTCTTTCTTGCTTCAGCGTCTTCTAATGGGAATTGTTTGGATCAGTGAAATCGATTGTTTGGATAAAGTGCATCCACAGAATGGATGGTCTGACCGAGCAGCGGGGGCGCATCGCCGGCCCGGAGTCGTAGGCGCGAGCTTCCGTTCGGGGCGAGGACAAAGTTCGTGGCCGCGAGCCCTCACCACAGCATCCGGCACAGGTCGTGCAGAACTTTGGGAGCAGACTGCAGATTCTGTCGATCAGCTGGTTCCAGGCGCGTCGAGCTGTCGACCTCATCTCGCCCGGTACCGTTGCTGTATGCAGCCTTGCACCCTTGGCGTATGGCGTCGACGGAACGATTTGCTCCGGCAGGCAGTGTCGCAGCGTTCCCCGGCTGTTTCGGCTCTATTGGCCGGGCCCGCGTCAGCCGAGCCCCTTCATCATGGCATCCAACGCATGGATGGCCGGCATCCACTCAATAGATTTTACATATGCCGCGGAGGCCCAGTAGAGAAGGCTGAACCGGAAGCGAGGGCATCGGCTTCAAGCTGTGCGAGCGTCACGGGATTAGTGGGCAGTGCTGAGTGAGCTCTTCTGCCCTATGGCCCGGCCTCTGCCAAGCGCCCGGCGTCAGGGTCTACGTGTCGACTAAGGATTCCAAACCGGATGCAACCTCCTCTCTGAACGAGATTTCCGAAAATGCATGTTAGTGGAGTGGAAAAGCGCCGGTTCGTCGTCTCTCGGAGGCGCACGGGGTTCGGTGATTGTCTGTGGTCATTGGCGGCCGCTTGGCGCTACGCGCAGCGGTCGGGACGAACTCTAGTCATCGACTGGCGGGGGGCCTGCTACCTCGACCAACCCTTCACAAATGCGTTTCCGGTGTTCTTCCAGCCGATCAATGACATCGCTGGCGTGCCGGCTATTTCCGACGACCGGATCAACGACGTTTCCTTCCCTGGTCCATTCTTCCCAGAGTGGTGGAACAGGCCGGCGATCGAGTGCCTTTACCGGCCAGATGAGCAGATTTTCCAAGAGCGCGATGAGTTGGGCGAGCTCTTTCAGGCCGAACACGATGTCGAAGCGAACACAGTAGTGTGTGACGCTTGTCTGATGTGGCGGTGCGATGAGGATGCAGAGCGGCAGGTGTTCCAGAGTGTCCAGCCTCGGCCAGCAATTCAAGCCCGCATAGATGCCATTTATCAGGAATGTTTTGAGGGGCACAGCATCATCGGGATTCATGTTCGGCACGGCAACGGTGAAGACATCATGGAGCATGCGCCCTACTGGGCCGATCCGGAGCTCGCCGTTCGGCAAGTGTGCGCTGCAATTGACAAGGCTAAGGCGTTACCGCACCCTAGGCCTGTGCGGCTGTTCTTATGCACGGACAGCGCGCGGATACTGGATCTTCTGTCGGCCAGGTTTCCCGATCTGCTCACTGTCCCGAAGCACTTCGGATCCAATCAAGGTGGCCCCTTACACACTGCAGCACTCGGGATTGACGGCGGAATTTCCGCCCTCGTTGAGATGTATCTTCTCGGGCGCTGCGATACCGTAATTCGGTTTCCCCCGACGAGCGCCTTTACACGATATGCACGTCTATTCGCACCACGGGTAATTGAATTCGATCTGAAGGAGCCAAGTCGTTTGACTTTGATAGAAGACAGCCAAGTCTCTGATCTCAGTTAAGACCCGCCACCTGCGCAATTCGGCAGAGGCAACCAACAGGCATAGTTGAATGCGCATTTCTCACCGACGCCAGTGGAGGCGTCGTACATTACCGATAGCGTCGTCATCTGACGCCGCCTGCAACGCACCAGAACTTCGCTGTTACGCGGGGCCGCAGACAAGCCAGAGCGACGGCGATCGTGACGCTGACGCTCGAAACAACGCGGGCGATCACTCCAGAGACTAGATTGAGGTTGGTTATGAAAGTCATTCCCGTGATCATCAGCGGCGGAGCCGGATCGCGGCTATGGCCCGCCTCAAGGCAATCGCACCCCAAACCTTTCCTCAAAGTAGCGGATGGATATTCTCTCATTCAGCACACTGTGCTGCGCGTCGCTTCGATAGAAGGTGTCGTGGAACTCGTCGCTGTGACATCCGGGGAACACCTCTTCCTGACCAAGGACGAATTTGACGAACTGGATTCCGTGGTCCTGCCACGCACCTTTCTGCTCGAGCCCGAACCTCGGGATACGGCCGCCACCGTGGCTGCAGCCGCGATCCATGCGAGGGCAACGCAAGGCCCTGACGCGATCCTGTGCGTCTTCCCGGCCGATCACCTGATTGGCAACCTGCCTGCGTTTCTAGACGTCATGGGCCTGGCCATGGAACATGCGAAGCTCGGGCGGATCGCCACATTGGGCATCACCCCAACCAGACCGGACACAGCATTCGGCTACATCGAAGCAGATGGTGAGAACGTCGTCCGTTTCGTTGAAAAACCGGATCTGGATACAGCCAAAGCCTATGTCGCGTCTCAACGCTTCTTCTGGAACGCCGGCATCTTCTGCTTCAGTGCGCAAACCATGCTCGACGAGATGGTTTTGCATTGTCCCGAGGTGCTCCAGGCCGTCGCCGACAGCTACGAGAACGGCCGCGCCAGTCAATGCCAAGGCTTTGCCAAAATCGAACTCGCGCCTGAGCATTTCGGTTCCGCGCCGCGAATCTCGCTCGACCACGCTGTCATGGAGAAGACTAACAGACTTGCCGTGATTCCCTGCCACATGGATTGGAACGACATCGGATCTTGGAACGCAATGGCCGATTTGATCGCCCCCGACGAAAGCGGGAACAGGATACGCGGCGATGTGCACATGGTCGACACGACCGGCACCTATGTGAGCTCCGACAAGCGCGTCATCGGCACGGTGGGCGTAAGCGATCTGGTGATCGTGGATTCCCCGGACGCTTTGCTTGTCACATCCCGCGACCGCGTTCAGGACGTTAAGAAGCTCTTCGAGGGTCTCAAGGCTTCCGGACATGAAGCTCATCTGGTCCATAGCACGGTACACCGGCCCTGGGGTACCTATACGGTTCTGGAGGAAGGCGAGCGCTTCAAGATCAAACGCATCGAGGTAAAGCCCGGTCGCCAGTTGAGCCTGCAGATGCACTATCATCGTTCGGAGCACTGGGTCGTGGTCAGCGGCTCCGCTAAAATCGTCAATGGCGAGCAGGAGTTGTTCCTGGGGACAAACGAATCTACTTACATCCCCTGCGGCCATAAGCATCGGCTCGAGAACCCAGGCAGAATTGACCTGGTTATCATTGAAGTGCAGAGCGGCGATTATCTCGCCGAGGATGATATCGTTCGCTTCGACGACGAATATGGTCGAACGTAGATAACAGTACAAAAAACGTTAAACGGCGAGCCGTCGCTCAAGGATCTCTGTCGTGGGTTCTGGGCCTGACATTGGCAAGCAGCGGGCCGAGCGTGTCATAGTATCCGCCCCGCACTTTCATCATGTGATTTTTCATGGAATGAGGACCCTGTTTGAGGGGTGATTTTCGTCCAAACGGGGGTCTGACGCACTCTCGATGATATTTTCTTTCAGGCAGCACCGATCAAACGTGCTTGGAGAAGGTCAAGCTTTCCGCGGCCGTACATCTGCCGTTTTACAAGCTTGAGCTTGGTGATCTGTCCTTCCGTCTGCCCGTTGGACCATGGCTCGGTGATCGCGGCGCGGACGGCAGCACGGTCGCGAATGATGCCATTGGCGAAAGACGCAATGAGGCTTTTGCTGGCGTCGGCGATCCACGGCTCGAGCTCATCGGCGACTTTCTTGCGGATCATGGAATGGAAACCAGCGATCAGATTGCGTGCTTCCACCAGCATGGGCACACCCGCCTCGATGACGGCGATCATCACCGTGTCGGTTTTGTTCAGATGATCGCGCGCCGTCGTCATTAACCGTGCGATCGTTCTGGCTGATGGCACCTTGTGGAGTTGCTGATCGGATGCCTGTTCGGCGCGTCGTCGTCGCCTTGCCCATTCGCTGACGACACCCAGACGTCC
>NZ_JAMYPU010000063.1:0-7941 GCF_040320535.1 Mesorhizobium sp. M0676
TTCTGGATGTGCGTGGATGTCGCGGCGCCAGGCTGTGATCTCATCATGAAGGTGGGCGACGCGATTGAGGACTGGCATGTGAGTTTCCTTCTTACGATGCGCTAGGTTTGACGCTGTCCCGCCTCTTCGATGGAGAGCATCAAGTCGTTGTTTGTGGTGAACTAAGAACTAAATCATTGCCAAACACGAGCGGGACACGATCGGCAAAAAGACATGATACTTTGCCCGTCTCGCAAACACCTCAAGCCGCCAGTGTGTTCTCTACGAGTTTGGCCCAGAACGACGTCCCGAACGGAATTGCCTCGTCGTTGAAGTCATAGGCGGCGTGGTGCAAACCGGCGCTGTTGCCATTGCCGCACCAGATGAAGGCGCCCGGCCGGTCCTTCGCCAAGTCAGAAAAATCCTCTCCCCCCAACATCGGTGGCGTCTTGACCACTTTGTCTTCACCGGCCACCTCCTTGGCCACATTCATCGCCAGCTCGGTCGGCACCGGATGGTTGAAGACAGCGGCATTGCTGCCCTCGATAGTAAGAGCTATCTTCGCGCCAGTGACCTGGGCGATTCCGGCAACCACCTCAGCCATGCGTTTCTTGACAAGTTCACGAACCTCCGGGGTCAGAGCGCGCATGCTGCCGCGCAGCTCCGCTGTCTGCGGAATCACTCGCTGCGTGGTGCCGGAATGGAATTCGTGGAACGAAATCGCCGCTGATTCCAAGGGATCGACGTTCTGCGCCACGATTTGCTGCAGAGCCGTGATAAGCTGCGCACCGGCTTGCATCGCGTCGATACATTGATGCGGCCTCCCGGGATGGCCGCCGCGGCCTTCGATTCTGATCTCGATACCATCCGTTGCCGCCATCACCGGGCCATGCCGGATGCCAAAGGTCCCAATCGGCAAGCCCGGAAGGTTGTGCATGCCATAGACCTGCTCGATGCCAAAGCGGTCCATCAGGCCGTCCTCGATCATCCCTTGCGCGCCCGTGCCGATCTCTTCCGCAGGTTGGAAGATCAAGACCGCCGTACCGGCAAAATTCCGGGTTTTGGCAAGGTAGCGTGCAGCGCCCAATAGCATCGCGGTATGGCCGTCGTGACCGCAGGCATGCATCAAACCCTTGTTCTTGGAGGCATAGGGCAGACCGGTCGCCTCCTCGATCGGCAGCGCGTCCATGTCAGCGCGCAATCCGATCACCTTGAGGTTGCCATTGCTCAAGGCTTTCTGACCCTTGATGACGCCGACGACGCCGGTCTTGCCAATGCCGGTCACCACCTCCTCGCAACCGAACTCGCGCAGGCGCTCAGCGACGAAGGCCGAAGTGCGGTGTTCATCGAAGCCAAGTTCTGGATGTGCGTGGATGTCGCGGCGCCAGGCTGTGATCTCATCATGAAGGTGGGCGACGCGATTGAGGACTGGCATGTGAGTTCCCACTAGGTTTGACGCTGTCTCGCCTCCCAATTTGGCGGCCAGCAAATGAAAACTAGAAGCGATGTCGTATGGCTCCGCCAACTCGTTGTTATCCCGTGTGACAATCCGGGACAGGGATTCCGCCGGTTCGATAAATCACAGTTCGCGCCACTTGCATCGGATCTGGGCACAGCAGTTCAAAACAAGCAGAACGCGCGTCCTGAACTGATGTCGCTAACGTTTGTGCAAACACGCGAAATAAACGAACTACCCCTTCTATAGTTGAGGTGGGAAGATTGACTTGACCTCGAGAAAGGCCGCCAGCCCCTCTGGCCCAAGTTCGCGGCCAAGACCGCTACCTTTGACACCACCGAACGGCGCGTCGATGTGGAGCGTGTAACGGTTGATGCCGACAACGCCAGCCGCAATCCGACGCGCAATCGCCATCCCCCGCTCGGGATCGGACGTAAACACCGCGCCGCCAAGCCCGTATGTCGTGCCGTTGCATATCGCGAGCGCCTCCTCATCGTCGTCGTAGGGGATAACCGACACAACCGGCCCGAAGATCTCCTCCTGGGCGATCCTCATCGTGCTGTCCACGTCACGAAAGACTGTCGGCTGGATGTAGTATCCGACATCCAAGTGCTCCGGCCGGCCACCACCGGTCACGACTTGCGCACCTTGTGCGCGTCCAGATGCGATGCATTCCTCGACGCGATCGCGCTGTCGCCTCGCCACGAGTGGCCCGACCTGCGTCGCGGGATCGAGCGGGTGTCCCACGACGAGGCGGGCCATCTTGGCTACGATCCCCTCGACCACTTCCTCGTAGCGTGCGCGCGGAGCAATCACCCGAGTCAGGGCATGACAAATTTGACCGCTGAACGGAATGCACGCGGGCGCCACCAGTGGGAGGAACGTGTCGAGATCGGCGTCGTCGAGTAGCAGCGCGCCCGATTTGCCACCAAGTTCCAGCGTGACGCGCGCGAAGCGCTCCGCGCAGGCCAGCGCAACCTGACGCCCCGCGCGCGTCGACCCGGTAAAGGACACCTTGTCGACGCCCGGATGGGACGCGAGCAACGCTCCCGTTTCGCGTCCGCCGAAGACGATATTCACAACACCCGGCGGAATGCCCGCCTCGTCCAGGGCTTCGGCAAGCAGGTAGGAGTCCAGCGATGCTTCCGGGGACGGCTTTATGACCGTCGTACAACCGGCGGCCAGCGCCGGTGCCAGCTTCCACGCAATTGCTCCCTGAGGACCGTTCCACGGAACGATCAGTCCGGCAACACCTACCGGTTCTCTCCGAATGACCGTGCGCAACCCGTGCCCGATGCGCTCGGACTCTACTTCGAGCTGATCAGCAAGTTCAGCATAATAGTCGTAGTACTTAGATGCGCCACTCCCATTAGACTGCACTGAGCGCGCAAGGGGCATGCCAATCTGCGCGGTGACAATCGCGCCGAGTTGCTCCGCGCGACTGTCGATTGCACGGGCGAGCTTGCGCAAATAGTTGGCTCGCTTCGATGGCGGCAACTGCGGCCAACCGGAATTCTCGAACGCTACCCGTGCGGCGTCTACTGCGGCAGAAACGTCGTCCTTGTCACCGTCGGCTATCGTCGCAAACTCCCGCTCATCCGCCGGATTTACGACTGGAATCCGGGCCCGCGAGTGGGCCGGTCGCTGCTTCCCGTTGACATAGATATCGATGTGCTCGCCATTCATCAGGCCGAACATTCCGTCGGTTGCCACTTTCGCTACTATGCCTCTTGCCACGGTGGTTGATCCTTCCATGGGGCCAATCAGTTTGTGTCCGGTAGTAGACGCGTTGCTACGTATCGACTCGATGCAGCCGGGCTTTTCTGCATACTGGACTGCCTGTGCGATCAGTCTAACAGCGCCAAATGGGCGGTTTTTCGCGAAATGTCTTCGACTAGCGCCGCAAGTCATCGTTTTCACTGCGAATTTCGCACAAAAGCTGCGGATTGCCGATGCAAAGCGGGACAATTCTCCCACTGAGCGATCAAGGGTATCTGCGGGTCAATCACGCCCACATGCAGGAGTTGTGATCCGGCGCTCTCCCTCTCGAGACTCGGGAATGGGGCGATATACAGCCACATTGATAACGTTAGCGCGCTACCATGCCTTTCGGCTCCGTGCCGTCTGGTGCTCCGCCAGCTTCGGGTCCTGTTCCGAGCTTCGATACGGCGGTGCGGTGCGGGACGCCTGCGCGCTGGAAGAGTTTGTTCACTTTTTGAAGCGGCCGCTGCTCGCAGCTCGGCTAATGACATCGCCGTTGCTCCCGGGAAGGCGCCTCCCTCCCGACAGGCCTTGCGCGACGGTAGTGCGCACAAATTTGTCTCTGCGCCTTCCAAGCGCTATCGCGAGACGGCTTCGCCAGTCCCTCGGGTCCGACACGAACGGATTCACTGACTGTGACGGGATAGCGATAGCTGCAGGAACCCGCCCCCAGGACACGGCGCGCGTAGTTGTCGGTCAGCGCCAGATCCCATGTTTAGTCGTGCAACCCATTGAACGTTTTGACGGCACCAGGCCGGAGGGAGAAGCTGCCCCAGGCTGCCT
Organism: Mesorhizobium sp. M0676; assembly: GCF_040320535.1. Classification (NCBI taxonomy): domain Bacteria; kingdom Pseudomonadati; phylum Pseudomonadota; class Alphaproteobacteria; order Hyphomicrobiales; family Phyllobacteriaceae; genus Mesorhizobium; species Mesorhizobium sp. M0676. The sequence continues at coordinate 3,980 of NZ_JAMYPU010000063.1, forward strand.
TGTCAATAATCAGCTCGGCACAGGTCCACCAGCTGAGCACCAAGCCGATCAAGGCACTTCTGAGCGGGTGGTGATCACGCCGAGCGCTTCTGCGCGCGTCACGAAACACGGCGCCGATTTCCTGCGTGTGAAGAGGAATATTTCGCGCGAGCCGTTTATTTAAAGCTGCTATCGATTCATGACACAGACACTGAGTTGTCGATTGCAACGCTGCTCCTTCAGACGCGACCACCGGCGCGTCTTCGGCCCTCGCCTGACTGAAAGTATCATATTGATATTCGACTACGTGGTTGTTGGCGGTGGCTCCTCTGGTTGCGTCATGGCGAGCAGACTTTCTGCCGATGGAAGTCGTGTGCTGCTCGTCGAGGCTGGTCCTGATACGCCGCCGAACGCCGTCCCTGACGACATCCTCGATAGCGATCCTACTCGCGCCTACTTCAACCCCGACATCAGTGGTCATCCCTCAAAGAGACCTTGGTGCGAGACGGCCGAAAGGCCTTCCACTACGAGCAGGCCCGCGTCATGGGCGGCGGTTCCAGCATAAATGCCCAAGTGGCCAAACCGCGGTGGTCCTGGAGACTACGATGAATGGGCCTCGAGCGGTGCTGCAGGCTGGGGTTGGCAAGAGGTTCTGCCCTATTTCCGTCGCCTCGAAACCGATTTGGATTTCGGTGGCGAATTTCACGGCAAGGATGGTTCTCTGCCGATAAGACGCGTTCGACAATCGGAATGATCAGGCTTCAGCCAGGCTGTATCGAAGGCGTATGAGGCTTCGGGTATTCATTTCTCTCTGGCGGCCAGTTCTTCGCCGAACCAGGCGCTGTCGTAGCCCCGATCGGCAATCAGGTGAGCGGCCGGTGGCAGGGCGTCGAGCACGAGACGGGCGCCCTCGTGGTCGCTGGCCTTCCGACAGGAGCAGGATGAGCGGCCCTCCGTCACCGTCGCAGACGGCGTGCAGCTTGGAGTTCAGTCCGCCCTTGGTGCGCCCGATACGACGGGGAACATCCCCTTTTAAGCAGGCTTACCGGGCGGTGGGCCTTCAGATGTGTCGCGTCAATCATGATGCGCTCGGGCTTGGGACCTTCGCCGGCCAGCGCGGCGAAGATCCTGTCGAACACGCCAAGCCGGCTCCAGCGGATGAAACGATTGTGAAGCGTCTTGTGCGGACCGTAGCCCGACGGCGCATCCTTCCACTGCAGCCCATTGCGGAATCACATAGACGATGCCGCTGACAACCCGCCGGCCGTCGACCCTTGGCACCCCGTGCGGCAGCGGAATGCGCCGATATCCGCGCCATCTGATGCTCGCTCAGCAGAAACAAATCACCCATCAAAGCCTCCTTCAACGGAGACCGTGAATCACATCTCAAACCAAATTAATAGGTCCTGAGCCTAGACTAGAATAGTTTGGATCGGTCTTCCGGCAGACGGATTGAGGTCGATGATCCGTCAGATGCCAAAATAGTCGCGGTCGCTGCAGAGATAGGTCCCGAATAGATCAATCGCGCCATCGCTGCTACCCAGAGATAGACGTCTACATCATCATCTAAAGGCCTTGAGGAGGAATGTCGCCCTGCGCCAGTTCTTGGTCCGCCACCTGAAATCTCCCGATCTGTTCGATGCCATCGACCGCATCCCTGCGCTTGGCATTCTGTCGGTACGCGGACATTCGAGGTCGCAACACGTGGACCGGCGAATTGCTCGCGGAACTGATGCCGGCCGTGATTGCGGCGGTGCCCTTCCATGACGATTTGGTGTGCTCGCTACCCGCGCCACGCTTTCACAAGCCGCTGAACCGTTCGCAGGTGCTTGTCATTGAAACGCTCAGGAGCGGTCGCCTTGAGTCGCGTGGGGATTTCCAATGCCGACATCGTGGGCTCAATGTCGAGCCCGGCAAAGATCTTATCCTGAATGCTGTCAAGCATCGATAACCGCGTCGGGACCCGCTGCGCCGGCGAAACAGTCGGCGATGCGTCTGATGCCTCTCGCCGTCCTACCAGGCGGTCCTAAGGTTCGCCGAGAACTCATCAAGTTTCACAAGAATGGGGGCAGTGCTCGCGGGCTCGGTTCCGCGACGGTAGGCCAAACGGCGGACGATCGCCCCTTTCTTTTGCTCGACGCATGCCTCATCGTTCTTGCGATAGGCACGCGAGCGCGTCACTTCCAGGCCGCCGCCCGGCACCAATCAATCACCGGCACGTGCATGAACGCTCCGTCATTGTCAAAATCGACGCCGCGCAAAGGGAATGGAAACAGCATCCATCTGCGTGCGAGGACCTGAAAACCCCACGGGTGCGTCAGTGGCTCCGAGCATCCTGACGGCCCCGCCCGCCGATGCGGGGAGATGGATAGGCTCCAACCCAGAGCTGGAGGCTTCTTCGCATGTTCAGGTCGCCGAGTCCATGCGGGCGGCAGAGTGACAGACGAGCGGTCCTCTAGGGCGGAAAATCCGGTCGCGATTCGACGCGTTTTCGGCCTTAAGGGATGCCAATTCCGAAATACCGCGTGTGGGCGACATCGAGGATGCGATTGACCACACTCGAGAAGCTGTATCCGGCGGTCGTCGCGGCCAGGACATAATTACTGGTCATACTGAGCGCCGGCATGGAGTTGATCTCCAGGACAAGGGGCTGGCCAGAGCGGTCGATCCGAAGGTCGACGCGGGCGTAGTCCCGACACTGGCAGGCACGGAAGGTCGCAACCGAAATATCTCGCAGCACCGTCGCAAGCTTGCTCCCGATTTGTGCCGGGCAAATCACCGGCAGCCCCTCGGCTGCCACGTGCTTCGCCTCCCAAGTCACAAGGCGCGTTTCGCGCTCGCCGAAGTCCTGCTCCACCAGAGGCAACACCTCGAGCTCTTCGTTTCCCAGCAGCGCGACCCAGATTTCCCGCCCCTCGATGTATTCTTCCACGAGCGCATCCTGCGCATACTGCGTGACGATCACTTCCACGGCCTGCCTCAACTGAGCGGGCTCATGCACGAGCTGCAATCCGAAGCTGGCAAATCCGTGACGCGGCTTCACTACGAGTGGGAATCGGAGGTCGCCGGTACTCTCGGTGCCGCGACGCATCACGCGAAAGTTCGGCGTCGGCAGGCCGCGATCGCGGATGAGCCTCTTGGTAATAACCTTGTCGAGCGCCAGCCCATGCCCGAGCGGGCTCGATCCGGTGTAGGGAACGCCGGCCATTTCGAGCATGGCCGAAACGTGGGTGGAACGGCACTCGCCCTGAATTCCGTACGCCATGTTGAAGACCATTCCGGAGGGGCGGGCCTGCGGATCGGGCGGCATGAACCGCTCGAGCGTAGCGAGCAGTCCTTTATCGCCTTCGCAGAGCAGCGACTCCTGGCCGCCCTCTTGCAGTGCCGCCACTACGCTTTCGACCGTCTCGCGGTCGTAGTGCTCGGGACAAGACTGACCGAAACGGTTGATCACGCCCGTACGATCATGGTTCCAGACGACGGCTACCCGCATGAGTTACTCCCTGTATGTTTGCCCGCATCGAGCAGGTTACGAGGATGTTGACGTCTTAACTGCCAGCGGCAGCCCGTCCGTCGCTGCAATCTCCAACTTCAGGTCCACCAGAGAACAAGATCCGGCCGCGCAAACCCGAAAAAGCTGTTCAGCACCAGGCTCCGTTGCCTGATTTACCGGTGACCCCGTGAACGAAACCGCCATCAATCAGGGCGATATCCCCGGCCTTGAGCTGGAACTGCGACAAGGAACGCCCTCGAGATAGGCCGCCGAATAGGGATAGCCCGTGGTCTCCACACCTTGAGACTTTCGATCAGTGACCGTCGGCTTATGGCTCCAGAGCCGCAGATTGCCACCTTCCTCGGGCATGCTGGGATAGAAGTTGAGGGCCGCGACGGTGTTCTTCGCCACCGCAGAAAGCTCGTAATCGTTCCCAGCACATAAGACTTGAGCGACGTCGTCGTGGGGGTCCAAGGAGAATGTGCCGCTG
>NZ_JAMYPU010000064.1:0-7354 GCF_040320535.1 Mesorhizobium sp. M0676
ACCCTACCGGAAAGCGCCGATGACCACCCACACGCCGCTCGCTCGCTACAGCGCTACTAACGGCGCGCTCGTGAGCGGCTTCGCTACCGCCGAGCTACACCACCTGATGGGACACGACCAGGTTGTCCATTCGGACCGGACCGAGGAGACTGGAGTTACCAGGCTTCAGCACTCGTCGGAGGGCCCGAATGAACATCCACAGAATGCCCGTCTGCCGCTGCGTCGAGAGGAGATGGCGCTGGCGGTGATAGAAGGCGGTTTTTCCAAAGCCCATGAGGCGCGGGCGTCGTATGGTGTGTCGGCGAAGATCATGGCCGACCGCTCGTCCCGGCCCACCGTGATGCAGGGCATGACCGAACAGGCCGTGGCCGAGCCCATCGTCGCCTTGCGCCGCCAGCGGCTGACCGGCAAGGACATCGCCATGGAGGTCGGCGTCTCGCCCGCCACCGTCAGCCGGTTCTCAAGCGTGCCGGGCCTCCGTGTGCGGGCGGGCGGTTGAACATTATGCCGCCATGGCCTTGATGAAGCGCTCGCCGAAGATGACGGCGAACTGAGCCTTCGCCATGGTCCACTCACGAGGTGGCATTTTCCACTCTTTCTCCGATCGGTTCAAGATCAGGTAGAGCAACTTGGTTGCCGCATCGTCGCGTGGGAAGTGGCCCCTTGCCCTGACAGCCCGCCTGAGCTTTGAACCGCCCCGGGTTGATCGAAGGCTCCAACTCCTGAGAAGGTGGAGCCATGACAAGCAAGACGACCAACAAGTTCTCTCCCGAGGTCCGAGCCCGTGCGGTGCGGCTGGTTCTGGATCACGAAGGCGAGCATGCCTCGCGGTGGGCGGCGGTCTCGTCGATCGCCGCCAAGATCGGCTGCACGGCACAGACGCTGCATGAGTGGGTGAAGAAGGCCGAGCGCGACAGTGGCGTGCGAGCCGGTGTGCCTACGGATGTGGCGACGAAACTCAAGGCTTTGCAACGCGAGAACCGCGAGCTTCGCCAGGCCAACGAGATACTTCGCAAGGCTTCCGCGTATTTTGCCCAGGCGGAGCTCGACCGCCGGTTCAAGCCATGATCGCGTTCATCGACGATGACCGCGAGGCGCATGGGGTCGAGCCGATCTGCAAGGTGCTGCCGATCGCCCCGTCGACCTACCACGACCATGTCGCCAAGCGCATCGATCCCTCCCGGCTGTCGGCTCGGGTGAAGCGGGATGAGGCTTTGAAGGATGAGGTCCGACGCGTGTTCGAGGCTAACTTCCGCGTCTACGGCGTTCGCAAGATCTGGCGGCAGTTGCAACGCGAGGGCTTCGATGTCGCCCGCTGCACGGTTGCCCGCCTGATGAAGGCCATCGGCCTCGGAGGCATCATCCGCGGCAAGCCGATCCGCACCACGGTGAGCGACAAGGCGGCACCATGCCCTCTCGATCACGTCAATCGCCAGTTCCATGCCCCGGCGCCGAACATGCTGTGGGTCTCCGACTTCACCTACGTCGCGACCTGGACGGGCTTCGTCTATGTCGCCTTTGTCATCGACACCTATGCGCGAAGGATCGTCGGCTGGCGGGTGAGCCGGACGGCGCATGCCAGCTTCGTTCTGGACGCCCTGGAACAGGCTCTCCATGATCGGCGGCCCGTGCAGGGAGGCGGGCTCATCCATCACAGCGATAGAGGCAGCCAATACGTCTCTATCAGATACACCGAGCGCCTGGCGGATGCCGGCGTCGAACCTTCGGGCAGTGTCGGCGACTCTTACGACAATGCTCTCGCCGAAACGATCAACGGTCTTTATAAGGCCGAGGTGATCCATCGACGCGGACCCTGGCGCTCATTCGAGGCCGTCGAGTTCGCCACGCTCGAATGGGTCGACTGGTTCAACAATCGCCGGCTGCTGGAGCCCATCGGCAACATCCCGCCGGCCGAAGAAGCCGAGGAACGCTACTACGCCATGTTGGATGAACCAGCCATAGCCGCGTGACTCAAACGAAACGGCCTCCGGAAAACCCGGGGCGGTTCACTTCGAGTTCAACGCCTCTATTGAGTTCGTAACCGGTATGAAGATTCTCGGTGCCGATGTCCGGCTGCGGTTTCCAGGATCGCGGCGTATGGTGCGACCATCCGGGACGGAGGCACCGGGAGCACGAAGGTGCGGGCAGGCCGATCCACACGATGAGCCGAGAGCTCGTGTTAGTAGCTGGCCGCCTCTGCGACTCGCCCGGTTGCGCTGTGAGCGCGGATCCGTAGTTACGTGGGGCCCGCCGCTCCCGTCATTCGATGTGACAGGAGACGCAAATGCGACGCGTGATTGGAATGGACATCCACCGAACTTTTAGGGACGTGGTTTTCTGGGAGGAAGGCAGACTTCGACATGGGGCTCGTGTCTACATGACCCTAACGGCGCTGGAGGGCTTTGGTAAGAGCCTTCTGGCGACAGACGAGGTGGTAATCGAGGCGACCGGTAACTGCACGGCGGTGTCACGGGTGTTGTCGCCCTTTGTGAAGCGGGTGGTCATCGCCAACCCACTTCAGGTGAAGGCGATCGCCCATGCCCATAAGGTCGACGCGGGCACTCTGGCCAGCCTGTACGCCGCAGGCTATCTGCCCGAGATCCGGACGCCGGATGCCGCCACCGAGCGGATGCGCAGGGTGGTCGCACGCCGCTACCATGTTGTGCGACATCGGACACGGATCAAAAACGAGGTGCATGCGATCCTTCATGCGGATCTGATCCCGAAGTGTCCGCACGCCGATCTGTTCAACGTCCGCGGCCGCGTCTGTCTGGCACGCCAGCGTGTGCCCGACGATGAGCGGTTCGCAATCGAGCGGCACGTGCGCGAGCTTGATCAGGATCTGGTCTACCCTCGATCGGGCGACTGCCAAGACTACTTTGGACGATCCTGCGATCAGGCGTCTGCTCTCCATCACCGGCGTCAACCTGGCCGTGGCAGTGGGGCTAACGGCGGCGATCGGCGACATCGCTGGCTTCAAGAGCTGGTCAGCTATTTCGGCCTCAATCCGCGGGTGCATCAGTCGGGCCTCGGTGCCGCACATCATGGCCGGATCAGCACGGCTCCGATGTTTCTTTTCGTTACATTGGTCTTACTGAATCACCCGGCAAAGGACTGAACCATCCGGCGATGGCAGTGTGCTTACCCCCCGCGTGGGCCAGGCTTTCAAAGATTGACCGCCACTGTGCCCGCGCCGGTCCGGCGTGGACGTCGCAGTGCTGCATTCCGCAAAGCGGGGTGAGCGCGCCCCTCTCGCAGGTAGAGACGGCCACGATCTCGATTGACAAGAACTCGTCGTGCACTCTGGCTTTCCAAGCCTCGACGCATTCGTGGCCAGCGGACGGCCGTGTCATGCGAGCTCGTCTCATGCGGCGATGGCCGACCTCCGCGGCTCTCCTTAAACCAAGACCGTCCGCTATCTCGTCTACGCCTTCTCCGTCGGCATCAAGATAATGGCGCTCGTCATGATCGCTCGCGTCGCCTCGAAGGCACCTACCGCCACATTTGACCAGGAATCCATCATCCTCGCCATTGCTGGCATCTCGGTCGTTCTTCTTCATCCTTGCCATGTATGTGCCCGATCCTCCATGGCGCTGTGCAGGGAGCCTCGATCGTCCGCCAGGGAAGACGCGGACGTTGCTGAGAGACCAGGTTGGTCCAGCCTTTTGCCTTGTTATTAGGACGGTCTCCGCTCCCCGTCATTAAATACTGGATCATTCCCACCGCCGATCACCGAATGTGAAGTTCACGCTTGAAATTCGTAAGTATTTCACATCCCGCTTCAGTCACCCGGATCGTCTCACTTGTCCCCACGTCGGCAAAACCGAACATCTTGACCAGAGAAGGAATGTGAAAGGTCATATTTGGAAGCAGCTCTCGGATTTCTCCGCGCTTAAAGGAAAGGATATGACCCTCGCCCCAATCCGGCGGAAAGCATACTCCGATCGAGTAGCCCGTTCTCTTGAATCGCCCCTCATAGCCGCCGTCCGTGACAGTGTTCGACCAAACCTTCCAAACTTCCTCCAAGGGGCGCCCAGGCCGGATGGCCTCGAGCATGTTCTCCAGCGCTTTGCGGGACACATCCTCCATGCGCTGTAATTCGCGGCTAACCGGTTTGACGACAATAGTGCGCATCAGGGCCGCACTGTAGCGACGGACAGTACCCGATGGTTCCAACAAAATCGGGTCGCCTTCTTGAATTTTCCGGCCAGCCCATGTTGCATGGGCGTAGCTGGTACGAACGCCTGACGCAACAAACGGCGGATAACCCGGATATTCGCTTCCGATGCTTGTCACGACGCGCTGAATTTCGGCAGCGATATCATTCTCGCTTGCGCCGACGTGGATCTGGTTTATGCCAGCCTCCATACCCGCTTCAACGATCCGGGCAGCCTGACGAATATATTCAATTTCTAGGTCCGACTTCACCACTCGTGCGCTTTCGACGATCATCGATCCGTCCTGGACTCTCGCGCTCTGAAGTCCTTCTCTGATCTTTTCATAGTGGGCGATTGTCAAGAACCAGCCAGTTTTCTCGATGCCAATGATGGAGTTGGCGTAGCCCATGTTTCCAATTGTTTCCACGAGGACCTCGATCGGCGATTCGTGGTCCATGTAGCTGGAGCTGTTAGTGAGCCACGAATACGCCTTAACGTTAGTCTGCTCGATGGCGCGAGTCACAATATGCAGCTCGCCGTTGCTTGGCACTAGCAAGAACTGGATAGCTGGATAGCCTAGTGTGTGATACCCGCTAAGGTAATATATGTTTTCGGGGATACTGACAATCAGCAGGTCCAATCCTCTATTCGTAATCTCCTGTCGAACAGCTTTCAGGCGTCGCTCAAACTCCGAGACCGGAAATGCAAGATCTTTTTCGATAACGGCGTTGTCGATTCCTGAAACTTTCATTTAGTCCATCCTTGGTCCATCGAGCTTATATGCCGGCGGGGGCGGCATTCCCCTGTGCCCGATCCACATGTCCTGAAAAGGTAGCAAGGTCTTAGAAGTTGGGTGGTGCGAAGTATCCGTTCGGCCTGCAGGAAACCAGCGTTTTTGGGTGTCATGTGCACAATATGTCCGCTCGAGTCGGCCGCATCGGTTCGTTGATCGTTGCATGTCGCTTCGCCCCGGTGAAGCCTCGCCCTCAAAGCCGCAGTGGAGGCGTTGACTAATACGTTTTGGTAGCCGCCCCGGATTTGGCGGACGCCATTTACTTGCGGCACGCTGCCGTAGCCAACTCTTGCAGCATGGCGCAGTAGCGCTCCTCGGCTTCGGTCCCGGGATGTTGCCGGTTGCTTTCTCAACCAGCCAGTGATCGTTGGATCCGTCTGCCCAGGGCAGCGGGATGCGTCTGAACGAAGTCGCTGACGCGGCATTTGGTGCGTGGGTTTCCGGTTGAAGCTTCTGTTGTAAAGGATTGCGGTTAGCAATCTTAACAACAGGAGCAACAAAGATGGCCGAGTTAAGCTCACTTTCGGCGCACGATACGCAGCGATGTAGGTATACACGGTGGCGAAGTTTTCGCGCTACTTTGGCCGTTCGCCGACCGCGTTTGAAGGGTTGAACGATGGGACGCGGCAGCGCTTCTTTTGCCATGGCGGCAACGCCGATGTGGTGAGCCAGGAACTGGCCTGCGTAACATGGGCGGCGTCCGATGCGCATCTGGACAGGTGGACGCGCGAGATTGCCGATCAGCGTATGCATGGAAACGTCCGGCGTGGCTCCTGCGGAACGCTTTGCCCAAGAGGCGGGCGCTTTGCCCTCTCGGCGGACGGATCTCCAATGCAGGCAAGATCGCGCAGTTCCCGTTTGCGCGCGAACTGGTCGGCTTCGACTTCGACGCGCAGCCGTCGCTTGATCCAGTGCCAGATCCGGGAACGTGGGACCCTGCCGCTGGATTGTCCATGGCGACGGTCATGTTCCTGGGCAAGACACATCTGGCGGTGGCTCTCGGACGCGAGGCGATCCGGCAGAACTATAGCGTCCATTTCGTCACGGCGACCACGGTCGTGGTGCTGGCCAACGCCATGCGAGGTTCACCCGAAAAGCAGCTGACGACCCCTGTCCCGGCCGAAGGGGGGTCAATCTCCGGTTCAAATCGTCACTCCGATTGACATGGCTAGCGAATGTGGCGTCCGTTTCGCGCAGAGCTGCATTCTCGGCCGGCTGCGTAACCAGACTTTCTTTTCCCTGGACGAAGCCAATCGCTATCCGGAGGCTGTCGAGCGGATCAACACCCACGTCATGCGCTGACTGGATCAGTGCCGTCGCGAGCATGCTCGCGCAACATCCGGAGCTGCAGCGCGACCGGCGTCCGCAACAGTGGCGATTGGCCAACCAACGCCATGATCTCGAAGTAATCACGCAGGCCCGAAACGTTGGCGGCGCCACTACGGCGCCGGGGGAATTCGGCTTAGCCCAAGAGGCAAACAACGTCGATTCGCACGGACAGATCTGCGGTCGAATCGCAATCGTCCTCAAGTGCCGGTATTTGGTCTTCGCTCATCAATATTCCTCAGCAAAATTCCTCAGCAAATTATTCGCCTCAGGTCCCATTTCACGCATCCGGAACCTAGCACCTCCTGGGCGCGCCGCTAATCTTAACAGCATCAAAACCGCTGAAATGCGCCAATCCGCCTTTGTGTACGCGGGTTCGGCGTATCCTCGCGACGTTCGTCGCAGACGGCAAACAGCGCCGCCGCGTCATTGGCACGTCTTGCCGCGCGGTCATCCGGGACGGCGGCGCTCTTTTTCGCAACCCAAAATTTGAAGTGCAGGAGGGGGCAACACCGTGAGGTGTCGCCCTATCCGGTCAATTGGAGATCCGGTTCCCGAAAGGGCGAGGATCGTGCCGCGCCGCCGTCAAATCTCTCTTCGTACCTCAGGCTCGGTCATGGCTCGACCGGATAATGGAATAGAAGGCAGCGTTCTGCCGTCTCAGCCCTTGCACTGCCCGGCAGTCGTCAAACTCTTTGGCGGCAGATACGCCTGTGTGTAGCCGTATTTAGCGACCGCTTTCATCATCTCATCGGAGCCGAGATAGTTTTTTAGCGCTGCATTGAAGGCATCGACCTCCGCCTGCTGGTCGGGCAGAAAAGCGATGGCCTCACCAGCGAGTCCGAGGGATTGCGTAAAGGGATCGGCCATATCGAGGCTTGCATCCCGCTCAACGAATACTTTAAACGAGAAGGATTCGCCAATGGCAACGTCGGCACGTCCGGACTTTACAGCCTGCGCGACCTCCGCTGCTCCGCCGGCGACCTGCAGGACCTTGTCATCGGGGATGCCGATCTTCTGAGCGGTCTTCACTGCAGCCCATCCAGAGCCGGTGACCGCTGTGACGCCCTTGTCGCGG
>NZ_JAMYPU010000065.1:0-6665 GCF_040320535.1 Mesorhizobium sp. M0676
CGTTCGAGTTGTTGTCGGTGTCGCTGAGCGCGCCGTCGACGATGTTGACGATGACGCTCGGGTTGAGCGTGTCGATGGTGACCGTATCGGAGCCCGCCGCGCCGGTGTTGCCGGCAAGGTCGGTGTAGCCGCTGGCCGTTACCGAAACGGAGCCAAGACCATCAAAACCGTCTGCCGCCGTGAACTTCGCCGTATAATGCGAAGCATCAATCTTCACAAAATCAGTCAGCGTGCCATTCATTGCCGTAACATCGGCAGAATCGAAGCCCGTCACCGGACCAAGAAAAGTGAACGTCACGACCGAGTTGTTGTCACCATCATTTAAGGAAGGGTAGACAATATTTACGGAGACAGGAACATGCCCGGCGTTATCGAGAACGACAACCCGCTCGATCGCGGAGACCTTGAGGTTGATCGTGGCGAATGTAAATTCTGCCTGACCTGCTTGGCCGGTATTCGTGTTCGAGTTCGCGGCAATGAAGGCACGAAACTGAGCAAGTTCGGTGTTAAACGCCGTCATGAATGACGTATTGGCTAGTTGATCATTGCTTAGATAGATAGCGAGCGTATCGATCTCGGCAGTGCCTTTCGCAGCATTGCCGTTACCGCCGTCGTAGGTGTCGTAGCCGGAAAAGGCTGTTTGTCCGACGGTTGTCCCTGTGCCGTAGACTTGGCTACCAAACTTGTACTGATTTTCCCACGCGCGATAGATGAGCGTGTCCGCTCCCGATCCGCCCAGGACCGTATCGAAACCACTGCCTCCATCGAGCGTATCGGCGCCTGAACCGCCATTCAGGCGATCGCTTCCGGCACCGCCCAAAAGCACGTCGTCTCCACTACCGCCGACCAGATTGTCGTTGCCGCTTGTACCAGTTGCCGTTGCCATACCCCGTCCCCTATCTCGCTAGTTGTTCTTGTCGATCGAGAAGTGCCGACATTGACCTGCCGCTTGCAGCGGCGTCGCTCAAAAATTGTGAACCTATGAGGGCAAGTTCGCCTTCGCCAACAAACGGCTTGATCCTGGGAAAGAGCGCCGGACCAAATGAGTTCGCATCCAGACCAATGGCATGTGTACCAATGCCAAACGCCCACGCTCGCGAGTCCGGCAAACACAGCTTGATGCCTGCTGAATCTGCGCAGGCAACAGCGGGCTTCTTCGGATCGGTCGAGGCGGAAAACTCATCATTCGGAGAGCAAAGTGTGATTTCGGCCAGATCGCTACTCGACCCATCGAGAGATATAATGGTCAGAACGGTGGAAATGGGGACGGGCGCATTTTCGGCTAAGCGGTAGGTATAGTCTCCGCCCTGTGGCGTATCGGGAAGCAACGTCGACATTCCGTCGGCGTTTATGATTTGAGAAGCAGCCATTATAACCCCCTTACTCATACACAGATGCCCCCACATCCGTTTACCGACCGCACTGAAAAGACAAAGCACTCGCTATCAAAGCTCATAGACTTAGTCAGCCCACCCAACCACCGCTATGTTACGCCTTGCGAACGGCTGACTCAGCAGTACCGTTTACGGATGGCGGCTCGATGTTGATGATGATGATGATGATGTTGCGACGAGATTGGTCGTCGCGCTGCGTCTCCCCTTGCGTCGGCAAACTCGTCGGCTGCCGATCATGTTTTTAAGAAAATGCTTATATTAGGAGATTATTAACTCTTCCGAGGGGGAGTCGTCAACATTCGACTAGCGTGACAGTTAACAGTCAAAATAAAACGTGCACGGAACCGGCTGCGGACGCCTTCCAGAAACGCATGCCCCAGTCAGGTGAATGTGTAGCAGCAACCGCCGATCTCATGGACAATTGCGTTTCACTGTGTCGGTTGCTGTAACCATCTGAGAAGGTCCCAAGAGTCCGAATTTCCGCACCTTGGCCTTGTCTTTCGACCAGGAAGGGCAGGGATGGTCTGATTTCGATGCATCGTCTCCGGTAGGAGAGGTAATTAGGCGCGATCAATATCCGGTTTCGATCATTCTCAGGCCGGCTCGAATTGTCCTGGAAGTCTTAATTGGCATCGAGAAGGTGATGGGGCTGCCCGTCAAGGATCTGCTCCAAGCAGTTAATCCAAAACCTCACCAATCTTTTGGAAAACGCGGCGGCTGAAAAGGCGGGAGCAACCCAAAAATGGCCGGCACACTGATCTCCTTCAAAATTGCCGATATTGCGCGCGGATCAAGAGCGCACGCTAAGGCAACATGGAGCCTGGCAGGGTAGAGGCGACGGGCAAGATCGTGGTCATCGCCGCTACACATACGAGCGAACCGGAAAACCCCATCGACCAGTGTATAAAAAATCATGCGCGTTCGTCTTAAGCGGCTGAACAGCCGCACGAAACAACTCGCCGACGGCAGCCTCGTCACCTACTAGTGGGCTTGGAAGGGCGGGCCACCTTGCCTGGCAAGCCTGGAGATCCCGAATTCATCGCGGCCTACAAAGCTGCCGCCGCGACCAAGGCCAAGCCGCGCCAGGGCGCGCTCCTGTCCGTGATGAATGAATTTCAGGCCAGCTCGGATTTGGATGACCTGGCGCCGCGCAAGCAAGCCGACTATGTCAAGCTGATCAAGGTTATCGGAAAGAAATTCGGTGACTTCCCGCTGTCGGGCATGAGCGACCGCCGCACGCACGGCATCTTCATGGAGTGGCGCGACGAGCGCGCCAAGGCATCGCGCCGACAGGCAGACTATTGCTGGCAGGTGCTGGCGAGGATCCTGTCCTGGGGACACGGTCGCGGCCTTGTTCAGCCAATCCTTGCGAGAAGGGCGGGCGCCTCTATCGCGGCACCAGGGTGGCTAACGTCTGGACTGCCGCCGACGAGGCCGCATTCTATGCCAGCGCTCCCGCGCACCTGCATCTGCCGCTCACACTGGCCTTGTGGACCGGCCAGCGCCAGGGCGACCTGCTGCGGCTCACTTGGCAGCAGTATGACGGCAAGGTGATCCGCTTGCAGCAATCCAAGACCGGAACTCGTGTGGTCATTCCCGTCGGCGCGCCGCTCAAGGCTGCGCTCGGGGCGCTGCGCGACAAGGTCGGGCAGATACTTTTGAACAGCGACGGCGTGCCATGGACCTCAGATGGCTTTCGATCATCTGGCGCAAGGCCTGCGCCTCGGCCGGGGTGGTCGGAGTGACCTTCAATGACATTCGCGGGACTGCTGTAACGCGCCTGGCGCTCGTCGAGGCCTGGGTGCCGGAAATCGCAACGATCACCGGCCACAGCCTTCCTCAACCGAGATCCGGCGCTCGGCGAAAGCGCCATCCGCAAGCTCGAAACGGGAACAAAAATTACCGACCGTGCGTCCGACTGACACGAAATGTTCTAATGATCAAACGGAAAAATCGCTTTCTGGGGAACCTGGATTCGAATCATAGCTGCAGGTCACGTCGCACCTTTACCGGATAGCCGTCGGCATCCTTGCGCTTGTCGAACTGCTTGGCGCGGCGATTGCAGCCGGCATCGAAGTAGTCTGCCGGCCAGCGAACTTCACCGGAGGGCAGGGTGCGCTTGCGGACTTTAGCCATTCCTATTCCTCGCGGTACTTTGGATTAGGTTGCGTGGTGTGGGAGCGAGCTTGCCAGACCGTATAGCGTTCCGCCTCTTTCGGCAACTCTCTATCATTTCTTTCCGCGACGCTCCGATGGCCTCGAAAACCTCTTGGCCGATGGGGACGTCTCCCGAGGCGTATTCATCGCAAGCTTGATTGCTTCGCCTAACTTTGGATTGTTGGCGAATGGCGCAAGTTCAACGAAAAGATTGAACAGGTTGTCCAGACCGGAACAGTGCCGACTAACGGTTAATGTCGGCAGTGTCCCGAATCATGATTGGCTGGAGCGATGGCGGTACTGGCGTTCGATCTTGTCTATTTTTCCGGCCTGACCCTAGGCGACCTGCTGGGCAGCGTCATTTCGTTGCTGGCGTGTTTGGTGCTCTACAACGTTTTGGCTACGGACCGCCCGAACCGATAGGTCGGGTCTAACCCGCGTTCGCCATTCCAAAGCCAAGGCCCAGGCCGATTGCGACGCCAAGGAACAGCTTGCCGGCCATGTCGATGCGAAGGCGCATACAGGGCGCCATGCGTCTGTGCGGGCGCTCTGAGGCCGTTGCCGACGTCATCGAAGATCGTTTCCATCGGTCGAGTCTCCGAATCTGTGAATCCCCTGTTTGATCCGTCAAAGTCTAACGATCAGGGAAGCGCCATGAAAGCACGTGCAGTAACGGTTGATTCAACCATTGCTGGTATAAGTGTGGGGTGGGTGGCGGCTCCGACAGCTCGGGGGTGGAACTGAGTGCCGAAGCCGCCTGCGCAGCCAAGGTTGGGGTTTGACCGCGCCGTCCTATTCTGGGACAGCGCGGTCAACGATTCGTTAAAATTTTCCGGACCTAATTAAGTCGGTGCTAATTGCGCCCTTCGGCCTTTTTGGGTCAGCCGGGAACATCCCCGCTCCGAGGCTGTTCGGTCACACCCGGCTCGTTCTCAGCGGTCCCTGCCGGTGACCAAGATGGCCCCTCACTCATCATGGTCGGCCCGCGCTCGGAAGCAGGCGCGGGCCATCCCTGCACAAACCCGGCGTCTCCAGATGTCAGCGCCCTGGCGCGAGCCGGACTGCATAACGATTGCGGATGTGCCTGTTAAAATAGACGCCCTTGGCAAAGGCAGCTTTGAACGCAGCAACGGCCTCAGCAGGTACGTCCAAAAACTCGTAATGCTTCCCGCTTGCCACAAACCAGACGGAGAGAACCCTGGTGTTCGGGTCATAGTCGAACTTGCGTATCGAGGTCGACGGCATGGTATGCCATTCAAAAACTCAGCTAGCCGAGTTGGCTGAAACTGTATTCGAATTGTGGCCGCGCTTTTCGTCGGCAACCCTGATCCAGATGGGCTCGCTGGTGCGCAGAGTGATGTCGCGCTCTGTCGCTTCCCGCGCCGCCCTGATCGGCGTTGTCGCGTGGACGATGTGGGTAGCCGTCACGGTATCGCCGTCCATTTCCTCAACGTGGTATTTCGGCACTTTTGGTCCTAAGCGTCCAGTTCGAGCGGCTCGTGCTCCGGATCGGCATGATAAGTGACCTGGCGAAAATCGCGTATATCGATCTGTTGACCGCAAACAGGCAAGGAAGGAAATGCGCGAGTTCGCTCGCGGGCGGGCCTTCATGTCGGTGCCCGATCAGTGGTCTGCCGAGATCAGATAGCCTGGTCATTGTTTCCGCAGCGCCTTGGCTACCCGCTCCAAAGTCTCGCGTTGGTTGCCGTGCTTCGCGATCAGCTCTTTGACCTGCTGGGGTGTGATGCCGGTCTTTGTTGCGAAATATTCAACTTCATAATCCTCATCGGCCGTGACACGGTCCCGATCACGAAAATCCCGCTTGCTCTTGTCGTCGGCCATATCGATTCATCCTTCGCTCATCCCGCAACGTCGAGTTGACGTGTTTGTTGCACCAAAAGGCTGATTTCCGGCTTCGGAACCATTTTTACTTGATCTTATTGAATCGCCGTAGGGTGGGTCAGTGCATGCGTTTGAAGTTCATCGAGCCGTTGATGCCGACCCTTGTGGAGAAGCCTCCCGAGGGTGAAGGCTGGACCCAGGAGGTCAAGTTCGACGGCTACCGATCGCAGATGATCATTGATGAAGTCGGCAAACGCATTTATACGCGCAATGGCCACGCCTGGACGGCGAAATATCGCGACCTGGTGAGAGAGGCAAAGCGCCTTGGTGCCGAAGCGCCATTGTCGAGGGCGAGATCGTCGTTCTGAATGACAGCAGCACGACTTGTATTTTGTTGCCTTTGATCTGCTTCATCTTAACGGCCACGATCTGCGCGATAAGGCGCTAGAGGAGCGGCGCGAGATCCTGGCCAGCATGATCGAGCCCGGCGGGCGTATTCAGTTCAGCGAGCCCCGCCGGGGGAAGCCAAGGCCATCTTTCACTTGCTCGACAAGGCCGGACTTGAAGGCATGGTCTCGAAGCGGAAGGACAGCAAATACCGACGCGGTCCGTCGACCAACTGGCTGAAGGCCAAGTGCTATGCGATCGACGATTCGATCTGCTCGGCGTCGAGCGTGAAGCGGGCAAGCCGGCTTTCACTCTAATGGCTGAGCGCGGCACCGGGCGTTATGTCGGAAGCGCATTCGTCACCTTGAACCGGGAAATGCGCGAGAGGCTATGGAAACGCGTCCAGGAGCACTCAGGCACGGCGCCCAAGGGCATCATGAAGCGGCCGGCCACGAAGGGTTGTCCTTAGGAAAGCTGAGGACGGGCAGGGCGCAGGCTCGAGCATCGTGATCGGGTTTTACATCGGCGGGTCGCGACGTTGGAACCACTTCGCGGATTGAACGTTGCGAGCGGATGATCAGACGATTTGCCTACGCCCTTATCCTCGTCCAAGTATCTATGGCTACTGCGCTCGCCACGCAAGTATTCCTGTCGACCGCAGACGAAGCCGGTAACGCAGAACGCTCGCTTGCGACGGCGCCAAGCGAAGATCAGGGATGCGCCAAGGCGATGTGGCCCAATATTCCGGAACGATGTCTGCAGCGAGCCGAGCCTAAGGTGGTTACGCTCGTCCTCAGCCAAAACAACTAGAGCAGTTCAGATTTTGACTGAATCTGCGGGATTCCCGTGAGAGTGGTTTTGTGATTCAAGATGCTGGCTGGATCG
>NZ_JAMYPU010000066.1:0-5576 GCF_040320535.1 Mesorhizobium sp. M0676
CGACGCCTTGCCACGCTTCACCGCCGAGGAGTGCTCAAACTACTTCTGCGCCGCAGGATGCCTGAGTGATCAGATTCTGCTCTAGTCCGATGCCGTGAGCTATCAGCGATTGGCCCGACTGGGAATCTTTAGGGGGTTGCCGCCAGGAGAGCCCTCGCGAACCGCGAACGTCATCATTCCATCATCCTTAATTCCACTATCGTAGAACATGCGGTCGCGGACAGAGTTGTCCCGGTTGAAGGTCAGCACTCGCGGTTTGATCTCTCCGATCTGATGCTCCTCAATATATGCGGAGGAGCAAATGATTATCTCATCTCCAACCTGGCAGGTGCGAGCAGCGGCTCCGTTCAGCACGCAGCAACCAGAACCCCTCTCACCGTAAATGACGTATGTGCTGATACGCGCGCCCGAAGCCTTATTCCAGATTTCAACGAATTCCAGCGGAAAAATACCCGCCTCGTCGCAGTGATCTGGGTCCAGAGTTATTGAACCGTGGTAGTTCAAATCCGCGTCGGTAACAGTAATGCCATGAAGCTTGGCGGCAACGACTTTTCTCATCTATAGGTTTCCTCTTTCGGCTATGGATTACTGTGCCTACGAGCGACTGCAATAATTGTTCGATGTGCTGCGACAGGTTGAAGAGTGGCTGTCGGAAGGGATCGGTGATGAAGACTGAGATCGCGGTCATCGTACGCCAGAGGGAGGAGACGATTAGGCGCAGGTTGGCCGGTCATGAGTCGGAGGCATTGCCGATCTACCGAGCCCTTTTCCCTTGGAATAAGATCCGACGCAGACCTGACGTGTTCCTTCCTTCGATTGATTGCGATGCTAGCCACGACATGAGTGCCAGTCGGCAGCTTCCACCGCCTCGCAGTAACCGTCGCAAACGTCGCGCCAATTGGTTGAACGAGCCGGAGACAGAGTTTTGTGGTCGCATTTCAGCGGTTTAGCCTAATGCCAAACGAGCTTGCTTCGGGAAGCACGTGTCGTGTACCCGACAACGCGACATGAGGTGTCGGATGGCATACCCTAGGTCCAGGCCGACTGGAAAGATCCTCGCGACTATCTGCGTGACCGTATCCGGCGCGCCATTCGGCGCGTGCGCTCATGGTGGCGGTTAGAGGGTTTTCCTTGCTCGAAAGGCATAACGGAGGCACAGCGTGATTGGTCAGCTGGCGAACAAGTCTTTGTAGGCGGTCGTGACCGTCCAGTTCGCACGGTTGAGACGATGCGAAGAGCCTTCCATGCTCGCTCCGGTTCGTGTGCCTCTCCTTCGCTGGCGTCTGGTGGCGGGGCGATCGAAGTGATTTAGGCATGTAAGGCCATTTTGGGATAAGCTCCTTGGCTCCAGCATAGCATAGGCAAGCTTCGCAGCAGTCATGGATCGACCGACCGAAACTGCTCAGATTAAAAGCTCAACTCTGCCCGACCAAGTCCCGTGATCGGAAAGCCTTACGGCCTAACATACATGACGCTCCTGGATGCTTCCGCCGACGAGCGGTTTGTCGCAAGGCCAAAGGGCCTGACCCAGGCGCAGTTGCCTGAGAAGCTTGGGCCGTCCGTAACCCTTGAGTTCTCGACGTCACCGCGGCGCTTGGCAATGATCAAAGCGAGATTCAGTCCAGCCTCCGGTCATAGGGGCCATCCGCGCGCCTTATGGCGCGCCGGGTGCTCATGAACCGAGCCCCCTGTTTTTCGACTGGTTCAGGGTCTGACTACGTCAACCGGAAGCTCAGGGCTTGGATCATGCGCAAGTTCAAGCGCTTTCAGTCCCATAAGACGCGTGCCAGCCTCTTCTTGAGAAAGCTGGCAGGGGAAAATCCCGGACTGTTCGTGCATTGGAGATTTGGGCCATTCGGTTCCGGCCGACGGCCGCAGTCCTTTCGGCCGGCGCTTGCGCATAACTACCTGATAATTGAGTACAGATGGCGCCGATGTCTGTGGACCGGCTGAGCCGCCAAAAACGCCAGGAATGAATCGATCTCAAGGCGTAGAGGCAGGCCGTTGATACGCCAGCCATCGAAGCCTTTCTCGAGACAGATGTGCCGGGACTGGAAGCGATCCGCCGCTGATCGGCGGCGTGGTGCGCGCGAGCCCGGTCGTGGTGCATCCCGAACGGTCGGCCTACCGCAGCCCGATGGATCGACATGGCTCGAGCGCGAACTCCTCGCAGTCGATCCTGCCCCGTTTCGCAATGCCGGCTTCGGTCGCGCGCTAGAAACTCAGGAGCTTCGCCACAAATGGCTGACCGCGGAAGGCCCGGCCCAGTAGGAACAGCAGGAACGATGGGATTCGTCTATCGCGCAAAGTTTCCTAATTTAGCCATGCTGCGTAGCCGCGAACTCAACACCCATCGCTGGCCAGCTTTAGGAGGAAATTCGATGCTCGACGGAATCTACCGTTGCGCTGTCGATCTGGCGAGCGGCCGCTTCGCCTGATCAAGAGGTCAAGAGACGTCACATTCGTGTGGGCCGGTGCTGGAGCGCGATCGCGGCAAGCAGGCCTCCCGGATCGCGAAGGCGAGGGTCACCTCGTGCACTGGGAGGGCGTAGCGGAGTGGACCGTCTACCTCGTGAGAGGCGAATAAATAAATTGAAAACCCGGTGAACTACTCTCCAAAGTCCCGTCGCCTGTCAGATCCATGGTTTAAAGTGTATCGGTGCTTCATGCTTAGAAAGAATGTGACGTTAACATGAGTAACCAGAGCCTCGCGTTCATAAGCAGACGAGTTGTCCGGATTAGGTAGCACATGAGTTTTCAGGTTTTATTCACAGCGCATGGAGGATGGGAATGAAACGGGCAGCGTGGCTACAGGGCCGGAGAATGCAGAAGTTTCGAGACGTATTGAGCCGCTGGACTGGCGAGGATTTATCGATGATGGAGGCAGGCGAGTTGCTGGGCATGTCGGAGCGGCTTCCGCCGCTACCGCGACCGTTAGGAAGAAGCCGCGGAAGCTGTTTGCTCGATCGTCGTTTGGGCAAGATTTCGACGCGTCGGGTGCCTGCGGAGGCGCTTGAAGAGATGCTGGAGCTTTATCGTCATCGCTGCCTTGGCTGGAACGTGAAGCATTTCCATGACCACCTGCTGCGCGATCACGATTTGAGCTTGGGATACACCTTCATCAAGACGCAGCTTCACGCGGCTGGCTAGTGGAACGCGCCAAGCGGGCGCGGTGCTCACCGGCGCAAGCGGGAAAGGAAGCATGCGAGGGGATGATGCTGCATCAAGATGGCAGCCGCCATCAATGGCTGGCGGGTGGGCCGATGCTGGATCTGATCGTGACGATGGACGACGCGACGAGCACAATCTATTCGGCCTTCCTGATGAGGAGGAAGGCACGGCGTCGAGCTTTCAGGGACTCTTGAGACGTTCGTCGCCAGGGGATTGCCATCGAGCCTCTACAGGTCACGGCAGCCACAATTTCGTGACTCGGGTCGGCCGGGCGCTCAAGCTACTCGGCATCGAGCATATTCCAGCCTATTCCCCTGAAGCGCGGGGCCGCTCGGAGCAAATGTTCTCCACCTTGCAGGACCGACTGCTGAGGGAGCTGGCGCTGACCGGAATTGCCGATATCGAGGCCGCCATCGGCTTCATCGCACAGACCTATCTGCCGGCCCACAATGTCCGCTTCGCCAGGCCGGCCACGGTTGGGACAGCGCCTTTGTCGCCGCCGACCCGCAACAACTGGCCCAGGTCCTATGCATCGAGGGGGAGCGCGTCGTTGCCCGTGATAACACCGTCGCCTTCGCGCGGCTGCGATTGCAGTTACCGAAAAGTCCGATCCGGCATCACTTCGTCAAAGCCACGGTCAAAATCAGGCAGTACCCGGATGGGACCTCGCGATCTTCCACGGGCCGCGCCCCATTGCTCGCTGCATGCCTGATGGCATCGCAATCGAAGAAACTTGACCATCAGGCATGTCGCGTGAACCGCTTCGACGCAAAACTGAAGCAGATAAATCATGTGCTACCAAACCGGACAACTTGATTAGCTACCGACAATAACCAGAGCGTCGCCCGGTTCGAAACTGCCCGACCTGGTCGAGCTTGTACCGCACAAAAAAAGGGCTTTCCAACGTTGTCCGCGCAGCAACTGGGGAAACGGAGAGGGCGAGGCCGCTGTCGCAGTTGGAGGCGCCGGTCTCAAGGACCATTCCCCTGCGGCCGGCCTGTCGACCTCGGCGGATCCATTGACCCGGTCAGGTCCGCAGCGCGTCCACGTTCGAGTGGCAGGAAAGCGTCGACTCCATTTGTCTGTGCCCAACACACCCGTGCGGTAGAGTGACAACCTCGCCGCTAGCCGAGGCGCAAAGTCACGTTCGGCCCTGGGGGATAACGGTTCCGAAATACCGCGTGTGGGCGATATCCAGGATGCGATTGATCAAGCTCGAGTAGCTGTGTCCGGCCGTGTTCGCCGCCACGAAATACGATGAGTACCTTCTCAGGCACGGATTGGTATTGATCTCTAGGACAAAAGGCTGGCCAGAGCGGTCGATCCGGACGTCGACGCGGGCATAGTCCCGGCCTTGGCAAGCGCGGAAGGTCGCAATCGAAATATCCCGCAGGACCGCCGTTAGCCTGCTCCCGATCTGTGCCGGGCAAATCTTCGACGCCGCCGCTTCCGCCACGTGCTTCGCTTCCCAAGTCATAAGACGCATTGCGCGGTCGCCGAAATCCTGTTCCACAAGAGGCAATACCTCGAGTTCTCCGTTCCCAAGCAGCGGAACGCTGATCTCCCGCCCCTCGACGTATTCTTCAACGAGCGCGTCCTGCGCATACTGCTCGACAATCATTTCCACGGCCCGCTTTAGCTCAGCAGGTTCATGTACGAGCTGCAAACCGAAGCTATCACCTTCACGAGGCGGCTTCACCACCATTGGAAATCTCAGGTCGCCGATACTATCACTGTTCCGACGCATCACGCGAAAGTTCGGCGTCGGCACGCCGCGGTCGCGCATGAGTATCTTGGCGACGACCTTGTCGTTGGCAAGCACATGTCCGAGCGGGCTCGGTCCGCTGTACGGAACGCCGGCCATCTCGAGCATGGCAGCAACGTGGGACAAAGGGAACTCCCCCTGAATTCCATAAGCCATGTTGAAGACGAATCCTGAAGGGCGGGCTTGCGAATCGGGCGGCATGAAACTCTCAAGCGTAGTTAGCAAGCCTTTATCGCCCTCACACAGAAGCACCTCGTGGCCGCCCTCTTCCAGTGCCGTGACCACACTGTCGATGTCCCAGCCTGGGCAAGACTGCGGCGGCTGGGGCTTAGGCTGGCCGAACCGGTTAATCACGCCCGTAAAGTCTCTGTTCGTGACAACGGCTACTCGCATGAGCTACTCCTCTTATGTCTGATCGGTGTGACGTTCACTCGCTCGGATTGGGTGCTCGGGGACCCGCGCGCGCTTACTCGGAGTCCGATGCAATCGGCGTGCCACCAAAAAAAGTGGTGCGAACAAGGGGAGAAAGAGTTAAACCTTGAGCCGGCACGTCAATCTAGAGCATAATCTGACCTGATGGAATCGCGAGGGATTCCCATCGGGGAGAATATCTGATTCATCATGTCGGCTGGGTATGGAG
>NZ_JAMYPU010000067.1:0-5520 GCF_040320535.1 Mesorhizobium sp. M0676
GTGGCGCTCCCATGAAGAACCTGGCCCATAGCGCATCCTTTGATTCGGACGAAAAGTATGCGCCATCAAAGCCTGGGATCAAACAGCTAGAGCTTCACCAGCCGCACAACATCAAGCGCGACCGTCACCACCGGGCCACCCAGGCTGACCGTTACGGCGTCCTTCTCGACCCGTGTGACGCTGCCGATTAGTTCGATGGTCTGACCTTTGACCACCTTCGTGGTGCTATCCCGAACGGAATGCGGAAATCCGTAAGTCGGTATTGACACGCTGATCCTGTCGTCAGTGACGCGTCGAATAATGGTGGCGTCGATCGCCACCTCATCGCCGATCTTGATACCACTAGCCATGCACTGGAGTTTGGTGCGGCCGTCTCAGGGGTCAAGTAGCGGAACCTAATATGCGCTTTGAGCTTATCTGCTCCTGAGCACACGCGGCTTCAACTTCCTCGACAAATGGATGAGCACCTGCCCAACGTGTTGATTGATCATGACGATCCTGTCGCCATCAGCGATCTTGCTGACCAGGTCACGAAGGCGGCTGAGGACGAGGGCACATAAGCCCTGAGAAAATCAGCGAAGAGGTGGGCAGCGTCTTTGAGGTCATCCTTGAGGCGATACAGAGCCGCGAAGGCGGGACAACGGGCTAGTCTCATTCCATGTCCGGGACGTCGCCGCTGACGAACAGCATCGTGGGCGGCCCATAGTCGCCGAGCGCCGGGTCTGCATCACGGCTCCAGGCTATGACACCAACATGGCTCGATGACAGAGCCTTGGCCGTGCGGACCGCGCGCTCCTCGCTTTGCTGATCACTCGGGCCGTAAGCGGTGAATAGCTCGCCGTCCTCGCCTCGATCAAATGCAACGACCACATCAGCTTCGGCTTGGCCTGAGTGGGCAGAACCTTGTCCGACATTTAAACCTCCTAAAGAAATTGCTCGCCTTCGCTCCTATGTCCGAAACAGAACCAGTGCGAAGGCTGACGCGGCTTAGCAAAGCCGAACCCAGCATCCTTGCCGCAGCCGAGATGCTCGCACGCATGATTGTCGACCCGCCGTCGATCGCGCGGGGGCGCTGTCATGCCTTCGGCAAGCCGTGTTGGTTCGTCGCTCATAACGGGTTGATCGGCCCGACCAGGCCGGAATGGTCGTTGGGCAACTTGTTGACGGCGCTGGTGTTCACCTCACGCCCAACGCGGTTGAACTGAAGCTGCCCGTCGATGTCGTGGCTGAGAATGTCCTTGAGGCTGTCCTTGGGCGTCGCCGGGTCCAGCCAGGCGTCATAGTAGGCCGGGTCGAGAATGAGAGGCTGTCGATCATGCAACTGCTTCATCGGGTCTGCGGCAGGCTCTGTGATGATGGTGCAGCTGGTTATGTCGAGATTTGAATTGTAAGCCCAAAGGCCGGCGAACGAGAAAGGCGCGTGGCCTGGCTGGTAGATGTGCCAAGGGTCCTTCTTGCCGTCGGCTGGTGAGATGGTCCACTCATAAAACCCATCCGCAGGGATCAGGCAGCGCTTCGACTTGAAGGCGTCGCGGAAAGCTGGCGCTGTATCAATGCCCTCGATTCTCGCATTGAACATAGCCGCCTTCGGCATTTCCTTCGCCCAGAAGGGAACCAGCCACCAGCGCCCTTCGCGGAGCTTATGATTGCCATCTTCGCCAGCGGTGACGAATGGAACATCCTGCGTTGGCGCAATGTTGTAGCGCGGCTCGTCGTTGCGGCCGGTTTCCGCTGGCGCAGTCAGTCTGTAGAGCCGGTGAATTTCCGACCACGACAGATACTTGGTGTAGCGTCCGCACATGGCTTTGCCTCAGTTGCGCAGGAGTTCAGGCACGCTGAGCGGGCCGAGGTCGAGAATTCTCCTATACTCGTCGCTGCGGCGCCAAACGCCGCGGATTTTGCCCTTTTCGCGATTCCGCTTCGCGTCGAAGGCCTCACCTTGAAAATGATCAAGGAACGTCTTTGCTTCGGCTGGATCCGCGAAGCAGTGCAATCGATATTCCTCATATTTGCCGTTTGGCCAAACCGCTTGCACGTGCCTGATTTGGAAAGTCATTCCACGCTCCTGACAGTAGTCGTGGATCGTGGTCCGGTTCCGACCGGTGCAGAGGTCATCAGGCAGCGCCACCTGGTGTGGCCATTTTTCGTCGATTGTTGATGGCGGCAGTATGCTGCTGCTGCGCTGGACCATCAGTGGCGAGCGCCGCCGGTGTTCTTGCTCTCACGGAGATAGATGTCGGCCTGATGGCGTATGGCCTCTGCCAAAGACAATGCACGATCAAGGTCATCGGGATAGTTCGCCAGGCACCATATGGCGGTTAGTTCGGCGACGGCCGCCTTTTGGCTGAGAGGTGAGAGGCCGCGCATCTGCTTTCCCATCTTGCTGACAGCCCGGTGGACGGCGGGCATCTCGCGCCTGACCGTGGCGTAGATTTCGGGCTGTTCGGATTCAGTCGCAATCATCGGTTTCATGAGGTGTCTCCAATTTGCCAGAAGTGAACAAAATAGGAACACAAGAGTCAATCCCTCTTGACTGGACAGGAATATGTTCCTCATTTGTTCGCCATGGCGCACGATCCGATCAACACGCTGGGCAAGGCGACCCGGCACAACATGCTTGTGAAAGCCGAATGCAGCTGCGGCAATGTCCGCTACTGCCGATCAGCCGACCTCATGATGGTCTACGGTGGCGGCGTTGATCCGCAGAAGCTGAAATTCGACTGCAACCGTTGCAAGCCGCAGATCAAGATTACGCTTCTCGAGGTCCATCCCGAACATCTGCCGAAGCGCCTGATGATCCACAAGCCGATGAAAGTCGACGGCAAAATTGTGTGGCACACCGAACGATTCCGGGGTTAGGCGTTTCGCAAGGACGAAAGCCCCGTTAGACGCCGTAGCGTGATCGAGAGGATTCGAAAATCGCGATTATGCCCGCCTGCGAGAGAGCGGCGCCTTCCCATATCGCTAGCACGCCCATGCGGGCTCCGCTGCCGGCAATTGACACAGCGTTGCCGCCAGCCATCAGTTCGGGCGTATAAGAGGCGTTGGAGGCGCCCCGGGGAGGTCACAGCAGCGTTGAACGTTGAGTAGCTGCTGTTAATGCCCATGAAGCTCGCCGTCGCGCCGCCATTCTCATTGATCGAAAAGGAGTACATTCCCCAAACGCTGCGAGTGAATGCGGACCGGTCGCCAGAATGCCAGCCGCGGCGTTCGCACGACAGACAAGAAAGGGCATGGATCCACCCCAGCCGAGGCCGACGAGCACGGAAGCGTCGTCTGGCCGGCGCCGATCTGGCATCCATTGATGACGGTCGAGATCGGAAGGCCACGCTCGAATTCGGCGGGATGGTGAGATTGTTCGCCGAGGCGACGCTCATCTCGACCATCTTATTCGCATCGGCCAGGGCAAGCGGATAGCTGGCGGTTTGCGTGCTGAGAGACACGCCATTCGGCCCAGTCGGCCGGTGACCACTCTGGCGCCCGTAACTCCAGTGACGCCCGTAGCCCCGAATGATGCCCGCAGGGCCGGTCGGACCCGTTGGGCCGGTGGGTCCGGTCGCTCCGGTTATACCTGTCGGTCCGGTTGCGCCGGCTACCCTGTCACTCCGGCAGGTCCCGTGGCGCCCGTCGGCCCGCCCGCGGATCCGGTTTCGCCCGTGACGCCAGTCGCTCCCACAGGGCCGGTAGCCCCGTCGCGCTGCCCGACGGTCCCGTGGCTCCGGTCGAACCAAATGCCCGTCGCCCCGATGGGGCCAGTAGCGCCCGTGGCGCCGGCGGGACCTGGGAATACGGATGCCTCGCCCACCGGCCCCGTTGGGCCGGTGGAACCGGTCGGACGTCGCCGTGCAGTAGCGCCATCGTCGCCGGCGACAATGCATCTGGTGTGGCCACTTGGTTTTTTAGCTTGCCGTCGCTTCTCCGAACGTCCGAGAGCGCATCGATCGTTTCGTCGATACTGAGTGACGATCTCGGCCAAGTCTGAGTCTAATTGCGAACCCGGAAACGGGAAATTCTGCTGTTCTTGCTGAAATGCAACGTACGAATAATCGAGGACGGGCTTCGTCGGAGAGGGCATTTGGGTGTGCACCGGAACGTCGCTTCCACCTCGCATCGCGGCGCCGGAGCAGTGCTCCGCACCCAGATTTCAGATGCTTGTTGGAAGTCCGTTGACGTTAGCCTCGGCAGGATCCGAAGCGGTTGGTGCAGATGCCCGAGTCCTGCTCTGTTCCGGCGACGAGAAGCTTACCAGTATTGGTTCGTCGGGGCCAGCGCAAAGACCGGCCTACGCGACTATCCGAAGGAAAAGGAAACCACCTCTGATCAGGCAGGCAATCGGCGTGACAACCAGCACCACGGTGAGCCATCTGAAAAGGTCGCCCACCCATCTGAGGCGTTTCGACTTGGCGGTCTCAACGGTGAAAGGATGCTCGTATTGATAATTTTCCGCGTAGATCGCCGGTCCGTATGCGATTTGCGAAAAATACGAAAAGCCTGGCGCGCAAACGATGAAAAGCAAACTGGCAAACAGCCAAAAAAGGATGCTGTTGAACGTTTGCAGATTTTCCGGACTTTGCGATAGGCGATCGTAGTTGGCGCTTAGAAGCCCAGCGCCGCAGCAACCCCGGCAGCCGAAACCAAGGCTGGGGCTTTCATCGCGTCAGATGAGAACGTCTGGACCTGAGCCGCGTGAACTTTTGCCCTCTCGTCGTTCTTGCCGAAGGCAATTTTTGCGTCCGCGATCCTTCGATCAAATTCTTCTTTCGACTCTGCCATGAGCCATTATAGGCGGTCGCTTGATTGGCGCTAGATGGACGCCCGTCGTCGGCGCTACCGCTCCGGCCGGGTCGAACAATGTCGCACCGGTCTCGGGGCCGGTGCGCGCAAAAGCTTCACCAAGCCCGATCCTGTAGCCCCGGTTGTTGGCGTTTCGGATGAGCTCGACTGACCGCGGATCTATAAACATATCGGCTAGCGATCGGAGGTTGCTGCGCAGTGCAGCACGCTTTGCGGCGTCGCCGGCTTTGACGATCGAAGTCCCCAAAGACTTCACGAGCTTGACGGCCATGCCGGTTGGAGATGTAGCGCCGCCAAGGTCCGCATTCATGGACCGATTAAATTCCGTGGCACTGCACGGCAGTCGGCAATCAAGCGCGCGTTGTTCAGGCGGTTTACCGACGGCCGATCGAAAAGTAGCTCGTGGGTCGATCCCGCGAAATCAGCTTGTATGTCCGGAACGCGCCTCATGACAGTTATTCCCACGGTCCAGTCCATTCACCAAAGCGGGCGTCGCCAAACGGCCAACCTCAGGCTGTTATCTGCCCAACATTGGTCTGGAACGACCGGAATCCAATGGCCCGGAGCTATCTTCCTTTGGCTCGGCAGTAATGCCAGACTGGATGGAGGGAGCACGACATGAGGCAGACGCGTAAAATAGTAGCGATTCTGGTCTCGGATGTGGTCGGCTACAGCCGGCTAGCCGGCGCAGATGAAGATCGCATCTTGGCACGGCTGCGGGCGTTG
>NZ_JAMYPU010000068.1:0-5356 GCF_040320535.1 Mesorhizobium sp. M0676
GGCGCGCCATCATCATGCGCCGGATTCGTCAGTGGTTGATCTGAATCCCCCCGCACGGGTCGAGTTGCGTGACCATGCTCGTTCTGTGCCGGCGGCGGTGCAGCCAGATCGCCCAAAAGTGGTCTCCGGTCCCGACAAGGGTCCTCTTTATTCCAACGATGCGACCCTTGTCGAAGGGCTGAGGTCAGCACTCTATGCCGGTAAGATCGGGGAGATCACGGTCAAGCGCCATGTAGATATTCTTTTCGGCTTTGGTCATTGGCTCGTTGAAAATAACAAGCCGGGGATTGCGGATCGGCTTCACGATTCGTCGCTGGATCGGGATCGCAAGGAGTACGAGATCTGGGGTGGCGGCCCCTCGGCCGTGGCTGGGTCACTGGGTCGTCTCAAGACGTGGGCGGGCGGAGCGCCAGTGGTGGGCCGCCCTGCCCTGAATCCCCACCCTGCCGACGCCGTGCTCATCAGAGAGTACACAGCGGCTCTCATCAAAGCGTACGAGGCAGCGCCGACCGGGCCGAAACCCCGTACCGTTGAGGTCTATGGGTCTGCTCTTAGACGTTTCAGTCAATGCCTGGTTGAAAACAAAAAGCCGGGGATTGCGGATCGGCTTCACGAGCGGTCGCTGGATGAAGATGCCAAGCGCTATATGAAAACCGCTGACATCAGTGCACTAACTCATCTCCGGAAGTTCGCACTCGGGCGCGAAATTGCCCTTGCTGCTCGTCCGGAAGACGCAGTCGGCATGGAGGCTCGTGCCATTGGGGACGCCGCTGCGCAGACCGCGGCACAAGCTCATGGCCACGCAGGAGAGCAGGGACCCATCTCTCGAGCTCAACAAGTCGCGCCAGCGCCGTTTGAACGGCACTTGGGCAAGAAGCGCGAGGCCCAGGACGGACTGACGAGTACACTTGACAGGGGCAACCTCGTGAACAGCGGGGGCGTCATCATAAACAATGAACATTACACAGCGCTGTTGAGACCGGCGAAGAGGCAGAGGACTGATAATCCGCAAAGCCGCGCCATGGGGCGGCAACTGAGCGAAGCAACCACGACGTCCATCAGCCAAGCCTCCGATCAAGCCCGAGCGGACCTAATGGCTTCCTTCAGAAGCAGGGAGCGCTCCGACGCGGGGCGTTGAGCTCCATGGCTGGGGTCAAGCAGAACAGCTCTCTTGACGACAGAGGGGCTGATGCGATCTCCGGACCGGTAGCTCTCGCCGTAATTGATCAGGCTGGTACTGTTGGAAGGCTTGATCAGCCTCGTCACCCCAATCTCCAGCATCACTGTCACGCGGCCAACGTGCCTCCGTAGCTAACATCTACGTCAGCGTTGAAGAAGTACCCTGCGCCACGGGATGTTTTGACCAGGCGAGGGTTGGCCGCATCAGCCTTCAGCTTTCGGCGCAAGCGCATGATTAGGACATCGATACTTCGATCGTACACCTCTTCTCCACGCACACGGCTCGCGAGCAAAAGCCGTTCTCTGGATAGCACGTTGCGGGGGTTCTCCAGAAATGCGATCAACAGATTGAACTCACATGCGGTAAGCTTGACCTCGCCACGCTCCGCACAGATCAGTCGCCGCTGCTTCACGCTGAGCTTCCAGGCCCCAAAGCGAAATGAGCGCTGCTCTCTGATTCGCGGACTAGAAATGCGCTGGCGTAGCGCTACTCGAATGCGGGCCAAGAATTCGCGCATCCCGAAAGGCTTGGGAATGAAATCGGTTGCGCCGAGCTCCAGTGCAACCACTTTTTCCGCCTCATCAAGCCGGTCGCCGCTGATCACTATGATAGGAACATCCGATTTTGTCGCCAGATTGCGGACGATCGCAAGTCCATCCTCCCGGCCTAGGTTAAGGTCAACAACCACGAGATCGACTGGCTCACGTGAAAGAACATAGTCAAACTGCTTGCTATCGTGGACTGCGGTTACCTTCAGGGCATGCATCGTGAGATACTCGGCGATGAGGCGCCGCATTGCGGCATCATCGTCAATGACAAGAACGTGTTTCAACGGCACACCTCGCTTTGGGGGTTGCGCCCCGATCAGGGTTGCATTACCTGAATCTGCAAGCAAAAGGCATGTATTAGTGATGACATTAAATTGAACAACTGGTTCTCAAAACCCTCAACGCTCTAGTTGCCGAAAAAGTAGAGGTGTCGATGACAACCCGAATGCGGGATCTCGGCCTCGACAGCCTCGACTATAACGAGCTTGCTACGGCGATCGAGAGCCGACTTGGCTGGTTTGTCGACGATTACAAGCTCTGGCAATACGAGTCCGTAAGGCATGTCGCCGACGCCGTCGCCAGTCAGGAGTTGCGCACCCCTGGCCTGGTCAGGACATGTTAAGCGGAACCACCAGCAGTGCGGCAAGTGCTGGAGTAGTGCTGTAGGCACAGGTTACGGTGAGGCCAGCTTGGGCCGTTGCTCCGCTGTGGTTTCTATTCGTGACTGGTGCGTTTGAGAACTGTTGGGTCAGCCCGGTCCATGTCGCAGTGCCGATGCCCCCATTGGTGGCGTTGCCCGCAATTGCGATCGCTGCGCCCAGGGCACCAATGCTGACGGTCGTTGTCAGGCCACCCGTTGAATTGTTGTCAGAGGCAACAGTGCCCACCACACCATCCCAATTGGTGGTCGTATAGACCGACATGTAGTCACGGAACACGCTCTCACTATACGTGGTCACGATCGTTGCCGTCGTACCGGTTGGCACGAGGGCTGACCACATTGACAGATAGACCACACCAGAATTGAAGATGCTTTCCACCTGAGCGAGAAGGGTGGCAGCCACACCCCCAATCGTCATACTGTTGACGGTCACTGCACTTTCGGTGTCAGTGGTCTCAGTTGTCACGATGACACGACGATTAGCGTGTGGCGCGACAACAAGCGGAATGCTGGTGTGGGTGTAAACGGTCGTGGCAGTCGAGTCTTCGTGAGTGCCATTGAAGACCAGATCTATCGGGAACATTTTCTCCCAGACGCCCGAGCTGCGCACATAGACCTGTCGAGCCTTGGTCCAGAGGCTTGAGATTTTCACCCAGACGGCGCTGGCCGCCCCCCAGACCCCGGAGGCTTTGACGTAAAGGGCCATTACGGCTGCACCCAGAAATCACCGTCCACGCCGCCAGAAGGGGCAGCGGCCGAGATCGTGACGCTGCGATTTGCCATCGTGCCGACGCCGAGAAGCGCCTTGGTCTGGGCAATGGACTGCGGTGGACGATAATTGTCCCCGGTGCCGTCACTCGACGCGCGACCGACGATGCTCGTCACAGCGTCGGCACCTGTGGCGTAGGTCGAGCGGTACAAACGCGTCGTGATATCACCAGCGCCATCGCGCTGAGTGACCGTGCCGGCCGTTCCAGTCTGATCCATCGAAGCGCCGCCGAGCTTTGCGCTGTCAACGGCCTGAGCGGTTGCACCAAGCTTGCCCCTAACCGTCGTCGTCAGATCGGTGATCTGCTTCTGCAGCTTGCCCAGTGCCGACAACACCGTGTCGGCCGCGGTGATCACGCCTCCCGTGGCGGTCGACAGACCCGTCAGGGCCGCGGTGATGACCGTGGCGGCAAAGTTCGAGATCGTGGCGGCCAGCTGGGTGCCGGTATGGGTCGAACGATCGCGCAAACTCGCGTCGGTAGCATTGGCGGTCGCGGCCGACGCAATACCGGCGAGCTTCGTTTTCTCCGTCGCCGTTTAGGCTTTGTTGGTCGTGCCGTCACTGATATCGTCGGCGGTCAGAATGACAGCACCAGTGCGGCCTGCGATCGACAGCACGGCGTCGGTGTAGTCTTCCTTGAACCAGTTGGCTGCGAAGGTCGTGGCCGAGGCGTTGGCGGCGTTGGCGACGATACGATCGCCGTTGGCAACGTCTGACCCTTGACGGTGCCACCGGTCGAGACGATGTAGGTGAAGCCGGCCTGGGCCACGCCAGCGCCGGGGAAGCTGCCAACAGAGGCGTCCCAGGTGCCCTTGAGGATAATCGCCTGATCGAGCCCGAGCACCTTCGCGCGCAGATCGTCCAGGTCCACGTTGCCGGTAACCGTGATGAAGCCAAGCTTGGCACTCATGGCGGTCGTAAAGGTGCCGGTCGTGCCAATCAGAGCTGCGTTGTAAGCTTGGACCGAGGCACCAACAGCAGCGCTGATGCGCGCGTCGGCTGCTGTTGAGACGTTCGAGATCGTGGTGGCCAGCTGGGTGCGGGTGTGGATTGAGCGATCGCGCAGCGCTGCATCAGTCGCATTGGTGGTGGCACCTGATGCGACACCATCGAGTTTGGCCTTGTCCGCGCCCGACATGAAGCCGGAAGCTCCAGTGGTTGCGTCAGCGTGCGAGTGGGCCGCTGGTGGGAACGTCACCGGCTTGTCCGTGATGCCGGCCCACGGCGCGCTGTCAGCAATATCGGCGGCGGTGACCTTACCATCAGCGTTGGTGTCGTAGTCCACCTTCTCCATGTCACCGGTGCCGGTGCCAGCGGCGCCGCGCACGTCAACCGCGTCAGCCATGATAGCCGTGAGGCCCGTCGCGCCGATGTAGTCGCCGGTAGCGGGCTTGGTCCCGGTGCCGCCTACCCAGTCAGCAACCTGGAAAACACGTCTGGCCCCGTCCACGACGAGGCTGGGCACGATTGACCAGCCCTTATCTCCCTGGTCGCCCTTGAGGCCCTTGGTGTTGAAGCGGAGGGTCCAGGCGGTAGCCCCCCGTCTTTTTTAGACATTCGCGGCGTCGGAGAAAGCGAAATCACCAACGTGGCCATCGGCGTTGGCCGGGGCGCCGATCGTATGGATGATCTCCTTCCGCACCCTTGGGACCGACGCGTCTCCCGGGGTCGGGCTGTCCGCTCTCGCGGCACCGGTGCCGTCCTCGCTGCGCCGGGCAGTCCCCGATGCGCAAACTGTTGAAGATGCTGGGATCGCATGCGGCGCCGCGATCGCCACGCTCGATGCGGTCGTGCGCCGGGATGAAAAATGGGCCGGCGCCTGGCGGCAGCGCCTCGCACTCGGCGCGGCCGCGGCGACGGTGCGGCAGGCGGGCCGCACCGAGGACGAGGCCGCGCTGCGCGACGCCGTGCTGCTGCTCACACGACCGGGCGACAATGCCGGGCCCGCCGGCCTTTGCTCCTCGCCTGGCGCCGGCTAGCAGCCCGGTCCGCGGCGGAGCTTCTGACGGAGCAAAACCTCGCCGCGGCATTGGAGGAATTCGGCTTTTTTGCCCGCGCGTCGGTTTTGGCGATTTGACGACATAGGCTTGTTGGCCGGGCTTGTCACGTTGTCTGAAATTGGCCGGCCGAGGGCTGCTGCTGCTGAATTCATGCGGGCGTTCCAGTCACGGCCTTCGATTCGGCGATGGCTTGCAAGC
>NZ_JAMYPU010000069.1:0-4430 GCF_040320535.1 Mesorhizobium sp. M0676
GTATCATGCTCACGGTTGATGAGGACCTCCTCGCTTGGTAGCTGGTTGCTCCTGTCCTGTGCAGCGATCCGCTCGTCCGGCGCGCGCTGGTCGCCGTCGCTCCAGCTCAGGGGACGAAAGGACCCTGCGGGATCCGAGGCTTGGTGATGGGGCCCAGTAGGCACGAAAAACGATGCCAGAACAGCGTCGTCTTCATGAGCTTTCCCAGGGAGCTCGCGCCCGAGTTCGGACTTCCGGAGATGAGCTAGTGCACTGATCCCACCGGAGTTGTTATAGCGCTTGGCATCTTCATCCAGCGACCCCTCGTGAAGCCGAGCCGCAATCCCCGGCTTGTGGTTTTCAACCAGGTATTCACTGAAACCTCTAGGAGCAGATCCATAGGTCTGAATGGTACCGGGATTCGGCCCGGTCGGCGCTGCCTTGTACTCTTTGATGGGAGCCGCTGTATAATCTCTGATGAGCGCGGCGTCGGCAGGGTCGGGATTATTCAGGACAGCGGCGCGGTCCAGCACTGGCGCTCCGCCCGCCCACGTCTTGAGATGACCCACTGCTCTAGCCACGTCCGAGGAGCCACTCTTGCTCTCGTACTCCTTGAGATCCGGATCCAGCGACCCCTCGTGAAGCCGAGCAGCAAATCCCGGCCTGTTATTATCAAAGAGCCAACGACCAAAGCCGAGAAGAGAATTTACATGGCGCTTGACCGTGCTCTCCAATGCTGACCTCAGCCCTTCGACAACGGTCGCATCGTTGGAATAAAGAGGACGCTTGTCGGCACCGGAGACCCCTATTGGAGGATCTGGCTGCAGCGCCGCCGGCACAGAACGAGCATGGTCACGCAACTCGGACGGTGCGGGGGGATTCAGATCAACCACTGACGAATCCGGCGCATGATGATGGCGCGCCGTTGAGTGACCCGGCTGCAGCACCGAGGCACCCAGCATCGACCCACTGCCTCCGGCGTACGGCGCCGCGGCGTGTTCTTGTCCGCTGCCATGCATCATGAGTTGCGCCTCCCATGACGATCGTAGAAGGTCCGCGTGCGGAATCGAGTCGAAATATCCCGACAAGTCAGCATCGACCATCTGCTTTTGCAACCGAGCCAGCGTTTCGGCCACCGCGGCCTCGCCAACCGCGGAGGGCGTCTCCTCTGCCCTGGCGAACGCTGGCCCGGCAGGCGCCGCCGGCACATAACGAGCATGGTCACGCAACTCGAACGGTGCGGTGGGATTCAGATCAACCACTGACGAATCCGGCGCATCATGATGGCGCGCCGTTGAGTGACCCGGCTGCAGCACCGAGGCACCCAGCATCGACCCACTGCCTCCGACGTAGGGCGCCGCGGCGTGTTCTTGTCCGCTCCCTTGCGTCATGAGTTGCGCCTCCCATGGCAGTGCACCCACTTGATGGGTGGGGGCCTGCATCAGCACGCGAGCGCCTGAATTGCCGATCTCGCTCAGCTGCGGCTCAGTGGCAACGTCCTGCAGACGACTGTTCAGGGTCCTTTGCCTCTTCGCTGGTCTCAACTCCGCTGTATCATGCTCACGGTTGATGAGGACCTCCTCGCTTGGTAGCTGGTTGCTCCTGTCCTGTGCAGCGATCCGCTCGTCCGGCGCGCCCTGGTCGCCGTCGCTCCAGATCAGGGGACGAAAGGACCCTGCGGGATCCGAGGCTTGGTGATGGGGCCCAGTAGGCACGAAAGACGATGCCAGAACAGCGTCGTCTTCATTAGCTTTCCCAGGGGGGAGATACTCTGGCCAACTGTATTCCTCCTGCGGCCCGCTGTGCTGCGCAGCGGCGTCCCCAATGGCACGAGCCTCCATGTCGACTGCGTCTTCCGGACGAGCAGCAAGGGCAATTTCGCGCCCGAGTGCGGCGTACGGCGGGAACTTCCGGAGATGAGCTAGTGCACTGATCCACCGGTTACCACTGGAATCCAAATAGCGCCTGGCATCTTCATCCAGCGACCCCTCGTAAAGCCGAGCCGCAATCCCCGGCCTGTTGTTTTCATGCAGGTATTGACTGAAACGTCTAAGAGTAGCCGCATAGTCCTGAATGGTTTTGGGATTCGGCCCGGTCGCAGGCGCTGCCTCGTACTTTTTGACCAGAGCCGCTTTGTAATCTCTGATGAGCTCGGCGTCGACAGGGTCGGGATTCAGGGCAGCGCGGCCCACCATTGGCGCTCCGCGCGCCGACTCTTTGAGACGACCCAGTGCTCTAGCCACGTTCGAGGAGCCACTCTCGCGCTGGTACTCCTTGAGATCCTGATCCAGCAACGGATCGTCAAGCCGAGCAGCAAATCCCGGCTTGTTATTATCAAAGAGCCAACGACCAAAGCCGAGAAGAGAATTTACATGGTCCGTGACCGTGCGCTCCCCGACCTTACCGGCATAGAGTGCTGACCTCAGCCCTTCGACAACGGTCGCATCGTTGGAATAAAGAGGACGCTTGTCGCGA
Organism: Mesorhizobium sp. M0676; assembly: GCF_040320535.1. Classification (NCBI taxonomy): domain Bacteria; kingdom Pseudomonadati; phylum Pseudomonadota; class Alphaproteobacteria; order Hyphomicrobiales; family Phyllobacteriaceae; genus Mesorhizobium; species Mesorhizobium sp. M0676. Next base: position 2,455 of record NZ_JAMYPU010000069.1, read on the forward strand.
CCGGAGACCACTACTGGAGGATCTGGCTGCACCGCCGCCGGCAGAGAACGAGCATGGTCACGCAACTCGACCCGTGCGGGGGGATTCAGATCAACCACTGACGAATCCGGCGCATGATGATGGCGCGCCGTTGAGTGACCCGGCTGCAGCACCGAGGCACCCAGCATCGACCCACTGCCTCCTGCGTACGGCGCCGCGGCGTGTTCTTGTCCGCTCCCTTGCATCATGGGCTGCGCTTCCCATGGGGCCGCGCCTTCGATGGGGTTCAGGTCTCCCTGAGACGGATGAGGATGGAACGGGTCTGGCAGAGCCGGAACGCCGGGGGCGGGAATTTGGGCAGCGGCTTGGCGCGCCTCGCCCGAGCGCTGCTCAAAGCCCTCTTGCCCGGCCTGTGCCGCTTGCTCTTGAGATGCCGGGGGCTGCACCTGCCGCCAACCTGTTACATTGGATAGGTCAAATTTGTGCCGGTTCACGCTAGCCTCACGTCCACAGATCAGCTGAGCAACCTACTCGGGCATACTTACGAGAAGCTGACGAGGTCCGCGGTCCCGGAGCGGGTAGGCCTAATTTTCTGCGCGCCGATTGCGCTGGCGCGACGTAGCCCGGCCTTTTGCCAGCTCGGCAGCTACGGCTCGCAAAGAGCGTCGTAAGGCTTGCGGAGCCGCCCCTCAGCTCCCGTCGAGGAGCAATCCTCAATTCACATATTTGGAGATGGCTCGCTGGTTTACCGGTCTGCGAGCCCTGCAAGCCCATGCTTCAGATGCCGCCCTGCAGAGGTATTTCATTTCGAGGTAGTCCTCGAGGCAATGGCGGGAACCCTCCCGCCCGATGCCGGACTGCTTCACTCGGCCGAAAGGCGCGGCTTCCGACGACATGCGTCCCGTGTTCATACCACCATGCCATATTCCAAGGCCTCGGCCACACGCCAAACACGCTTCCGTTTGAGGCACAAATGTGGGCGGCAAGGCCGTAGATCGTGTCCTTGGCCTCATGCACGACCTATCCGCATCGTCGAAGCAATCACAGGCGCCAACCGCCCGAATGTCTCTTTCTTGCGCGATGGTCATCTCGCTGGAGACAGGACCGATAGTTCGACGTGCCATTCGCGCGATGCGTTTGCCCCCGCATCGAATTCTGCGGCCTTTCGCGACGGCATCTGCGATATGGGATTCGATTTTGGCCAGAGCCTGCCTGTCGATCAGCACCGATCGCCACTCCGGAGCAAAGCCCTCGCCAACGATAAGTGGCGGACTTTCTCCACGAATTCTCGACAAACACCTTCGTGAACGCCTGACTGGACGGGGGTAGGCGTGCAGAACAGGTCGCATAACCACGCCATCGTTCGGCGACTGCAGCCGCGAAGCGTCTCGAACACACATCGGCTCGATGCGGTTGCGTCCAGAATGCATCGGCGAGCGGCGGGAGTCTTCGCTATATTCGCCCCCGACATCCCGAAGTCCTCCAGCTTGCCTGCCAAAAAGGGGTGTTGCATGAATAAACCCGCTTTCGTCGCCGTCAGCCGCGTGCCCAGGAAGGACGACAGCCTCCATAGCAAGAATGCGAGATGATCATCGTATTCAGCGGCAGCGTGCCGGCGAAATTGGGTTTTCGGCAGGCCAAATAGCGCGATGCAGAAGGATGGTGAGGATTTCGCGTCCGCTGACGCGTAGGTTCGTCGACGCTTATCCAGTATCGAGATAACAACGCCGCTGCGCAGGAACGAATTCTGAGAGCGCACCCTGCGAGAGGTTGCGCTTGCTGACGCGGCTGTGGAAGAAGCAGGGGCTCGCGCCGAAGCGCATGATCACCGACTAGCTTCGCTCGTATGGAGCGGCAAAGCGACAGATGATGCCGGACGTCGAGCACCGGTCGCACAAGGGGTTGAACAACAGAGCGGAGAATTCCCATGTGCCGCCGCGAAAACGGGAGCGGATGATGCAGGGGTCCGATCGCCGGGAGGCCTGCAACGCTTCGTC
>NZ_JAMYPU010000070.1:0-3012 GCF_040320535.1 Mesorhizobium sp. M0676
TGAAATTGGCCGGCCGAGGGCTGCTGCTGCTGAATTCATGCGGGCGTTCCAGTCACGGCCTTCGATTCGGCGATGGCTTGCAAGCGATGAACATGTATGGCGAGAGCAGAACGTTTGGGGCGGGGCGGGACGAAGAGGTTGCGGAGGGCTGACAAGGTCGAGACGAAGCGTTGCAGGCCTCCCGGCGATCGGACCCCTGCATCATCCGCTCCCGTTTTCGCGGCGGCACATGGGAATTCTCCGCTCCGTTGTTCAACCCCTTGTGCGACCGGTGCTTGACGTCCGGCATCACCTGTCGCTTTGCCGCTCCATACGAGCGCAGCTGGTCAGTGATCATGCGCTTCGGCGCGAGCCCCTGCTTCTTCAACAGCCGCGTCAGCAAGCGCTTGGCGGCCTTGGTGTTGCGGCGGTTTTGCACGATTTCGTCCAGCATATATCCATCCTGGTCGACGGCGCGCCACAACCAAAGCTTTTTGCCGGGCGATGGTGACGACCACTTCGTTCAGGTACCAGACATCATTCCGGCACGGCGGCTTGCGGCGCAAGCAGCGAGCGCAGTCCAACCCGAACTTGATGCCCCACCGGCGACTTGTCTCATACGAAACCACGATGCCGCGTTCCAGCAGCATTTCCTCAACCAGGCGCAAGCTCAGCGGAAACCGGAAATAAAGCCAGACCGCGTGGGCGATAATAGGCGGCGGAAATCGGGGGGCGTGTAGCTGACGGCGGGCGTATTCATGCCCCCCGGCGTCCATGTCGCAAATCTTGACTATTGCTTTGTGTGTCAAGCCCGCCGCAGGTCTCAACGCGTTCATATGCAGACATTGTGAAAATCGCCCTATTCCGCCTTTTTTTACCGCCCCTTAAGTCCCCCGCTCGCATGCTTGTCGATGCCATTGAACTCATAGCCATCGGCCAAGGATTTTGGAAAATATGTTTCCGCTCGCAGCAGAAAACCTGAGAGTCGCTGTAGGCCTAACGTTAAGGGGAGAGAGCGGTTTGATTGGACGAAATGGGTACCGGAGTACCGAGTCATGAAGCCACGAGGTAATCTGGTCCGACCGAAGCAATTTCAGGTGAATGAGAAGCGGCGACAGTTGCACCAGCTAGACATCATGATTGCCGATTTCGAACGCATGGCGCGAGAACTGGACTTCCAGATAAACGCCGAGGAAACGAAGGCCGGCATCTCCGATGTCAATCATTTCGCTTATCCGACGTTCGCCAAGGCCGCTCGCCTACGTCGTGACAACGTCAAGAATTCGCAATCGGACCTTCTGCGGCAGAGAACCGCAGCCGCGCAATGCCTCGCCGAGCCTGAAGCAGAGCTCTCCAAGGCGCAAATGCTAGAATCGCGCAGCGGCAGAGGCCACGACCTCGAACCCGGCAACCGAAGCGCCATGATCGGCTGAGCCGGACGGCTTCAGCGCGCCTCAATTCGCGACACCGACTGGCCGTTGGCGCGCGAGAGGCGTGCGGGCATTGTAAAGATATCAGCGTCTTGATGAAGCGATAGCTGGCCGGCACGGCTGTCATGCTGCGGCGACATACGCGATTTTATTCCAGATTTGCATAGCGGCGTTACGCAGGTATTGGGGGAAAGTGGAACTGGTTGGCAATCGGAGCATCGGTGGAGACGAACCGCTGCCGGCGGACCGGCGCCTGGCGGCAACGCCTGGCGCTTTCGGCGGCGGCGGTAACGGCAAAGCAGGCTGGCCGCGTCGAGGATGAAGCGGCCCCTGCGCGATGCCGTTCTGCTCACGGCCGGGAGACGGGGTCGGCCCCGCCGGCCGGATGCTGCTCGCTTGGCGCGGCACCGTAAAGTCAACCGACAGCTATGAAGATGTGCGTACATTGGGCCATGTCAGAAGTTGCTCGTGGTCCGCTCTATGGTCGCCACCGCTTTCCCCCGAGATCATTGCGCACGCGGTATGGCTCTACTTTCGCTTTCCGCTCAGCCTGCGCATGGTTGAAGGCATGCTGGCGGCCCGCGGCATCATCGTCACGCATCAGAACGTTCGAAGCTGCGCGGAGAAATTCGGACGGAATTTCGCCCGAGAGATCAAGCGACGGTCAGCCGGCTGCCTGGGCGACAAATGGCATCTCGACGAATGTGTCGTGGCTATCTGTGGCAAGAAGCAGTGGCTCTGGCGTGCCGTCGATCAGGACGGCTTCGTCCTCGAAGTGCTGGTACAAAGCCGCCGAAATGCCAAGGCGGCAAAGCGTCTGATGCGCAAGTTGAAGGCTCAAGGGCGGACACCACGGATCATGATCACCGACAAGCTCCGATCCTATGATGCCGCCATGCGCGACCTCATGCCCGGCGTCGAACACCGGTCGCACACAGGCCTGAATTATCGAGCGGAAAATTCGCACCAGCCGGCCCGACGACGCGAAAGGATCATGAAACGCTTCAAGTCGGCACGCCAGCTTCAGCGGTTCGTTTCCATCCATGATCCGATTGCCGACCTGCTCCACTTTCCCTGCAATGCGCTGTCATCGGCTCAACATCGAGACCTGCGTAACGCCGCCATGCATTGTGTCGCCACAGCGTGACAGCCGTCCCGGCCAGCTATCGCTGCATCAAGCCGCTGAAACTTACAGTGCCGGGCGCGCTGCTACCTGAATTTCCTTACCGCTCAATCAATGTGACAGCACCGATTCTTCTCAACCGCGGCATGCCCTAAATCGTCACTTGCGTTCCGATCTCGACGACGCGTCCGGTCGGGATCTGGAAATATTCGGTCGCATCGGCGGCCGTGCGTGCCAGGCCGATGAACAGCTTGTCCTGCCACACCGGCATGCCCGAATTGGGCGAGGCTTTGAGCGAGCGCCTCGACAGGAAGAAGGATGTCGTCATGATGTCAAACTTCCAGCCTTGCTTGCGGCAGGTCGCCAGGGCGCGCGGAATGTTTGGCTGTTCCATGTAGCCGAAGGTCAGCGTCACCCGCATGAACAACTCGTTGACTGTCTCCATCTTGACCCGCTCGCTGTCGGGCACCAGCGGCTGCG
>NZ_JAMYPU010000071.1:0-1759 GCF_040320535.1 Mesorhizobium sp. M0676
TTCACGGCTCATGAGTCTAACGTTCGTCGCTATGGGCGATCGTTTCCCGCGGTCTTTACGAAAGCCCTTGGGGCGACAATCTGGGACGAGGCCGGTAAGCCGTATATCGATTTCCTTGTAGGGTCCGGCGCACTCAACTACGGACACAACAATCCAGACATTATTGCACCGGGAATCGAATATCTCGTCGGCGAGAACATTCTTCTGTCGCTCGACATGTATACGACTGCGAAGCGTGACTTTATTGAAGTGTTTGTGGATTCGATCCTGAGGCCCAGAGGCCTCTCTTACAAAATACAATTTCCTGGGCCGACCGGCACAAACGCTAACGAAGCGGCACTGGCCCTGGCGCGAAAATATACCGGCCGCTCAAGCGTCATGGCCTTCACAAATGCGTTCCACGGCATGTCGCTCGGCTCCCTGGCGGTGTCGGGTTCGGCGTCAACCAGGGAACTGGGCGGCGTTGCTCGCCACGATGTGATCCGTGTCCCCTACGACGGCTACCCCACGCAAGCTTTCGATTCCGCTAGCTACATCGACTATGTTTTAGGCGACCCGGGGAGCGGCATAGAAAAGCCAGCCGCAATCATTCTGGAGACTATCCAGGCAGAAGGCGGCCTGAACACTGCATCTGCAGCATGGCTCACAGAAATTCAGCGCATTTGCCGCAAGCACGGCGTTGTATTGATCGTCGACGATATTCAGGCTGGTGCGGGCCGAACGGGCGAGTTCTTCTCATTCGAGTTCGCGGGTATTGATCCCGACATCGTATGCCTTTCAAAGTCCCTAAGCGGATCAGGTAGTCCGTTCTCCATCGTTCTGATTCGGCCCGACCTGGACATTTGGAATCCCGGAGAACATAGCGGGACCTTCAGAGGCAACAATCTCGCCTTCGTGACTGCAGGGGCGATGTGCAAACTGTGGTCCGACACGCAGTTTACTGCAGGCGTCGAGCGGACAGCCGTCAAGCTGCAAGGACACCTTGACCGCCTCGTTGCGAAATTTCCCACGTGCATCGAACAAAAGCGCGGCCGTGGTCTGATGGCCGGTCTCAAATGCCGTTCACAGGCCGTTGTCGGCCGTGTGCATGATGTCGCATTCGAAAATGGCCTGCTGATCGAATCTTCAGGACCAAATCGCGACGTCATCAAAGTCCTCCCACCGATAACCATCACCGATGACGAACTCGATCAGGGCATCGCCATCCTTGATCACGCACTAGAGGAGCAAGCCAATGACTAACCAGGTATCTAAAGCGCGAGCCATCTCGCCAGTTGCGATCAGAGAACGAACCGGCTCGATCAGCACTGCAGACATCATCTCAGTCCTGAAAGGTGAGATCACCGCTCTGCACATCAGGCAAGCTTTCAGCACCGAACTAGCCGAGGAGATCACCGCGAACTTCAGTGGCAGTCCCGGTTTCAAGGAGCGTAAGGATGGCGTCCCCGGACAGTATGTCGGCGCATCGCACTACAGGAAGGATGCAGCCACATATTTCGCAGAGGCGGAAACTGCTCGACCGTACGTCGACGCCCTTTTTGAGAATCTGGTTGATCCGGTCCGAGCATTGTTCGACGCGTTGAAGCGCGAGCTTCGCAAACAGGGCATTGAATTGCGGCTGGCCCGTTCGGAGCACGGTCAGGCTAATGTTTGTCGCGCTCTCAGTTGGTCTGGCAGCGGCACATTCTCCTTGGACCCCCACGACGACGTCGCTCAAGTCTTATGTGCTGGGAACGATTACGAGCTTTCTGCGGTGGCG
>NZ_JAMYPU010000072.1:0-1607 GCF_040320535.1 Mesorhizobium sp. M0676
TTCTGTGCCGGCGGCGGTGCAGCCAGATCGCCCAAAAGTGGTCTCCGGTCCCGACAAGGGTCCTCTTTATTCCAACGATGCGACCGTTGTCGAAGGGCTGAGGTCAGCACTCTATGCCGGTAAGATCGGGGAGATCACGGTCAAGCGCCATGTAAATTCTCTTCTCGGCTTTGGTCGTTGGCTCTTTGACAATAACAGGCCGGGATTTGCTGCTCGGCTTGACGATTCGTCGCTGGATCGGGATCGCAAGGAGTACGAGATCTGGGGTGGTGGCCCCTCGATCGTCAGAGCACTGGGTCGTCTCAAGACGTTGGCGGGCGGAGCGCCAGTGGTGGACCGCCCTGTCCGGAATCCCTACCCTGCCGACGCCGCGCTCATCAGAGATTACACAGCGGCTCTCATCAAAGAGTACAAAGAAGCGCCTGCGACCGGGCCGAATCGCGGTACCATTCAGGTCTATGGATCTACTCTTATACGTTTCAGTGAATACCTGCATGAAAACAAAAAGCCGGGGATTGCGGATCGGCTTCACGAGGGGTCGCTGGATGAAGATGCCAAGCGCTATGTGAACTCCGGTGGTAACCGGAGGATCAGTGCACTAGCTCATCTCCGGAAGTTCGCACCCGGGCGCGAAATTGCCCTTGCTGCTCGTCCGGAAGACGCAGTCGGCATGGAGGCTCGTGCCATTGGGGACGCCGCTGCGCAGCGAAGCGGGCCGCAGGAGGCATTGGGTCGGCCAGAGAAGCCCCCTGGGAAAGCTAAAGACGGGCGGGTGCTCGGCGCATTGGAATGGCTAGGCGACGAACATATCCAGAGGGATTACCAGCTCCTGGAGCAGGAGTTGCAGGGGAACAATCCAGATCTCGCCGCCCGGACGCGGTTCGTGGATCCCCTCGTAGCCAATTATCATCTGCGCTTGGGCTCCAAGAGCGTCATGCTAAGCGCATTCCAGCGCATCGTCCATAAGAACGGTAACGACACAGCCGACTTCCTGTTCGTGCCAGTGAGCGATGCCGGTACGACTCGTGAGGAGCGCGGCACCCATTGGTCGCTGCTGTTCGTTGATCGCAGCGACCGGGAGCGGCCGGTTGCCTATCATTATGACTCCTACAACGGATGCAATGACACGCTTGCAAAAGAGCTCGCAGAAAATCTGGGCGCCAGCCTGGAGACCCGCGTGGGCGTATCCCGCATCGCCCAGCAGAGCAACGGGGTGGATTGCGGAGTCTACGTGGTGGACGGCACGCGGGCGCTGGTTGGGCGATTGCAATCGCAGCCAGATAGCCTGAACCTCAACAACCTCGTCGTCAATCGGCAGGCACTACAAACCCGCCTCAGGGGTGACGATACATTCGGAACGACAAATAATCTCACGAACTTTGAACTCATGGACCGAAAGGCCCGAGACGCGGTTAAGGAAAGCCCCGTTGGGACGTTTCACCAGCAGATCAAGCGGCTCGGCCAGTCAGCGCCAGACGTTGCTCCCGGGGACCCATTTAAATTTCAAAGTCTTAAGAGCAAGGGGGACGCCGCTGCGCAGCACAGCGGGCCGCAGGAGGAATACAGTTGGCCAGAGTATCTCCCCCCTGGGAAAGCTAATGAAGACG
>NZ_JAMYPU010000073.1:0-1492 GCF_040320535.1 Mesorhizobium sp. M0676
CGACCATGTGGCGGCAACTGAAATGCGATCCGAAACCACGACTGGCCCTGACGTGCCCGCCCGAAATCAAATTATCGGATGACGCGATAGCGAGATAACGTCAATTCCTGAGTTTATGGAGATACAACCGGCGCAAAGCTCCCATGACCAAGATCTGTGCTTCCGCACGTTCTCCGCGACGGAGGCTTCCGCTATTACTGTGGCGCGAAGCGGGATGAAACGAAGCAGAAATTCTCGTCGTGCGGCCTCCAGCCCGGTTCTGGAGGCCACCCAACCGTATGGAGGTCGGCAACTCGAGGCAAGAAGTGCGGGCCACGCCGAGTGGGCGGCGTATTATTGCGGACTTTATCGCACTGCCTTTACTCTCACGCTTCCGCCTCCGGCCATCCCGGTCGATCCCGGCTGCGAGTCCGCCTCGGTTAGAGGCTATGCGCAGCCAAGCGTGACGCAACATATGCAGGTCGGTCACCCCATCCCACAGGTTTCTCCACGCGGCTTCGGAATTGCCCTATTCCACTGGTAGAGTTTGCGTGAACGCTAAGTACCCAGGCTTCGTTCGCCCAGTGACCCATGTCCACAGGTCACTCTTCCGTCGCACAAATCTACTGTTTTCCTGCGGCGCAGACATCAAGCTTGCTCGGCCAATCCGGCGCTTGGAAGCGGGCTCATTCTCGTCGGTTCGCACGTATTTGCGGATCGCATTCCATGACAGCCTGTACGGGGCGCAATCTGCCGGACCACAAGTCCGTCTCGCAGCGCCGGGCAGCGCTCAGTAACGCCATCTCTATCAACCTATTGGCCCGGCAATCAGCCGGCGGAGTGGATTCAATCGAAAAACCGCCTAATTTGGCGACGGAGAGGAGCATGGAACATCCTCGACCGGCGGGGAGAGTGCTGATCTGTGAAACGTGCGACCGGTGGTCGCAAACCCGTTTCGGCGCTAAACGCGCCCGTGTTATTCTCGCTGTTGGTGCGCGTCACCCCCGATCACGCCGCCACGCCCTATCGCATGCAGCGCTGCTTGTGTACGACCACGGCGACCTCGAAGCTCACTCGACCGCCCACCTGCGTAATCGCCTTTTCCACGCACCACCTCGCGTAGCGACCAGTTCCCTTGATTTGGGTCTTACGTTTCCGACTCCGTCATACTCCATAGCGAGGGAGCCTAATCGTTGGATTGGTGCGTCCACCGCGCAACAAGGCCAATTCTCTGCGTTCATAGAGGAGAATCTACGCGAGCCGCCCTTTGAGATGCTATGTTGATGGAGCGGGCATCCGTGACTTTGTTAGCGATAAGATCCATGGAGAAAGCGCCCCAGGTTACCGGGGCCAGGTGGCCGCGTCGGGTAGGGCAACCGCCTCTGGGCAACGCACCGGGGTGAGCGCTCCCGATTGTGGTGGTGCAGGGCATAGATACAAGGCGAAGAAGGAATTCCCGGATAGATGGGAATACCTTAAGAGCGGCTCTGTACATACGCGCAGCATACGGGCC
>NZ_JAMYPU010000074.1:0-1478 GCF_040320535.1 Mesorhizobium sp. M0676
CTCTCTCGCAAGGGCCGATAAGCGATACCGTTGCCCACAACATGGCACGCAATGGTCTGCTGCAAGCAGCGCGTTGCAATGCCGAGGTCGTGCAAGCTCTCGGTCTTGGAAAGCGGATCGCTGCCCGATGGCAAAAGGCCAATGCCAAGTGTCTGGCCGCCAACCGGAAAGCTGGGGACGTGGCAGGTGGGCTGGGTGCCATTTCAAAGTCGCTGCGCGTGCTGCTGCAATCGGCCATTCTTGCCGTCGGTGCGTACCTTGTGGTCAGGGAAGAGGCTACGGCCGGGGTCATGATTGCCAGTTCGATCATGATGGGGCGTGCGCTGGCTCCGGTCGATCTCGCCATTTCAAGCTGGAAACCCTTCCTCATGGCGCGCCAGGGTTGGGCGCGGCTGGAGGACCTCTTGGAAAAGGTTCCTGAAACCGCTCCTGTCATGCTAATGCCTGCACCTGAACGCGAACTGCGCCTCGAAAGCGTGACAATCGTTCCGCCCGGCGAAAGCAAGCCGACCGTGACCGGCATTGCGTTTGCCATTCAGGCGGGAAGCGCACTCGGGGTCATCGGTCCATCGGGCTCGGGCAAGTCGACACTCTCGCGCGCCATCGTCGGCGCATGGACGCCGGTCGCCGGGAAGGTTCGCATCGACAGCGCAAGCCTCGATCAATGGGACCGGGAAGCACTAGGCCGTCACATCGGCTATCTGCCGCAAGGTGTTGAACTGTTCGACGGCACCATTGCCGAAAACATTGCTCGTTTTGAAGATGATCCTGACCCTGAGGCTATTGTCGCCGCGGCGAAGGCAGCGGGCACGCACGAACTGATCCTCCGATTTGAGCACGGATACGAAACTCCGATTGGTGAGGCCGGATCGGCACTTTCCGCCGGGCAGCGCCAGCTTATCGGTCTTGCCCGTGCCCTTTATCGAGACCCTTTCCTTGTTGTGCTGGATGAACCCAATGCCCATCTCGATGCGGAAGGCGAGGCTGCAGTCGTTAATGCGATCGCCTCCGTGCGCGAGCGCAAGGGCATTGCGGTTGTCGTCGCCCATCGGCCGAGCGCCATCCGCGCCGTGGATTTGGTGTTGGTGATGGAAGGTGGACGGCAGCGATCATTCGGTGCGCCTTCCAAAGTCCTGAAGGCCATCGAGTCTACACAGGATAACGTGGCAGAGCGCGCTGACATGGAGGATCCCGGTGTCCGGCATTCACCAGAACAATGACGTTCCGAGCTCCATTCGCCGCCACTTCCCTTGCTCGCAATGGGCAGTGCCGGCGCGACTCGGCAACACATCCCCATGCCCGTTCTTCCGAGGGCGGCTCAACCAGAACGACCGGTTACAAAGTTTCCTGGACCGTTCTTTGAGTGTGAATGTTCGGCCGATTGCCTGGGCGCGTCCCCGCCGCCTGCGAGCCCGCAACGGCTCGGCGAAGCGAACGAGAGTGCATCCATTTCGTAAATGTGTGCCTATCCAAGCAAT
>NZ_JAMYPU010000075.1:0-1390 GCF_040320535.1 Mesorhizobium sp. M0676
AGCGAAGCCGCTCACGAGCGCGCCGTTAGTAGCGCTGTAGCGAGCGAGCGGCGTGTGGGTGGTCATCGGCGCTTTCCGGTAGGGTTTGGTTGTTGACGCCAACCCATTTCGGAAGGACCACCGATGACCGACGACATGATGAACCTGCGCACGCTCGTGGAGAAGACCCCGGATGCCGATCTGCTGTGGGAGATGATCGGCTTTGCCGCCGAGCGACTGATGGAAATGGAGGTGGGCGCGGCCACCGGCGCCAGCTATGCGAGAAGAACCCGCTGCCGCTCGCCCAGCGCAATGGCTACCGCGACCGGGACTGGGAGACGCGGGCCGGCACGGTCGAGCTGCGCATCCCGAAGCTCAGGAAGGGAAGCTACTTCCCAGGTTTCCTCGAACCGCGCCGCATGGCCGAGAAGGCGCTAACCGCCGTCATCCAGGAAGCTTATGTGCAAGGCATCTCGACCCGGTCGGTAGACGACCTGGTCAAGGCCATGGGTATGAGCGGCATATCCAAGAGCCAGGTCTCGCGGCTGTGCGAGGAGATCGACGGGAAGGTGAAGGCCTTCCTCGAGCGGCCGATCGAGGGCGATTGGCCATACCTGTGGATCGACGCCACTTACCTGAAGGTCCGCCGCGGTGGGCGGATCGTCTCGGCCGCCGTTATCATCGCCGTCGGCGTCAACGCGGACGGCCGGCGCGAGGTACTGGGCATGGAGATTGGCACCTCGGAGGCCGAGCCGATCTGGACAGAGTTCCTGCGCAAGCTGACACGTCGCGGCCTGCGCGGCGTCAAGCTCGTCGTCTCCGATGCTCACGAAGGCCTCAAGGCGGCCGTCACCAAGGTGCTGTGCGCGACATGGCAGAGGTGCCGCGTCCACTTCATGAGGAACGTGCTGGCCCATGCCGGCAAGAGCGGCCGAAGGGTCGTCTCAGCCTTCATCGCCACCGCTTTCGCCCAGGAAACGCCCGAGACCGCGTCCGTACAATGGCGCGCCGTCGCCGACCAGATCCGGCCGAAGGTGCCGAAGCTGGCGATAATCATGGACGACGCCGAGCCCGACGTGCTGGCCTACATGACCTTCCCCAAGGAACATCGCGCCAAGCTCCACTCGACGAATCCGATCGAACGTCTCAACGGCGAGATCAAGCGGCGCACCGAGGTCGTCGGAATCTTCCCGAACGACGATGCGATCGTGCGCCTCGTCGGCGCAATCCTGCTCGAACAGAACGATGAATGGGCAGTGCAGCGGGCCAGATATATGACTCTGGAAACGATCAGCCAGATGAGCGATGATCCCCTGATCAGCCTGCCAGCCGTGGCCCGCTGATCAGCCCGGCCATGCCGGAGAGCACGGCGACTAATGCCGCCAGCTAAACCGCGCCGCGGGACACGATC
>NZ_JAMYPU010000076.1:0-1383 GCF_040320535.1 Mesorhizobium sp. M0676
AGCACGAGATGAGCGGCGAGATCGCCAAGGCGCTTGGCATGCAACCTTCGGCAGCGGAAAGCGAACGCATGGCGCGGCCGCCGACCGAAAACCTCGAAGCCTACGACTTCTATCTTCGTGCCGAGCAGACAGCACGGACCGGTCGGCGCGACGGCCTGCGGGAGGCGCTCACGCTCTACGACAAGGCCGAGCAGCTCGACCCCGCTTTTGCAGAAGCCTTCGCGGCGGATGCAAGCACGACGGTGTATATCTGGCGTGAATCGTTCAATGACATCATGCAGAGCGCGCCAGCACGAAAGAGAGCCTATGAGAAGGCGAGCCGAGCTTTGCAACTCGACCCTGACCTTTCGTCGCCCTATGCTATTCTTGGGATCATGCAGGTCGTGGATCGCCGCTACGAGGAAGCCATCGCTTCGGTCGAGCGAGCCGTCGCACTCGGCCCCGGCGATGCTGAGACGCAAATAGCCCTGGGATACGTGCAACTGTTCGCCGGCAGTCATGCTGAGGCTGCCGAAGCGGTCGAGACGGCGCTCAGGCTCGATCCCAACCTTTCACCTGTAAACCGGCAAATTGCCGGTCTGGTCTTTCTAATTCAAGGGAGCAACGACAGGGCGATCGAGGCCCTCGAACGCACCCGCGACGATGCGCCGTCAGTCGGAGATTTCACGATCACGCTTGGTGCCGCCTACGCCCGCGCCGGCCGCCTGCAGGATGCCAGGGCGGCAGTGGCCGAGGGGCTAGGTGCCATGTCCACACCAGGTTTCGATTCATTGTCCGCATACCGACTCAACGGTGCCCAATATCGTAACCCGCAGGATTTGGCTCTCATCGTCGACGCGTTGCAGCAGGCGGGCTTGCCCGAATGGCCGTTCGGTTTCACCGGCGATGAGCACAACCGCTTGAAGGGCAAGGAGATCGCCTCGCTGGTGCTGGGCCATACTCTGCAGGGTCAGCTTGAGCCCGGTCTCCAACCAGCCTTCCTCCAGATCGGGAGCGACGGCAAGGCAGCCTTCCGCTCCACGACGCGGCTGGTCACCGAGACCGTCCGTGTCGATGGCGACTTATTGTGCGAGCTGAGCGAGAATATGTTCGGGCGCCCCGACTGTGGACCCGTCTATAAACGCCGCGACGATGGAGGCGGCGGCTATTCCTTCGTCAACTCAAGCAAGGTGTTTCACTTTACGGTTGTTCAGTAGAAGCACACGCGCGTCATAACGGACGCACACACTCGCGTCCGATGCGGGACTAGAATAGGCTGCGCGAAGCCGCTTGATCGACCAAGGAGGGCGCAGGCAGGTATGGAGCGAAGGCTTACCGCGATCCTTGCTGCCGACGTGGTCGGCTACAGCACGCTCATGGGCGAGGATGAGGTCGGCACGCTCG
>NZ_JAMYPU010000077.1:0-1341 GCF_040320535.1 Mesorhizobium sp. M0676
GCCGTTCCGACGTGTGCAGGATTTCGAGGCGCGGCAGCATATTGAGCTGCACCGCCTGCCGGGTCAGCGAGAAGGCGCCGGAGATCACCGCCTGGCTGGCGATAACCGTCGCGGCAGTGGCCAGCACCACCATCGGGATCAGCGTCCAGCCTTCGTTCATCTCGAAGAATGGGTGGCCGACGTGACCGTTCTTCGCCAGCACGAAAGCGCCCTGCCCGGCATAGTTTAGCAGCAGGCAGGGAAACACGATGGCCAGCCAGGCGAGCACGATGGGCTTGCGGCCGAAATGGCCGAGATCGGCATAAAGCGCTTCGGCACCGGTGACGGCGAGGAAGATGGCGCCGATGGTGACGAAGGCGACATCGGGCGAATTGATCAGGAAGGCGACGATGTAGTGCGGGCTGACCGCCCACAGGATTTCGGGATCGGCGATGATGTGGTTCAAGCCCGAAAGACCGATAGCCAGGAACCAGACCGCCGTGATCGGCCCGAAGATCAGCGCCACACCGCCGGTCCCGAAGCGCTGCACCGAAAACAGGATCGCAAGGATGACCAGTGTCAGCGGCACGACGTAGGGCTGGAAGGTCGGGGTAACGACATTCATGCCTTCAACCGCCGAAAGCACCGAGATTGCCGGCGTGATGACGGCGTCACCGAAGAACAATGACGCGCCGACAATACCGATGGCCAGGATGATCGCCGAGCGGGTCGGGAAACTGCCGCGCGCCAGTGCCATCAGCGACAGCACGCCGCCCTCGCCTCGGTTGTCGGCTCTGAGCACAAACATGATGTATTTGATGGTGACGATAATCGTCAACGACCAGATGATCAGCGACAGCACGCCCAGAATATCGCCGCGCTCGGCGATTCCGCCGCCGGAGGACGCAACAAGCGCTTCCCGGAAGGCGTAGATCGGGCTGGTGCCGATGTCGCCATAGACCACACCGAGCGCGCCCAGCATCAGAACTTTGGTGCTGTGCTGTTCGATTTCGGGATGGCTCGATTGTTCGACGGGTTCTGCCTCAATACCAGCATTGGTAAGGGCCATGGACGACACTCCGATAAGCGCGCGGTGCTCTACGCTTGCTGCGATGCAATATCAAGTGCCGTGACGGTAGGGCTACCATGTTCCCAGCGCAGGGCTTGCCCCGCAATGACCGGTGCGTGGCGTCAAAGGCTGCCGGAAACCTCAGATCGCCACCTGCGTGCCGATCTCGACCACACGTCCGGTCGGGATCTGGAAATACTCCGTCGCATCGGCCGCCGAGCGGGCGAGCCCGATGAACAGCTTGTCCTGCCACACCGGCATGCCGGAATTGGGCGATGCCTTGAGCGAGCGCC
>NZ_JAMYPU010000078.1:0-1228 GCF_040320535.1 Mesorhizobium sp. M0676
GTGTGGGCCGAGCGCTTCGACCGCGAAAGCGCCGACATATTCGACGTTCAGGACGAAGTCACCCGACGCGTTGTTGAAGCGATTTCTGGCAAGCTTGGTGAAAAGAAACTTGTTGCCCGTTCCCGACCGTCAAATCTCGAAGCCTATGATCTGTGCGTTAGGTCACGAGGCAAGTGCAACAATTCCAGATCGGACAACAGTGAGGCGTGTGCTGACTTGGAACGTGCCGTTCAGATCGATCCAAACTACTGCGAGGGGCACACCAATCTTGCCATCTCACTGCTATTTGGCTGGATTGTCTGGGGAGAGCCACAGGAACCCGGCCGCGCAAAGGCTCTGATACACGCGCAACGGGCCGTGGAGATCGATCCCGACGATTCCCATGCTCGCAGGATCATGGGCTGCGTTCAGCTTTATGAGCGCAATTGGGACGAAGCAAAATTCCAATTCGATGCTGCCGTTCGGCTTAATCCCAACAATGCAGATGCAGTTGCATGGATGGGTGAGCTTCAAATCTACTTAGGCGATCCGCAAGCGGCGCTGATATCGTGTGGCGCGGCGCTCCGTATAAATCCTCGTCCACCCGGTTGGTATTTCTGGATCATGGGAATGGCTCAGATTTCCTCTGGACACTACGAAGAAGCTGTTGCGTCCTTGAGCCGGGAAGAAACGTACGGGACGGGTTCAAGGGAGCACCTGGTTCCCGCGCTTGCCCTTGCCGGTCGCGTTCCTGAGGCACAAGAGGAAGCCCGCCTATTTCTTGCGGGCAATCCAAATTGGAAGGTCGGTGATTTGGTGGCGAACTCACCTTTCAAGAGCCCGAGTGATGCGCAGCCGTTTATTGATGGCTGGCGCATGGCGGGCTTGCGGGAATAGCGCGTTTGCGGCAAGGCTGGAGAGAGTGCTGGTTAGCCGCCGGGCGAACAGCCAATAGACGCCCCCTTTGCGCGACCTACGGCGTGTCCTCGCTATCAGTGCCATGCATGCTGGAGCCATGCATGAAGGACTGGATCTCGTCCGCATCGATCTTGCCGTCACCATTCTCGTCAATGCTACTGAACATCCTGCCCACCGCGCGTTGAACCTCGTCCTCGGAAACCGATCCGTCGCCATCGGTGTCCAACAGCCCGAACATCAGTCGCATGCCGGCACCGCGCATCAGCTGATGATGCCAGCGTCCAGCCATTCTGTGTCCACGATCGCGGCCACCGTGGTTCTGCCAACGGCC
>NZ_JAMYPU010000079.1:0-1225 GCF_040320535.1 Mesorhizobium sp. M0676
TGATCCGATACCATTCTTTGGACCGCCGGAAGGTGGAGTTTTCCGGCTGTTTCACGATGGCGGGCTGACGGCGCCATCGGGATTAATCAACGAGATCGGAACCTTGTGCCCGATTGCGCATGTGGGCGCACCTCGTTGTAGTATCTGCGCCAATCCTCCAACTTTTCGGCCGCGTCGGCAAGCGTCAGGAACCAGTGGGCGTTCAAACATTCCGCCCTGAAGCGGCCGTTGAAGGCTTCGATGTAAGCGTTGTCCGTTGGCTTTCCCGGTCGCGAGAAGTCGAGCGTGACGCCCCTGGTGTAGGCCCACAGGTCGAGCTCGCGGGAGACGAACTCCGAGCCTTGATTGACCCGGATCGTCTTTGGATAGCCGATCTTGGGGCAGACCTGTTCCAGCATCCTGACCACATCCTCGGCGCGGTAACTGAAGCGTGGGTCGAGCACCGGCACGTAGCGTGAGAACGTATCTACGACCGTCAGGACCCGGATCTTCTTGCCCGTCGCGAGCTGGTCGTGAACGAAGTCCATCGCCCAGACGTCGTTAGGTTCGACGGCTGGCTGGCGATCGTCTCGCAGCTTCGCCTTCACCCGGCGCTTCGGCGTCTTGTTCCTCAGTTGAAGGCCCAAGTCCCTGTAAATGCGATAGGTCCGCTTCATGTTGATGTCCCAGCCCTCCCGCGTGAGCATCACGTGCACGCGCCGGTAGCCATAGCGAACCCGCGTCGCGCAGATGTCTTTGATCCGAGCTTCGAGGCCGGCCTGGTCACGCCGGCGGATAGGTCGAGGTGTCGAACTCCAGAACACGGCACGCTCGCCGGATCGACACGTTCCAATCAGCACAGGTATCGGCCACCAGCTCGCGTTTGCGACCAGGCCTCACAGTTTTCGGCGGATCACGTCCTGCAGCATCTCCTTGTCCAGCGACAGGTCGGCAACCAGCTTTCTGAGCTTGCCGTTCTCGTCCTCGAGTTGCTTCAGCCGCTTCATCTCTGTCGGCAGCAGCCCGTCATATTTCTTCTTCCAGTTGAAATAGGTCGCCTGGCTGATCCCGGCCCTCCGGCAGATCTCCGCCACAGGAAACCCATCCGCTCCCTGCTTCAGAATGAACGCCTTCTGCGCGTCCGAAAACTTCGATGCTTTCATCGCTTCCGCTCCTCTCCCAGCCGGGAAACTACAGCGGAAAACTCCAATTCTGAACGGTCCAGTTTCTGGGGATCAGATCAACC
>NZ_JAMYPU010000080.1:0-1177 GCF_040320535.1 Mesorhizobium sp. M0676
ATGGCAAAAGGTAAATTCGAGCGTAACAAGCCTCATGTGAACATTGGCACGATTGGCCACGTCGATCATGGCAAGACGTCGCTGACGGCGGCGATCACGAAGTATTTTGGCGAGTACAAGCGCTACGACCAGATCGATGCGGCGCCCGAAGAGAAGGCCCGCGGCATCACGATTTCGACGGCGCACGTCGAATACGAGACGGCAGCGCGCCACTACGCCCATGTCGACTGCCCCGGCCACGCCGACTATGTGAAGAACATGATCACCGGCGCCGCGCAGATGGACGGCGCGATCCTGGTCGTGTCGGCCGCCGACGGCCCGATGCCGCAGACCCGCGAGCACATCCTGCTTGCCCGTCAGGTCGGCGTGCCGTCGATCGTGGTGTTCCTGAACAAGGTCGACCAGGTCGACGACGCCGAGCTGCTCGAACTGGTCGAGCTCGAGGTTCGCGAGCTTCTGTCGAAGAACGAGTTCCCCGGCGACGACATTCCGATCGTCAAGGGTTCGGCGCTGGCTGCTCTGGAAGACTCCAACAAGACCATCGGCGAAGACGCGATCCGCGAGCTGATGGCTGCGGTCGATGCCTATATCCCGACGCCGGTTCGTCCGCTGGACAAGCCGTTCCTGATGCCGATCGAAGACGTGTTCTCGATCTCGGGCCGTGGCACGGTCGTCACCGGCCGCGTCGAGCGCGGCATCGTCAAGGTCGGCGAGGAACTGGAAATCATCGGCATCCGTCCGACGACCAAGACGACCTGCACGGGCGTCGAGATGTTCCGCAAGCTGCTCGATCAGGGCCAGGCCGGCGACAACATCGGCGCGCTGCTGCGCGGCGTTGATCGTGAAGGCGTCGAGCGCGGCCAGGTTCTGGCCAAGCCCGGTACGGTGAAGCCGCACAAGAAGTTCGTGGCCGAAGCCTACATCCTGACCAAGGACGAAGGTGGCCGTCACACGCCGTTCTTCACCAACTACCGTCCGCAGTTCTACTTCCGCACGACCGACGTGACCGGCATCGTGTCGCTGCCGGAAGGCACGGAAATGGTTATGCCCGGCGACAACATCACGGTCGATGTCGAGCTGATCGTGCCGATCGCCATGGAAGAGAAGCTGCGCTTCGCCATCCGTGAAGGCGGCCGCACCGTCGGTGCCGGCATCGTCGTCACCATCAAAGAGTAAT
>NZ_JAMYPU010000081.1:0-1101 GCF_040320535.1 Mesorhizobium sp. M0676
ATGGCACCTTGTGGAGTTGCTGATCGGATGCCTGTTCGGCGCGTCGTCGTCGCCTTGCCCATTCGCTGACGACACCCAGACGTCCCCGAATGCCCTTTGTCTTCAGCCGTCGCCAAAGCTCGCTTGCATTGTGGCAACCAGATTTCCATTGCCCGTCCAGGAAGGGGCAGCCAGGCTTCGAGTGAACTCTGGCGGGCGCGGAAGATATCGGTCCGCTGGCCACGGACCACCTGACGGACCAGCTTACGGCTGTGGCCGGTGCGACGCAGGATCTCCTTGATGGGGATGTCTTCGCTGGCAAGTTTCATGATTGCCGCATTTGTCTCCTCACGCCGCAGATAGCCTTCGTATTGCCGCTTCTCCGCGTAGGTGAGCAGATCGGGATTGATCGTCGTAGCGCCGATCGCAGTTCGGATTGTCCGCATCGACTTGCGGACGGCGTCGAGGAAAGCCGCACTCGCATTCTCCATGAGATGCCAGCGGTCGGCGACCTGAACCGCTTCGGGCAACGCCTTCGCGGTCGCTTCACCGTAACCGCCGCCGCGGTCGCGCGAGACGGTTTCGATCTGAGGATGGTCGGCGAGCCAGGCCTCGACGGTGGCAACCTCACGATCAGGCAACAGCGTCACGATCCGCCGCCGCTCCAGATCACAGACGATCGTGCCGTAACGATGGCCGCGACGGAAGGCCCAATCATCAATGCCGACAATTTTGAGAGGATCTGTTTGCAAACAGGCCCGTCGCCGCACCACCCGCAGCAGCGTGTCATTACTGACCGGGACCATCAGCCGCTTCGCAAAACTGGCCGCCGGCCGGCCGCCGAGCGCCAGCCCAAGATGATGAACGATACACTCCAATCGCGAGGTCCGGCGGGATCGCTCGGCGACAACGCAGTCGTCAAAGCGTTCAGCGAAGATTCGTCGACGGCACAATGGCGCATCGCAGATAAAGCGGCGGGCAACGAGGTGAAGCTCTACCTTCATCCCGGTACAGGGAAGATCCGAAACTCGTCGAAGATAGCGGCTATGGATCCGGTGCGACACTCTGCGGCAAAGAGGGCAAGGTCGCGCTGGCGCCCCTGAGCGGGCGGTAACGGCAATC
>NZ_JAMYPU010000082.1:0-1054 GCF_040320535.1 Mesorhizobium sp. M0676
ATCATTCGCGACCGTGCTGCCGTCCGCGCCGCGATCACCGAGCCATGGTCCAACGGGCAGACGGAAGGACAGATCACCAAGCTCAGCTTGTAAAACGGCAGATGTACGGCCGCGGAAGCTTGACCTTCTCGAAGCACGTTTGATCGGTGCGGCCTGAAAGAAAATATCATCGAGAGTGCGTCAGACCCCACTTGGACGAAAATCACCCCTCAAACAGGGTCCTCATCCCACGAAAAATCACAGGGAGAACCGGCTTAATCTGATCCCACGATATCCTCCGCTGTCGGCTTTTTCGAGACCCTAATCCTCGTTCAGGCAGAGTTGGTCGAGACGCTTCAGAAGCGGTCCGAAAGCGGCCCCGACATCAAAGAAACGTCGATGATCGCCGCTACGTCGCTCGCTCGCTACAGCGCTGTTGAGGGCGCGCTCGCGAGCGGCTTCGCTACCGCCGAGCTACACTACCGGCCGGGCACGACGGTTCGTGTTGCTGCCGAAGGCCTGCAACACCTTAACATGCTGCTGTATGGCAGAAGCGCTGTCACACATGAGGCGCCGCCAGCGCAAGCCTGTGATTTATTGGTAGGCCCTTTCGCGGGCGATGAGCGGATAAGTCAACTACCAGATGCCGTAGTATCGCCGCCTGCTCCAAAACTCTAGAACTGAGTTCGTTCCAACGCATAGACGAGAGATATCGCCATGCAGAGCAACGTGAAGCGGGGGAGGTTCCGACGGCGTCAGTGCAGTTGAGCTGCCGCGCGAGTCCGGTCTCCCGTTTGGCGCGGACCTTTTTGAGGAGAGTGTCGGCATTACGAACACATTCCTGGGAGGTCACGACCGTCCAAAGTTCCGCCTACCGTTCCGATCTTCAGTGAAACTAAAAACAACCGCAACAAAACCAAACGCATTTAATCACTTGCTCGTTGAACGCGACGCGACACGCAGAGGGATCCTGAAATGAACACTGAAATCTTCACGGCTCATGAGTCTAACGTTCGTCGCTATGGGCGATCGTTTCCCGCGGTCTTTACGAAAGCCCTTGGGGCGACAATCTGGG
>NZ_JAMYPU010000083.1:0-994 GCF_040320535.1 Mesorhizobium sp. M0676
CGCCAGCGATATCGCAAGGCATGGAGATTTTGGCGCAGGGCCGCCAAGGAAGGTTGAGTAAAGATGGTCGCGATCAGAGAGGCGACGATCTGGCGGGTGGCGCGCCACAGTAGCGGGCGCCCGTCGCTCAAGGGGGAGAGACACCCAACTCCTGCGAGAGGGGTTCGGTCACGAGCGCGATGAGGAAGTGTGCAAGGATCCAAGGCTTTGCGATCCTTGGGTCTTTGGCGGGAGGAGAGCGCAGCCCGATCAGGCTCTTCAGGCGCTTGAAGGCGAGTTCGATGCGCCAGCGCATGCGGTAGAGCTTGAGGACCGTATCGGCGGGAAACTCCTCCCGGTCAAGCGAGGTCACAAGCAGGACGAAGCCGGCCGCAATCAGCGTCTGCGGTTGAACCTTGTTGCCCTTGGCCCTGGCTTCCTTGTTGATTTTGCGCCGCGCTTCTTGTGCCGCGGCCTCGGATTTGCGCAAGGCGATCAGGCGCATCTTCACAGGCTCGCCCTTCTTGAGTGCCAGCCGGGCAGGCGTTTCGCAGACTTCCTCCCGGCAGTTCTCCAGGTAGCCGATGAGATCGAACGCCCTGCCGTTGGCGTCGAGCCATCGCGCGTTTTTCCACGACGCGCGCACAACAACATCGCCGCCTTGCGCCATCACCTTGGCGATCCGCTCGGCCTGCAGATAGGCGCGGTCACCGATGCGGATCTCGCCTGGCACCACCGGCACGCGGTCGATCAACTCGGCCTCGCTCTGGTCGGTGATCTCGATGAAGTCGAACTGCTCGCGCTCAAGCTCGAAGGCGCAGTGCATGCGCCAAAGACCATTGTTCTTCTTCTCATACGCACCGGCCTTGGCAACCGCTGTCGCATCGAGGATGCGAACCAGTCGGCCTTTGGCCAAACCTGCATCCTCGCGCTTCAAAAGGTGCCCAATCAACTGCTGCAGCCATGGTCCTGCATTGCGCAGCCGGCCAAGCAACGCCACGTCCGAAATGTCGGC
>NZ_JAMYPU010000084.1:0-940 GCF_040320535.1 Mesorhizobium sp. M0676
AGCATAATCTGACCTGATGGAATCGCGAGGGATTCCCATCGGGGAGAATATCTGATTCATCATGTCGGCTGGGTATGGAGGCCAGCAGGCATGGTTAGAGCCATATCGGAGGATTTGCGTTCGCGAGTGATCGCAGCGGTTGAGAGTGGCCTGTCGCGGCGGGCTGCGGCGGATCGTTTCGGTGTTGCCGCGGCAAGCGCGGTCCGCTGGGTCCGCGAATGGCGAGAGAGCGGCGCGACGCGGGCAAAGCCCCAAGGCGGAGACAAGCGCTCCCAGCGGATCGAAGCCTACCGGGATACGATCCTAGCGGCGATCGAAGGTCAGGACGACATCACACTGGTCGAGTTGGCTGAATTTCTCAGGGCGGAGCATGCGGTCGTGTTCGCGCCGAGCACGATCTGGCGCTTTCTCGACCGTCACTCGATGACCTTCAAAAAAACAGCGCACGCCAGCGAGCAGGATCGGCCCGACGTGCTCGCGCGGCGGCGCGCCTGGTTCGAGGCCCAGCCTGATCTCGATCCCGAACGGTTGGTCTTTATCGACGAGACCGGCGCATCGACGAAGATGGCTCGCCTGCGTGGACGGGCAAAGCGGGGCATGCGGTGCCGATCTCCGATCCCGCACGGGCACTGGAAAACGACTACTTTTACAGGCGCATTGCGCCTGACTGGCATGACTGCGCCGATGGTCCTCGACGGACCGATGACGGGTGAATGGTTCGCCGCTTATGCCGAGCATGTATTGGCGCCTACGCTTCGAGTTGGTGACATCGTCATCCTCGACAACCTGCCCGCTCACAAAGTCGCCGCCGCCCGCCAAGCGATCGAAGCGGCCGGCGCGCGAATGCTCTTCCTACCGCCTTACAGCCCCGACTTTAACCCGATCGAGAATGCCTTCTCCAAGCTGAAGTCGATCCTCAGGAAAGCCGCCGCACGCAACA
>NZ_JAMYPU010000085.1:0-867 GCF_040320535.1 Mesorhizobium sp. M0676
TGATTGCCGCCTTCTGCCGCATTGACAAGCTGCACATTGACGCGCAACCGCTTGTTGGATCGGCGGGCGCTGCCCTCAAGAATATACCTCACACCCAGATCGCGAGCGATCTGACGGACGTCGGTGGGTTTGCCTTTATAGGCGAAGGTGGAGTTGCGGGCGATGACGAAGAAGCCGGACACATTCGACAGATCAGTGATTATGTCCTCCGTCAGCCCGTCGGTGAAAAATTCCTGTTCGGAATCGCCACTCATGTTGATGAAGGGCAGCACGGCAATCGAAGGTTTGTCGGGCGGTGCGAGCGGCTGCGGAGGATTCTGTATAAAAAGGGGCTTGGTTGGTGCTGTGGGCTTTGCCTTGGAGGGAACGCCGACCTGTAGCGAATAAACCCGGACCGGATCGGTGATGTTCTTGAGCTGAACCTCACCGCGATCGTTGATCGCGATATCGAGCCTTGACTTTACCTGCCAATAGGCTTGCTCGGAAAGACAGATATTGCCAGGTTCGCAGATACCTTCTAGGCGCGCGGCGATATTGACGCCATCGCCCATCAGGTCGCCGTCGCGTTCTTGCACGACGTCGCCCAGGTGAATGCCGATACGGAACTCGACGCGGCGATCATCCGGCACCCCGGCATTGCGCTCAACCATGGCATTCTGCACTTCGATCGCGCAGCGCACTGCTTCTACCACGCTGCTGAACTCGACTAGGCTTCCGTCGCCTGTGCGCTTGACGACGCGACCACGATGAACGGCGATTGTGGGATCGATGAGATCGCTGCGCAACGCCCGCAGCCGTGCCAAGATGCGATCTTCATCTGCGCCGGCTAGCCGGCTGTAGCCGACCACATCCGAGACCAGAATCGCT
>NZ_JAMYPU010000086.1:0-846 GCF_040320535.1 Mesorhizobium sp. M0676
TCGTCGATCTCGGCCATCAACAAGCGCTTGGACGAGAGCCTGAAGGCGTTTGCCGAACGACCGCTTCAGGAGCCATTCCCCTACCTCATTCTCGATGCCCGCTACGAGAAAGTGCGCGAAGCCGGCATCGTGATGAGCCAGGCGGTGCTGATCGCGGTCGGCATCGACTGGGACGGGCGCCGGCAGATCCTGGCCGTGGAGATGGCCAATCGCGAGAGCCGCTCGGCCTGGAAGGACTTCCTCGTCGGCTTGAAACGACGCGGTCTCAAGGGCGTCGAACTGGCCGTGTCCGACGACCATGCCGGCCTGGTCGCGGCGATCGGCGAGGTGATCCCGGAAGCAGCATGGCAGCGCTGCTACGTCCACTTCCTCAGGAACGCGCTCGATCACCTGCCCAGGAAGCACGGCGACGATTGTCTGCAGGAACTGCGCTGGCTCTACGACCGGCGCGATCTCGCCGAGGCCAAGGCCGATCTCGCCGCGTGGCTGTCCAAATGGTCCGCCCGCTACCCGCGGCTGACCACCTGGGCGGAAGAAGCCATAGAACAGACGCTGACTTTCTTCCGGCTGCCGCGTCAGCATCACAAGCACCTCAAGTCCACCAACATGCTTGAACGGCTCAACGAGGAAATCCGCCGGCGCACCTATGTCGTGCGCATCTTCCCGAACGCCGAAAGCTGCCTGCGCCTGGTCAGGGCGCTGGCCGTCGAAACCAACGAAAACTGGATGGAGGCCAACCGCTATATCAACATGGATGATCTGCGCGAGCACAAGAAGCTCGCTCTACGCCAAGCCGCATGACCAGTTTCATGATCGCCCATTTTGCAGAACTTGACGCACACAACC
>NZ_JAMYPU010000087.1:0-808 GCF_040320535.1 Mesorhizobium sp. M0676
GCATTGCGGCACCGTAACATAGCGCGGTGGCATTGTCGGGATGCGCTTTGACTTCCTTTTCCACTCGCAGCACACCTTGCCTTGCCGCTTCCTTGGCGTCGTCGCTGCGGCCGAGTGAAACATTGACCATCCCTAGATTGGTCCAGACCCGATAGTCATCGGGTGACAACGATACAGCACGCTGGTACAGACCGGCAGCTTTCTCGTATTGACCTTGAATGAAACAATTCCGGCCGTAAGCGAAATAGGTATCGGAAGAGCTAGCGTCTAATTCTAAAGCTCGCTCGAACTCGACTTCCGCCTCGGCATACCGGCCATTTACGAACAAGGCCCCGCCACGTGATGCATGGGCGTCGGCGAGACCTGGCTCAAGTTCCAGCGCCCGTGAGCTGTTGGAAAGGACTGCCTCGAAGCTGGCGTCGGGATCGTTGCAAGTTAACAGAAGCCACTCACAATCAGCCAAAGCGGCATAAGCGCGCGCATAATTTGGGTCAACTTCAACAGCTCTAGCAAACAGTCGCTGCGCTGTTTTGATAAACTTCGTCTCGACTCCCCTGTTGAGGAACGACCTGCCCATCAACAGCGTCTCGTAAGCCTCTGGGTTGTCGGTCGAGCGGTTTGTAATAGTCTCCAGTTCTTCGGGCAACAGCTTCACTTTGAGGACATCGACTATGGTCTTGGAAATCTCGTCCTGCAGTTTGAAGATATCGTCCAGCGTCCGGTCATATCGCTCGGCCCAGGTATGGTCACCGCCAAGACCATTGATTAGCTGAGCCGTGATGCGCACCCGTCCTCCAGCCTTGCGTAC
>NZ_JAMYPU010000088.1:0-789 GCF_040320535.1 Mesorhizobium sp. M0676
GTCACCGTGGCCGACCTAGGCCTGACCGCGTCGGACTTCACCTTCGTTTGATCCAGAAACCCATACGGAACCGCGCCCGCCCCGCCCCCTGGGCGGGCGCTTTCCCGTTCCGCTACTTGCCTGGGCCGGGGCGCCCGAGGGGCGCCCGGGAGCAGTCGCAGCGTTGACAGCTTGACCAAGCCCTGCGCGTCGCGCTGGTCGTGCACCGAAATCTCCTGAAGGTGTGGAGGCGGAAGCCTGTTCGGGCCCTTGCGGCCGACCACGATGAATCCCTTCCAAACCTTCAGCCGGACGGTGTTGTTGACCCGCTCCATTAAATGCCGGGACCAAACATATTCGGCGGGAGCACTGATCCTGGACCAGCAAGCGGATGCAGTCGGTTGCCGGTCGGGGAGCAATATAGGGAGCCGGGTCGCCAGCCTCCGGAGACTTACGTGACAACCATTCCAAAGGATTCAGCTTTGAGACCCTTCCCTCTGACTTCCGCGATTTGGGGCATTGTGTTGATCAGCGGCGTGGTCAACGTGCTTGCGCTGATCTCGCCGCTGTTCATGCTTCAGGTCTATGACCGCGTTCTGGCAAGTGGCAGCGTATTCACGCTAGTGGGGCTCGTCGTGCTTGCTGCGGGGCTCTATGCGTTCCAATGCCTGCTCGACATTTTGCGCGCCCGCGTGCTGCTGCGGATTGGCGAGCGTTTCGATGGACAGTTTTCCGGACGCGTTCACGATGCGATCGTTCGCCTTCCGCTTTCAACGCGCATGCCGGGCGACGGCTTGCAGCCGCTTCGCG
>NZ_JAMYPU010000089.1:0-743 GCF_040320535.1 Mesorhizobium sp. M0676
CTTGTCATCGGGGATGCCGATCTTCTGAGCGGTCTTCACTGCAGCCCATCCAGAGCCGGTGACCGCTGTGACGCCCTTGTCGCGGACGTCCTCGTATGAGTGGAGCCCCTTCGGGTTTCCCTTCGGCACGAGCAGGCCGTCAATAATGGCCACAACTGGGTCGGTAAACAGCACGTTCTTGCAGCGCTCAGGGGTGATTGCCATCCCCCCCGTGATCATATCAAAACGGGCTGCCTGCAGACCGGGGATAAGCGAGCCCCACTCCGTCAAGACTGGCTCGACCTTAGTTGCACCCAGCTTTCTCAAGATATCGATTGTGACGGCATTGACGAAGCCGAGTGGCTCGTTGTTCGGGCCCGGATAGGCGTGCGGAGGTTCATTGGAAAAGCCGATCCGGATTGTATCCCCGTTTTTGATTTTATCGAGCAAGGATGCAGCGGAGGCTAAACCGGTCGTCGACCCGATTGCCATTGCCGCTACACCGAGAGCAGCCAGTCCCGTCAGGACTTTCCGTCTCGAGGGGCGGCCCCTGTATTGTTCGTGGTGACTCGTTTTCATCGTATCACTCCTCCCAGTCCACGTTGTAACTGCCGAGGAAGCTTACAGAGCCAGACGGGTCATGTTGTGCTGATTGACACCTAGCGGCGCAGGAATTCGACCTTTTTTTCACGGCTACGCATGTAACCTGCAGAGGACGAGCGAAGTTGGTGAACCCATCGCACACTCGCCCATTCGCTTTTCCA
>NZ_JAMYPU010000090.1:0-596 GCF_040320535.1 Mesorhizobium sp. M0676
AAGTATGTTCGAAGGCGTGCGCCCATATGATTTCTCCCGCCGCCATGGCTTCCTTGATCAGCGGAACGGCCGAGCCGCCGGCACCCTGGGGTCGTGAACTGAACTTGGATGGTTGATACGAGGTGGCCGATGTGTCGCCAGGTGTCGTCGATGGTTCGCTTCTGGGCGGCTCGCATCCAGTGTTTGATCTTGGCGAAGGCTTGCTCGATTGGGTTGAGGTCGGGCGAGTATGGCGGCAGATACCAAAGCCTGGCGCCTGCGGCGCGGATCATCTGCCGGATGGCGGCCGACTTGTGGGAGCCAAGATTATCTATGACGACGATGTCGCCGGGCTGGAGCACTGGCACGAGCTGCTGCTCGACATAGGCCCGGAAGCTCTCGCGTTGATCGGTCCGTCGAAGACGCAAGGGGCAGCAAGACGGTCGAGCCGCAGGGCGCCGAGGAAGGTCAGCGTGCGCCAGTGGCCGTGCGGAGCAAAGCCGCGCAGGCGTTTGCCGCATGGTCCCCAGCCGCGCAGCGGTGCCATGTTGGTCTTGATCCAGGTTTCGTCGATGAACACCAGCCGTTCCGGATCGAGACCCGCCTGCCAGGAACGC
>NZ_JAMYPU010000091.1:0-558 GCF_040320535.1 Mesorhizobium sp. M0676
CAGCCGTGGCCCGCTGATCAGCCCGGCCATGCCGGAGAGCACGGCGACTAATGCCGCCAGCTAAACCGCGCCGCGGGACACGATCGACAACCTCCTGAAAGCTCATACCTAGGGAATTTTCGATGCCAACAATCAGGGCGCGAATCCTGTCCCTCGTGCTCTCAAGGAGCCGCTGAACATCGGGCCATGCCCATCGGCAAGCTTCTTCCCTGAACAGTCGCGGCGACATTGTCGACGCTGAGCATGGCGGAAGAACGCGGGCAGGGCGTGCGCTCGTCGCTACCCGACACCCGAGACCACCCGCCACGACCCTTTACGTGGAGGAAAGCGTCTACGTCTGCAATGGGGATGTCGGCGATCGAAGATTTGCGACACCCTAAAATGTTCGAGGAAAGCGGGACACCGCTCACACCACGGTCATAACGTTTAGACGGGTGGAGTACGCCACTTGGCCGCGGTCTTCACCGCCTAGAAGCATAATCTGACCTGATGGAATCGCGAGGGATTCCCATCGGGGAGAATATCTGATTCATCATGTCGGCTGGGTATGGAGGCCAG
>NZ_JAMYPU010000092.1:0-557 GCF_040320535.1 Mesorhizobium sp. M0676
CTCGGCCGGTGTGGCGCGGCCGTGACCTTTCCCGATGCTGCGGGATCCAGCAGCAATCGATAGGCGCGAACCGGATCGGCGATGTTCTTGAGGCGCTGCTCGCCAAGACTGGCAAAGCCGACATCAACCTTGTGAACGGCATGATCAAATGCGGTTCCGGAGATACATACACCCCCCGGCTCGGCCATAGCCTCGAGGCGCGCGGCGATGTTGACGCCATCGCCGTAGATGTCATTTTCCTCTACGATGACATCACCGAGATTGACGCCGATGCGAAACCGGATGTGGCGGGGGTCGGAGGTGCCCGGGTCTCGGACAGCCATCCGGCGCTGAATCGCGGCAGCGCATTGGACGGCATCAACGACGCTGGCGAATTCGACCAGCGCCCCGTCTCCCATGAGCTTGATAATCCGACCGTGGAATTCCTTGATCGCGGGGTCGACCAGTTCTCGACGGCAACCCTTCAGTCGTTCGAGCGTGCCGACCTCATCCTCGCCCATGAGCGTGCTGTAGCCGACCACGTCGGCAGCAAGGATCGCGGTAAGCCTTCGCTCCAT
>NZ_JAMYPU010000093.1:0-551 GCF_040320535.1 Mesorhizobium sp. M0676
GCAAGGCAAGGTGTGCTGCGAGTGGAAAAGGAAGTCAAAGCGCATCCCGACAATGCCACCGCGCTATGTTACGGTGCCGCAATGCTGGCAGAAATTGGCGAGATTGAACGCGCGCTGTCGTGGGCCTCTCGTGGGGAAATGTTCGCCGGAGACAACATTCCGGTTCAGTACAACTTAGGCTGTTTTTATGCGAAGCTGGGCAAGACGGAGCAGGCTATCGATTGCCTTGAACGTCAGCTAACTGCATCACATGCTTACCTCGTTTTGCGCGTGCCTTGGATGCGTCAAGATAGCGACCTCGACTCGCTCCGCGCTCATCCCCGTTATATCGCGCTTGTCAATCGGATGGTGGCCCAAATAACCGCGACTGGGGCTCGAATATCAGCAGGCCACGAGGGAGTGAAGCATTGACCCTGAATATGATGCCCAGAAAATGAGTTGGTTGAGGGCAGGTCCGTTCCAGGCGCAACTACGCCCTCAAGCGCGGTCGCCGGTAATGTCCGCTGTCAGGTGGTGGCACAAGTCAACTTTAACGGCCGACATGGGGCGCA
>NZ_JAMYPU010000094.1:0-527 GCF_040320535.1 Mesorhizobium sp. M0676
TCCAGGGAATCGGTGACGTTGAACATCACCAGCCTGCCATGACCGCCCTCTCTCAGCGAATTTGCAGAACTCTCAGCACACTACCGCTTCGGAGAAGGATCGGCGTTCAGAGAGCAATTTGCACGCCTGGGCGCTGCGGCGCCCCCCAGCTTTTGGCCACACGCACGCCCTGCAAACGCTCGGCTCAAGAGCGCCTGGCAGCGGAGCAGAGAATTGTTGGACTTTGTGAGTGTTAGAGGGAGAGGAACTGAGATTCAACCTTCTCCACCTGCACTTGTTCCTTGCACGCTGGCCTCAGCAGCACCTAATCCTGCCACCCAACCTGGAGGAGCAAGCCAGTGCTACCGAGCTATGTAGACACCGATCGGCTCGCGCTGTAGCCATAGGCCTCCGCCCGTCGGGGTTCACCGGCGCCGGGGTTGGGGGGGCGGTCTAGGGGGGGCCCAGCAACGCGCACGTCAGCCAAGCCATCTTTGAGTCGCCGGGTCCGGAGACCGCCAGGCTGGATTATACCCGACAAATCTTGT
>NZ_JAMYPU010000095.1:0-509 GCF_040320535.1 Mesorhizobium sp. M0676
TCGCGCGTCATCATCCTGGCAGGCGCCGCCGCCTTGGCGATCGCCGCGATTGCCGGCATTTTCGCATGGCAGAAGTTCTCAGTGCCATCGCGGCCATCGGTTGCCGTGCTGCCGTTTGCAAACCTCGGCGGCGATCCAGGCCAGGACTATTTCGCTGACGGCATCACCGAGGATCTGATCACCGACCTCACCAAGCTGTCTGGTCTGGACGTCATCGCGCGCAACTCGGTGTTCGCCTACAAGAACAAGCCTGCAGCGCTGGCGGACGTCGCGCGCGACCTTGGCGTCCGCTTCGTTGTCGAGGGGAGCGTCCGCCGCACCGGCGAGCAGATCCGCCTCAATGCCCAGCTCATCGATACGGCAACGGGCGACAATCTGTGGGCCAACCGGTTCGACCGTGGCATGGCCGGCGTGTTTGCCGTCCAGCACGAGATGAGCGGCGAGATCGCCAAGGCGCTTGGCATGCAACCTTCGGCAGCGGAAAGCGAACGCATGGCGCGGCCGCCGAC